>NZ_CP084742.1:3091176-3400294 GCF_020520285.1 Pseudomonas sp. L5B5
CCCTGGGGATTGATCTCCAGGTATTCCGGCAGGCGGTTGGCCCCGCCCTTGGGCACCAGCAAGTTGACCGGGATGGCCTGGTAGTCCAGGCCCTTGAGGCCCAGGGCAATGCGCACCCGGTACGACGCGGTGGAACGGTAGTAGGTATAGAGCTCCATGGTGCACTCCCCTTAGCGGGCTGGCTGGACGATACCCCGGCATTCGCCGAAGCCGATGGAGGCGAAACCTTCGCGGCTGCAGCGCCCGCGCAGGATGATCTCGTCGCCGTCCTCGAGGAACTTGCGCACCTCGCCGGACGCCAACTCGATGAGTTTCTTGCCGCCTTCGGTGATCTCCAGCAGGCTGCCGAACTGGCCGCCCTGCGGACCGGACAGGGTGCCCGAACCGAACAGGTCGCCGGCCTGCAGCTGGCAGCCGTTGACGCTGTGGTGCGCCACCATCTGCGCCACGGTCCAGTACATGTACTGGCTGTTGCTCAGGGTCAGGCGATGTGCCGGCAGGCCCTGCTCGCGCATGGCCTGGGTCAGCAGCAGCACTTCCAGCTCGATGTCGAAGCCACCGTTGGCCTGGTCGCGCGCGTCCAACAGGTACGGCAGTGGTTGCGGGTCGCCTTCGGGGCGCGCCGGCTGGGCCTGGCGGAACGGCTCCAGGGCCTCGGCAGTCACCACCCAGGGCGAGATGCTGGTGATGAAGCTCTTGGACAGGAACGGGCCCAACGGCTGGTATTCCCAGGCCTGGATATCCCGCGCCGACCAGTCGTTGAGCAGGCAGAAACCGGCAATGTGCTCGGCGGCGTCGCCAATGGCGATCGGCTCGCCCAGCTCGTTGCCCTGGCCGATCCAGATGCCCAGCTCCAGCTCGTAGTCCAGCCGCGCGCAGGGGCCGAAGGTCGGCTCGCTCTGACCGGCCGGCAGGGTCTGGCCCTTGGGCCGGCGCACATCGGCCCCGGAGGCGCGGATGGTGGACGCACGGCCGTGGTAGCCGATCGGCACATATTTGTAGTTGGGCATCAGGGGGTTGTCGGGACGGAACAGCTTGCCGACGTTCTGCGCATGCTCGATGCCCACGTAGAAGTCGGTGTAGTCGCTGATCCTGGCCGGCAGGTGCATCTGGCAATCGGCGGCCAGGGGCAGCAGCTTCGCTCCCAGGGCCTGGATCTTGCCTTGCAGGCTGCTGCCCTCGGCCAGCAACTCCAGCAGGCGCTCACGCAGGGCCACGCGGGCCGGGCGACCGAGCTGGAAGAAGGCATTGAGCTGGCCACCACGGGCAGCCTCCACCGCGGCCTTGGCCGGGCCTTCGAACAGGCCGGCATCCAGTGCGGCCTCCAGGTCCAGGATCTGCTCGCCGATGGCCACGCCGCTGCGAGGTGCCGAGCCCTGGGTGCTGAAAACGCCCAGGGGCAGATTCTGCAACGGGAAGTCGGGGTGACCGTTGGCAGACTCGACCCAGCTGCGGGTGATGGTGGACAAGGTCATGGGTTATCTCCGATTCGGGTTGAAGGTGACGGGCAGCGAAGCCCAGCAAGCATCGTAGTCTTTCTGCAGTTCGGCGCATTCCAGGGCGAACCGGCTCGGGCGCAGCACCTGGCTGGTCTCGAACATGAAGGCCATGGTGTTGTCGATCTTGGCCGGCTGCAATTGGACGTTGATCGCCTTGGTGCAGGTCTCGCCATCCGGGCCGTGGGCACTCATGCAACTGTGCAGCGAAGCACCACCAGGCAGGAAGCCCTCGGCCTTGGCGTCATAGGCGCCCTGGATCAGGCCCATGAACTCGTTCATCAGGTTGCGGTGGAACCACGGTGGACGGAAGGTGTTCTCGGCCACCATCCAGCGCGGCGGGAAGATCACGAAGTCCAGGTTGGCCATGCCCGGCACACTGGTGGGCGAGGTCAGGACGGTGAAGATCGACGGGTCCGGATGGTCGAAGCTGACGGTGCCGATGGTGTTGAAACGGCGCAGGTCGTACTTGTACGGCACGTTGTTGCCGTGCCAGGCCACCACGTCCAGCGGCGAGTGGTCGAGCTCACAGCCCCAGAGCTCGCCCAGGTACTTCTGCACCAGGGCGGTGGGCTGGCGCAGGTCTTCGTAATGGGCCACCGGAGCCAGGAAGTCCCGGGGATTGGCCAGGCCGTTGCTGCCGATCGGCCCCAGGTCGGGCAGGCGCAGCGGCGCGCCATGGTTTTCGGCGATGTAGCCACGGGCCTGCGGGTCCAGCAGTTCGACGCGGAACTTCAGGCCACGCGGCAACACGGCGATCTCCAGCGGTTCGAGCTCCAGCACGCCCAATTCGGTGACGATGCGCAGGCGGCCCAGTTCCGGCACCAGCAGCAGCTCGCCGTCGGCGTTGAAGAACACCCGCTCCATCGAGCGGTTGGCGCGGTAGTGATAGACGCTGATGCCGGCCGGTTTCTGTGCTGGCGAGTTGGCCACCATGGCCACCAGGCCATCGATGAAGTCCGTCGGCTCCGCGGGGATCGACAGCGGGCTCCAGCGCAGGCGGTTGGGCGTCACTTCACCCAGGTCGCCGCCCGCCAGCTGGCGCTCGAGACGGGTGAAGGACGGATGCTTGGCCGAAGGCTGGATGCGGTACATCCAGGTACGCCGGGATTCGCTGCGGGTCATGGTGAAGGCGGTGCCGGAGAACAGTTCGGCATACAGGCCGTAAGGGGCCTTTTGCGGGGAGTTCTGGCCGACGGGCAGTGCGCCTGGCAGGGCTTCGCTGGAAAATTCGTTACCGAAGCCTGATTGGTAGCTGAGGGCGGACGCCGAAGAATCGAGGTTCATGGAGCCTCCTGGAAGTTGGAATAGGCAGGGGCCCACTACTCCTTCACAAGAGTTATCGGCACGCCTGGGTTATTTTTATCGTAATCCAATTACGCATAACGTAATTTGATTGCCCAGGAGCGTCAAGCTATAAAGACCGCCACTTGTCACGGGACCCCTACACCTCCATGGAAAAGCCGCGCAGCACCAGCGACAGCAACGGTAAGCAGAAAGTCCGCTCGGCCGAAGTCGGCACCGACATCCTCAAGGCCCTGGCCGAACTCTCGCCGTCCACGTCCCTCTCGCGCCTGGCAGAGCATGTGCAGATGCCCGCGAGCAAGGTCCACCGCTACCTGCAGGCCCTGATCGCCAGCGGTTTCGCCGAACAGAACAGTGCCACCAATCACTACGGCCTGGGCCGCGAAGCCTTGCGGGTGGGCCTGGCTGCGCTGGGCAGCCTGGATGTGCTGAAAGTCGCCGCCCTGCCCCTGGCAGACCTGCGCGACGAATTGAACGAAACCTGCTTCCTCGCGGTGTGGGGCAACCAGGGCGCCACCGTGGTGCACATCGAGCCTGCGGTGCGCGCGGTGACCGTGGTCACCCAACTGGGTTCGGTGCTGCCGCTGCTCACCTCGTCCACCGGACTGGTGTTCAACGCCTACCTGCCACAACGGGAAACCCTCGAGCTGCGCCAGCAGGAGCTGGCCGAGGCCAGCCTCCAGGACCTGGCCGATCCACAGGCCCACGAAGCCCTGGCCGAGCAAATCCGCCAGCGCGGCCTGCACCACATCCATGGGTTGCTGATGCCCGGGGTCGATGCCCTGTCGGCGCCGGTGTTCGACGCCACCGGCAAGGTCGCCGCGGTGCTGACCGTGGTCGGCCCGACGTCGCTGTTCCATGCCGACGAGAACGGCCCGGCGGCACACAGCCTGCTGGCGGCCTGTCGAGCGGTGAGCTGGCGCATGGGGCATCAGCCCCTGGAGTAACCGCCGCTCAGCTCATCAGTCCCAGGGTCTGGGCCCTGGCCACCGCCTGGGTGCGCCGCTCCACGCCCAGCTTGCTGTGGATGCGTCGACCATGGGTCTTGACCGTATGCAGGGAAATGAACAGGCGCTCGGCAATCTGCTGGTTCGAGCAGCCCTGGGCAATCAGTTGCAGGACCTGTAATTCACGCAGGCTCAACAGGCTGTCGTGATCGTCTTGCGCCTGCAACGGACCACTGGGCACCTGTTGATACGGCACCAGCGCCGGCTGGCGCAAACCCAGTTCGCGCACGGCCTGGGGCAGGTTGCAACGCGCCGCCAGGGCCTGCCCGGCCTGCAATGCCTCCCCTGCCAGTAGTGCATCGCCCTGCACATGGGCCACCTCGGCCAAGGCCAGCCACAGATCGGTTTCAAGCCCCTGCATGCCCTGTCGCCGGGCGCAATCGAGCAGCCGTTGCAACCTGGGCACCGGTTCCCGGGCGCACCCCAGGCGGACCTCGGCCAGCACCAGCAGGCACTCGATGCCCGGGATCATCTCCAGGGACGCCGGCGGTGCTTGCAAGGCCCCGGGCCCGCGAATGTGCCGGGCGACCCGGCTCAGCGCCTCACGGGCCAGCTCCGGGCGTCCTTGCTGCAACCAGAACTGACTGCTGACCTGCAGCAGCACACCCCGGTAGACGGTGTCGGGAATCTGCCGTTGCTGCATCAGCCGTTCGGCGTCGCGCAGGTGCACGAAGGCCTGGGCATAGTCGCGGTGGTTGGCCGCCAGCTGCGCCAGGCCGATGAATCCGTACAAGGCCCGCTTGTCATGGCTGCCCAGGCAGTCCTCGAGCCCACTGCGCAAGTAGGAGGCGGCCTCCCGCTCCTGGCCCTGGCGCAGGGCCAGGCGACCACGACGCAAGGCAATGCGGCCCAGCAACGGAGTGGCCCTCAGGGCTTGAGCAGACAGGCGCTCGGCCACCTGCGCCAACAAGCCCTCGGCTCGATGGGGCGCCCCACGCTGTTCCAGCAGTTGCGCGTGGTCCAGCTCCAGCAGGGCCTCGAACAGCAGCGCATCATGGGCCCGGGCCAGGCACAGGGCCTCGCGATTCAGCGCCTGGGCCACGTCCAGCTCACCGCACAGCAATGCCTGCTGGGTCAGGCCCGAGAGACACAGCAAGCGCGTCGTCCAGGCACTGTCCGCCAGTGCGGCCAAGGCTTCGAGGAAGTGCCCGCGCGCCGCCTCCATCCGCCCGCCCAGGTGCAGCAACCAACCTTGCTGGGCCTGCCAGCGGGCCAGCAACTGGGTCTGCTCGGCAGCCGCAGGCTGGGGGGCGAACCGGGCCATCTGCGTCATGCACTGCGCAGCGTGCTCGAAACGCCCGGCGAACAGCATCGCGCCCGCCAGCAGGCCCACTGACTGCGGGCTGCCCAGCAGCAGCTCGTCTCCCTGGCGCTCATGCAGCTGCAATAGCAGCAGTGCGTTGTGCTGCAGGAACAGGAATTCGAAACTCAGATGCTCCAGCAGGCTGACTGCGACCTCGAACTCCTCGGCCAGCAACGCGTGTTCGAAGGCTGATTGCCAGTCCTCCTCGGCGATGAACCACTGGCAGGCCCGGCGATGCCAGGAACGTCCGCCGGGCCAGGCTTCGTCACGCATCAACCGGGCCAGGGGCGCGAATACCTGCAGCCAGCCGGTACGGCCTTCACAGGGTTCGATGAAACAGCCCAGGTCCTGCAAGGTGCGCAAGTACGCGGCGCCCTCCCCGGCGCCAAACAGGTGTTCGCACAAGGAGGGATTGAACCGTGGCAAGTGCGCCAATACCTGCCAGGTTTGCGCCAGCTCCGCGGGCAGCACGCTGAACAGTTCGTGCTCCAGGTACTCGAGCAGGGTGTTGGGACGCCCCGGCTTGCAGGGCTGGCTGGCCAGTTCGCTGCCCTCGAGCAGAGCGATGCGCACTCCGGCACACCAGCCGCCGCTGCGTTGCAGGATGCGCCCGGCGGCCTGGCTGCACAGCGGCTGCGGCAACTGCCGCAACAGTTGTTCGATGTCACCCTGAGCGAAGGCCAGGGCCGGGCCATCCAGCTCGAACAGCTGGTCGTCCAGCAACAGCCGGGGCCAGTTGCACTGGGGCCGCCGGCGACAGCCCAGCCACCAGCTCAACTGTGGGTTGTCCAGGCCCAACAGGCGGTCGAGCAGCGAGTCCAGGCCGACAGCGGCAACCCGGCAGTAGTCGTCGATGAACACCCACAGGGGCGTCTCCACGAGCAGCAGGCAGTGCAGCACCGCCTCTTCATCATCGTCCGCCAGGCCCAGGGCCCTGGCCAGGACTTGGCACAATTGCCGGGGGCCCTGGGCTGTACCGCCCAGCGGCAGCCAGATCACCCGGCACGTGGCAGGTGCCTGCAACAGGCACTCGACCAACAGCGCGCTCTTGCCACTGCCGGCCGGAGCACACAGCAGCCGGATCCTGGCCTCGCAGGTCAGCAACGGGGCGCTCAGGCGGTGGCGGGAAACATGATGGGCGGACAGACGGGGCATGAGCCCGGAACGCTCTGGACAAGGAGTCATGGCGGTCATTGCGGCGTGCCTTTTTTATAGTTGTAGCCAGCTTGCCCTCACCCTAGCCCCGACCTTGCGAGCAGTTGAAGAAGTATTCAGCAGGCTGATCAGCTCCCATAAAAAAACCGACCGGGCAGTCGGATAACTGCCAGTCAAGAAGCACCCAGTATTGCCGCGACTGGAGCGAGGGAGTTTGCTCCCGCTCGGCTACGCAGTAGCCGCCATGCCTGCCGCCGCGGCCTTGCGGGTGAACCGCGTGCTCTCGGCCTGGGGCGGCTGCGCCTCCCAGCGGGAGCCAGCTCCCTCGCCACAACTGACCTTCATAAAGAAGCCGCACGCCCCTGAAGAGCGTGCGGCTTGAACATTGCTCCACTGCAACCCGAGGGGCGCCTAGCGCACCCCGCTGGCGCGCAAGGCGGCCGGGGTGTAGTCGGCCGCCTTGGCGGCGAAACCGAACTGCAGGCTGTACTTCTCCTCGTTCTTCATCCCCAGGGCCAGGTAGCGGCCGGCGTTCAGGTCATACAGGGCCTCCAGGGTGTAGGCCGGCACCTGATGGTCGTAGTAGTACTGCGCATGGCCTTCGGCAACCCGCCACAGCTGGCCGCGACCGTCATAGTGGTCCACCAGGGCCACTTGCCAGCTGTCTTCGTCGATGTACATGTGCCGGGTGGCGTAGATATGCCGCTGGTTCGGCTTGACCGTGCCCACCACCTCCCAGACCCGGTGCAGCTCATAGCGGGTCAGGTCCTGGTTGATGTGCCCGGCCTTGACGATGTCGTCGTACTTGAGGCTCGGGGAGTCCAGCTTGTAGCTGTTGTAAGGGATGTACATCTCCTTCTTGCCCACCAGCTTCCAGTCGTAGCGGTCGGGAGCACCGGAGAACATGTCGAAGTTGTCCGAGGTGCGCAGGCCGTCGGCAGCGGTACCCGGGCCGTCGTAGGCCACCTGCGGGGCACGGCGCACACGGCGCTGGCCGGCGTTGTAGATCCACGCCGAACGCGGCTCCTTGACCTGGTCCAGGGTCTCGTGGACCAGCAGCACGTTGCCCGCCAGGCGCGCCGGCGCCGTCACCGACTGCTTGAAGAAATTTTGCACGTTGGCGGCCTTGGCCGGGTCCAGGTCAGGGATCAGTTGCGGCGCCGCCACTTCTTCCTCGAAACGGATCGAGGTATAGCTGCCGTTGGTCTGCGGGGTGACCTGGGTGACGATGCGCTTCTGGTTGCCGCCGTGATAGCGGGTCAGGTGGTTCCACAGCACTTCGATACCGTTCTTCGGAATCGGGAAGGCGTAGTAGCGGTTGCCGGTGAAATTGGCCAGGCCGTTGCCGTCGTTGGTGGTGGTCACGCTCAGCGCGCTGCGCTTGGCCGACTCGTAGATCTCGGGCGGCAGGCCGACGCTGCGGTGGGTGGGATAGACCGGGATCCGGTAGCTGTCCGGGTAGCGCTTGAACATCGCCACCTGGCCGTCCGAGAGCTTGTCCTTGTATTTGTCCACCGTCGCTGCGGTGATGATGAACAGCGGTTTTTCATTGGCGAACGGGTCGGCGAGAAAGCCCTTGCTGTCCACCGCCCCGGCATTCTTGGCAATGCCTCCGGTCCAGGCCGGGATCGAGCCGTCGGCATTACCGGCTTTTTCCGCGCCCACCGGGGTCAGGCTGGTGCCCAGCTTGGCGGCTTCTTCCGGGCTTACCGCGGCCATCAGGCTGGCCGCCCACAGCCCCAGCGCCAGGGCGCTGCATTGCAGGATCATCTTGCGCATTCAGGTACTCCTTCTTGTGCCGGTTCAGAAGTTCACGCCAAAGCTCAACGCGAGGAAGTCCCGGTCGGTCAGGGTGTTGTAGCGCCCGCCAAAGAAGTCGGTGTAGCTGAGGCTGGCGGTGTAGGTGTTGCGGTAGTCGGCATCGACCCCGACGCTCAGGGCCTTGGCGCCCTGGTTGAACAGGCCGTTGGGGCCGTAGCCATTGACATCGTGGGACCAGGACAGGTTGGGCTTGAAGTTGATCCCGGCGATCACGTTGCTGTAGTCGAGGATGGCCCGGGCGCGATAACCCCAGGAGGTGGCCGTGACGAAGCCGCCGGTGTCGCCACCGTAGCCGTACTGGCCGTACACCGAGTCCCGGCCATAGCGCAGCTTGCTCTTGTCTTCCAGGCCACCGACGTGGACGATCGCCGCCTCGCCCACCAGGGTCAGGCGGTCGGCCCCCAGCACCTGGTCGAAGAACTGGGTCATGGTGCTCTGGATCTGGGTGATTTCCTTGCGCCGGTAACCGGTGTTGTCGGCCCCCGGGGCGGTCCTGATCGGCGACGCCGTGCCCCCGGCGATGGGGTTGAGCAGGGCCAGGGTCAGGTCGTTGGTGTTGACCTGCACCGGCGCGTTGGGCCGGTAGCTGATCTCGCCGGTCCAGGCAGTGCCGGTGGGCAGGGTGGTGGAGAAGCTGGCGCCGTACAGGCGGATGTCCTCGGGGTATTCGAGGTAGTACTGACCACGACCGAGCATCACGCTTTGCACCAGGCCGCTGCCGGAGCCGGGGGCGATGCCGTTGGCGGCACCGGCAATGGCGCCCAGGGTCGCCGCGCTGACATTGGCCGTGGTGGTACTCACCACCGGGCTGCGGGAGTGGTAGTTCATGAAGTACAGGCCGTACTCGGTGTCATCGCCCAGCCAGCGCAGGGCTGCGCCCCACTGTCCGGAGTCCCGGGCGTCGCGATCACCGCCGCGTGGCAGGATCACCCCCTCGCGGGTCACCTGGAAACCCTGGCCAAAGGCCGCCGCCACCGGTTGCAACGGCGCGATCGCCGGGCTGCCGACGGTGTAGCCGGTGGTGCAGCCGTCCGCTACCACGTCGTTGCCGAAAAAGGTGCCGCAGTTGTCCACCACGGTCTGGTCCCACTCCAGCTGGTAGAAGCCCTCGACCGTCAGCTGGTTGGTCAAGCCCTGGGAGGCGAACAGCATGTTCACCGGCACCAGGCCTTCCTTGATCTCGGCGCCGGGCCGGCGAAAGGCCGAGACGTCCACCGGGTTGATGCTGTTGATGGAGTTGCCGATGAAGGTGCTCTCGCCCCAGCTGACCACCTGCTTGCCGGCGCGCACAGTGCCCGGCAGGTTGGCGATGGAGTAGTTGTGATAGACGAAGGCATCGAGGATCTGCGCGCCCGAGGACTTGGCGCCTTCCTTGCGGTTGTGGTCGCTGATGGGCTTGAACTCGCGGTCTTCGTCCTTGAGCTCGAAGTCGTACCAGTATTTGCCACGCACGAAGACCCCGCTGTCGCGGTACTTGAGCTCCAGGTCATGCAGGCCCTTGAAGATCTTCGAGAAGGTCTGGCCCTTCTTGAAATTCAGCCGGCCATCGTCACCGGTGGACGATTGCGCAGTACCGCCGTTGACCGTGCCGACGAACTCCCGATCGGCATCGCGCATGCCCCAACTGGCGCCCACGGACAGCGACGAGTCGAACTGGCCTTCGATTTCCCCGATGTTGAATGACACCGCCTGCGCCTGGGCGCTGCAACCCAGTGCTACCGCGACGGCCAGGGCCTGCGGTGTGAAGATGGCGCGCATTGTTGTTCTTGTCATGCGTCTTCCCCGGTGAGTGACAGGAAGCCCACCCTACTGCCGCGATGGCGGGATCGATAAGCGCACCAAGGAGGTATTCGGGCTGTCACTCAAAGGGATTACTGCCCTTGCCCTGGGGGCGGTTCAGGGCACTATCCAGCGGCTGGATACAGGCTCATCAGAGACGTCGATGCAGGGTGATGGCGGGAGCGGGCCAGCGCAGCGACTGTTGCTCAAGCTGTAACAGTCCTTGTCCTGAATCGCTATTTTTCCGGGCCAGGCCAGGGCTTATTCTTCACTCGCAGTCACGGCAGACACCCCGTCGCCACTGACACCGAACGTACCGGGCATGCACCTTTGCCGGGAATGATTTCCAGCGATTTGAAGTTGTGCGATTCAAGCCGCTACTCCAGGTTCACTGACGTTGATTTTGTAGCTCCTTGATCTAACGTCTTACTTCGGCCGCTGCTCTTGCAGCGGCCTTTTTTATCCCTGGTATTCAAGTGGGGCGTTGCCACTACGCCGCGTCGTCATCGCTCTCGTCGTAATGAAACTTGTGCAGCAGACGGTGCGCCACCGGGGACAGGATCAAGCCCAGGGTGGCGGCAAAAACCAGGTTGGTATACAGCCCATAGGTGGCAAAAAACAGTTTGCCGCCGGAGGTTTGCGGCATGTTGATGGGGCCGATGCCACCGAGGATCATCGCCGCGTCATACAGGGCATCGTGGAAGGAAATGTCCTGCTCGAAATACAGCAGGCCACTGATGCCCAGCAGCACCGAAAAGATGATCAGCGCCAGCACCACCAGCCCATGCACACATAAACGACGGATAAACAGCAGCCGCGACAATACCGGCTGGTCCTTGGACTCATACATCGAGGGCACTCCCTGTTCGTTCGCGGACCGTCGAGCATAGTGACGAACACGGCGGGAGTAAAACCGCCAGGCCCGAAGGCCTGGCGGGGGATGAATCAAGCGTGGACAGTGCGGTGCAACCGGCACCGGGAACCGGTCGCAATCACCCGGGCAGCGACGAAGGGCCGCCGGTCGAGGCAGGTTTCAGAGGGCGTACTTTTGCAGATTCTGCATCATCTCCTTCAATGCCTCGATATTGTCCCCGGGGTGCGCCGCGCCCTCGAAGTCGCAGATCTGTTGCCAGTGAGCCGCCACGTCATCCGGAGAAAAGCCCTGGCGCGGGTCGAAGCCGGCACCCAGGCTGCGCTCCCAGCGCACCTTGCCGATCCAGCCGCCGCCCACTTCGAACAGGCCGGAGGTTTCCTGGCACTGCTCGCTGCCCAGGTACACCACCAGCGGGCTGACCAGTTCAGGCTTGAGTTGCTCGAACACCTGGGGCGGAATCAGGCCCTCGGTCATGCGCGTGCCACCGGTCGGGGCAATGGCATTGACCAGGATGTTGCTCTTGCGCCCTTCCAGCGCCAGGGTCCGGGTCAGGCCGTACAGGCCCAGCTTGGCCATGCCGTAGTTGGACTGGCCGAAATTGCCGTAGATGCCCGAGGTGGACGCGGTGAAGATCACTCGCCCATACCCCTGTTCCCGCAGGTGCGGCCAGGCGGCGCGGGTGACCTTGTAGGCCCCCTCGACATGCACCTGGTACACCAGGTTCCAGTCAGTGTCGTCCATCTTGTGGAAGGTCTTGTCTCGCAGGATCCCCGCGTTGTTGACCACCACGTCGACCCGGCCGAAGACATCCAGGGCGTTCTGCACGATCTTGTCGCCGTCGGTCACCGAGTCGTGGTTGGCCTCGGCAATCCCACCCGCCTCGCGGATCTGCGCCACCACCCGGTCGGCCGCCGAGGCACTGGCACCTTCACCCTGGGCCGAGCCGCCCAGGTCATTGACCAGCACCCTGGCGCCATGACGAGCGAACAGCAACGCATGGGCCCGCCCCAGGCCACCGCCGGCGCCAGTGATGATCACCACTTTGTCTTCCAAGCGCACAGACTCACTCATACCGAACTCCAGCAGGGCCAATGGACAAGGGTTCGAGTGTCGGGCAGCCAGGCCGTGCTCACAATGAACCCGCCCACAGCTGAATGGTGCGCGATAAGGCAGCGGGATAGTCGCCCCGGGATAGCAGCCGGGGCGACGGCCCGGGGCTCAGGAACCCACGGCGCGCCTGGCCGGCGCCAGCAGATCGTGACGAAAGGCCAGGTAGTGCTTGAGCACCGCCAGGGGCGCCTCGATCTGCGGGTAATGACCAATACCCGGTAGCAGCACGGTATCGGGTCGTGGGATCAGCTGGCGGTAGCGCTCGACCATGTGCGCCCCGGAGATCGGGTCATGGGCACCATCGATCACCCGCAGCGGCACCTCGCCGCGCTGCATGGCCGCCACCCAGCGCTCGCGCCGGACCCGCCGTTCCGGGATATAGCTGATCAGCTTGTGCAGGATGCGCGGCCCGTGGTTGCGCTGTACCAGGCTCCAGAAATCATCCAGGACCGATTCGCTGGGCCTGCTCTGGGGACCGAATATCGGCCGGAAACTCTTGGCCAGCCCCTGGCGGCTGAACATTCGCCCGAGCATCCAGCCCAACGGGCTGAGCAGCAACTTCTGGATCAGGACCGGGCGATGGGTTTCCGGAAACAGGCCGCCATTGAGAAACACGCAGCTGGCGATCTCCACGCGCTGCTCAGCATGACGGGCCAGCAACTCCTGGGCGACGCTGTCGCCATAGTCGTGGGCCAGCAGGTGTACCGGGGCCTCGATCCCCAGATGCGCCAGCAGGGCCTGCTGCAGGTCCGCCTGTTCCAGCAGGCTGTAATCATGCTCCAGGGGCTTGGCCGAATCGCCGAAACCGAGCATGTCGCACGCGATCACCTGGTAGCGCCGCGCCAGGGGTTGCCACAGGTAGTGCCAGTCCCAGCTGGCGGTGGGGAAACCATGAATCAGCAACAGCGGCTCTCCCTGACCCGCCACCCAGTAGCGAATGACCTGGCCACGGAACACGAAGTCCTGTCCGTGCGTGCGCCAGACACTCAGGGGGATCTCGGCGATAGGCATCAGGATTTGTAACCCGGGTCCAGTTGCTCGAGCTTGCGCAACAGGGCCGGCCAGGCCAGCACGCCACCCATGCCCTGGGCGCTGCGGGTGACCCCGGCGATCATCGCCTTGGCCCCGTTCAGGATCGGCGCGGGAATGGCGAGCAGTTCGGCGCCGCCGTTCTGCGCCAGCACCTGGATCTCGCAGGCCCGCTGGAAGATGAACATCATCAGGAAGGTGTCGGCGATGCTCGCACCACAGGTCAGCAAGCCGTGGTTGTGCAGCATCAGGAAGTTGTTGTCGCCCAGGTCGGCCTGCAACCGGACCTTTTCCTCGGGGTTGAGGGCCACGCCCTCATAAGGGTGATAGCCGAGGCTGGCGAGAACGAACAGCGACTGCTGGCTGAGGGGCAGCACGCCCTGCTTCTGAGCCGACACGGCCACGCCAGCCGCGGTATGGGTGTGCAGCACGCACAGCACATCATGGCGTACCGCGTGGACGGCACTGTGGATGGTGTAGCCCGCCGGATTGATCTCGTAGGGACTGTCCATCAGCTTGTTGCCGGCCGGGTCGACCTTCACCAGGCTCGACGCGGTGATCTCGTGAAACATCATGCCGAACGGGTTGATCAGGAACTCGTCGGTCCCCGGCACCTTGGCCGAGATGTGGGTGAAGATCAGGTCGTCCCAGCCATGCATCGCCACCAGGCGATAGCAGGCGGCCAGGTCCAGGCGGGTTTGCCACTCCAGGGGGCTGACCTGGTCCTTGACACTGGTAGTGGATGGAACGGGGGCTAGGCTCATGGCGGGGACCTCGATGTGGGTTCTTATTGGAAAGAGGACCCTCAGAGTCTAGACACCCCGCATGCGCCACGGAGTCGCCTTGGCAGCCAGCTTGATGACCGAGCGGGTCAGCTGGCAACCGGGCTCCGGCACCTGGGTTTCATCTCAAAGCACCGACGCCAGCAACGGGGCGGCAAACAGGTTCAACAAGCCGGTGAGCACCATCACCAGGCCCGCCACCGAGCCTTCTTCGCCTCCCACCTCGTGGGCCCGGCTGACCCCGGCGCCGTGGGCGCCAACCCCGAACAGCGCGCCCCGGGCCAGGGCACTGCGCAGCGGCAGCCAACGCAGCAGCACGCCGCCGAGCATGGCGCCGAACACCCCGGTGAACATCACGAACACCGCGGTCAGTTCAGGCACGCCGCCCAGGTCATGGGCCAGGGGCATGGCGAACGGTGTAGTGATCGAACGCGGCACCAGCGACAAGGTCACCGAACTGTCCAGGGCCAGGAGCCGGGCCAGGCCGAAGGAACTGCCGATGGAAGCCGCACTGCCGGCCAGCATGCCCAGCAACAGCGCCGACCAGTGGCGAACCAGCAGTTGTCGCTGCTGCCAGATGGGAATGGCGAAGGCCACGGTCACCGGCCCCAGCACCAGCATCAGCCAGTGGGTATTGGCGGCATATTCGGCATAAGCCGTGTGCAACGGCACCGCGACCGCCAGCAACAGCGCCGGCACCAGGATCAGCGGCGACAACAGGTAGCGCCCGGTGCGCCGGTAGATCCAGCGGCTGAACAGGTAG
Source organism: Pseudomonas sp. L5B5 (assembly GCF_020520285.1). Taxonomy (NCBI): domain Bacteria; kingdom Pseudomonadati; phylum Pseudomonadota; class Gammaproteobacteria; order Pseudomonadales; family Pseudomonadaceae; genus Pseudomonas; species Pseudomonas sp. L5B5. The sequence goes on from NZ_CP084742.1 coordinate 3,105,601, forward strand.
GCGCCCAGGGTCAGCGACAGCCAGAACATCGGCATTGCCTCAAGCGTCATGGCGCATCCTCCAGCGGCACACCAGCTCGACGGTCAGCGCCGTGACCAGCATCACCAGCAGGGTGCTGACGCCGATCACCAGCAGAATGCGCCAGCCGTCCTGGCGCAGCAGGCCACCGTAGTCCAGCAGGCTCATCAGCGCCGGGATGAAGAACAGCAGCATCTCGGCCATCAGCAGGCCAGCCCCCAGTTGCAGGGCAGCCGGCTTGACCCAGCCCAGGGCGAAGGCCAGCAACAGCAGCGCCAGGCCGATGACCCCACCGGGAATCGGCCAGGGCAGCCAGGTCGCCAGTTGGCAGCCGAGAAAGTAGATGGCCAGCAGCACCGCCAGCTCGCAAAGCAGGCGGCCGAGGCGTTTGAAGGTGGGCATGTTCATGATGGTTCGGTCCTCTCGGGGACCTATTTTATGAAAAGCGCCACCATCACCAAAGCGAATTGTTAGACTGGAAGCCATTCCAATCTGGAATTCAAACCATGGATTTCAAGCAACTGCGCAGCTTCGTCGAGGTGATCCACCAGGGCGGCTTCACCCAGGCCGCCAAGACCCTGCACATCAGCCAGTCGGCGGTGAGCAAGCAGATCGCCCAACTGGAACAGAGCCTGGGCACGCCCCTGCTGGAGCGCCAGGGCTCGCACATCCACCTCACCGCCGCCGGCAACGTGGTACTGCAACGGGCCGAGGGCATGCTACGCCTGCGCAACGAACTGCTCAGCGAACTGGATGACCTGAGCCAGTTGGCCCGGGGCGAACTGCGCCTGGGCCTGCCGATGCTCGGCAGCGATGCGCTGTTCGCCAGCCGCTTCGCCGAGTACCGGCGGCGCTATCCGAATATCCAGGTGCATTTGCTCGAGGGCGGCAGCCTGAATGTCGAGCAGGCGGTGCGCAGTGGCGAGCTGGAACTGGGCGGCAGCCTGACCCCCAAGGACCCCGCCTTCGCCTATCAGCCGTTCTGCGATGAACCGCTGGATGCCCTGTTACCCGCCGATCACCCGCTGGCGATGAATGCCAGGGTGCGCCTGGAAGAATTGGCCGATACGCCCTTTCTCCTGTACCAGCGCAGTTTCGTGCTCAACGATCGCCTGCTCCAGGCCTGCCAGCAGGTGGGCTTCACGCCCAGGGAAGGCGGGCGTAGCGGCCAGGCGGACTTTCTCGCGGCACTGGTGGCCGCCGGCCAGGGCGTGGTGCTGCTGCCGAGCGTGGTGGCCAGGGCCCTGGTGCGCCCGGGCGTGGTGCGCCTGACCCTGACGGCACCGCAGTACCTGCGCTGGGACATTGCGTTCATCTGGCGCGAGGGCGCGTATCTGTCCAGGGCCGCGCAGGCCTGGCTGGCGCTGCTCCGGGAACAGCCGGTCAGCCCCGCAGGGCGCTGACCAGCTCTGCCAGCCAGGGCTCGGCGTCGGTTTCCGGGGTTACGCTTTCGCTGGCATCCAGGCGTAGCATCGGCAACACCTCACGCACGCCCATTTCGGCAAACAGCTCGCGCATCTGCTCACCGCCGCCACAGAAGGTATCGCCGTAGCTGGAGTCCCCCAGGCCGATCACCGCCCCGGGCAAACCGCGCCAGGCGGCCGGCAAGTGATCGCGAATGCTCGAATAGAGCGGCTGCAGGCTGTCTGGCAACTCGCCCATGCCCGTGGTCGAAGTCACTGCCAGGAACGCCTGCGGAGCGAATGCCTGGACATCCGCCAGGGTCGCGCGGGGGTTGTGCCAGGCCTCGAAACCTGCGGCGTCGAGGAGCTTGGCTGCATGCCGGGCGACTTCTTCAGCCGTGCCGTACACCGTGCCGGAAAGGATGGCGACTTTCATCAATCTGATCCTGAAGCTGACTAAAAGGCTGGGATATTAACAGCTGCGCGGTAAAATCCCGCCAGTGGTCGTCCCGGGACTGAAAAGCACCTGTGGACAGCGTGCCAGCATGCCTTAGAATCCAGCCCTTGCCGATCGATGACGGAACCCCGGGATGATCAACGCCCACTTGCTGCAACGGATGATCAACGCCTCCAACGACGGAATTGTGGTCGCCGAACAGGAAGGCGAGGACAACATCGTGATCTACGTGAACGCGGCCTTCGAACGGCTGACCGGCTACAGCGCCGACGAAGTGCTGTACCAGGACTGCCGCTTCCTGCAGTCCGGCGATCGCGACCAGCCGGGGTTGCAGGTGATCCGCCAGGCCCTGAAAGAGGGCCGGCCGTGCCGCGAGGTGCTGCGCAACTACCGCAAGGACGGCAGTCACTTCTGGAACGAGTTGTCGATCACTCCGGTGTTCAACGACAGCGATCAGCTGAACTATTTCATCGGTGTGCAAAAGGATGTCACCGTGCAGGTCAAGGCCCAGCAACGCCTGTTGCAGCTCGAGCAGCAACTGGCCGCAGCCCAGGCCGAACTGGACGCCCTCAAGGCGACCAACGGCCCGAATAAGTCGCAGGTTTAGTGGTCTGTAGGGGTATTCCCCGCCGATCTGTCTTTCACCTTCCGAGCAACATCATGCAGCGCGATGCCCTTCTCACCCAGGATGAGCTGGACTTCATCCGGACCCTGCAGCACAACCCGCACCTCAATGTGCGCGATACCACCTCCAGCCTGCTGGTCAACGGCGGCTCGCAGCTGCGTGACTTGCTGACGCGGCTGGCGGCCAACGAGAAGGTCACTATCCAGGCGCAGTTCGACAACCAGCAGATGACCTTTCCCCTGCACCTGGTCGAGGACGAATTCCACGCCTTGCACCTGCGCCTGGGCGTACCGAGCATCTTCGAGGATGGCCCCATGGTCCGCCCCTGGCGCCTGGCGCTGCAGGAGCCGGTGGCACTGGAGAACGCCAAGGGCCACCCCGGCCGCCTGTGGGTGCGGGAGGTGTCATTCAAGGGGGTACTGTTGGAAATTCGCAACAAGACTCGGCCACCCCGGCAGTTCGCCCAGTGGTTCAGTCCATCGGGATACGAACGGATCGCCTTGCGCGGGCAGTTCGAACGCGAGACCGAAGCCGGCTTCTATGCCTATCGCCTGGACCAGGACGATGCCGAGGAAACCGAACGCTTGCGCCAGTTCATCCTCCAGCAGCACCGCCACAGCCACCCTGCCGTGCACGCCTGAGGCGTGCGAGCCAACGTCAGGTATCCAGGCGCCCGCTGAGAAATTGCCGCAGGCGTTGCTGCATCAGGCGGCCCTCGCTTCCCAGGCAGGCCACCGACGAATCCGCCAGACCGTCCTGGACCAGGTCCGCCGCATCTCCGGCCAGCATCAGTGGACAATCCAGGGTCACGGCCAGGCGCTTGAGACGCTTGGGCAATTCCGCCGTCGGTGCATGGTTGGAGAACACCACCAGGGCCTGGGGCCTGAGTTTTTCGCAGACCAGGGTCAACTCTTCCAGCGGCACTCCCGGCCCCAGCACACGCACGCCCAGCTGGTCATGTCCCAGCAGCAGCGCCGCCACCAGCAACTCCAGTTCCCGGCATTGCTGGTTGAACGCCGTCAGCAATAGCTGCCGGTCCTGGGTGGTGCGCTGCAACAACAACCGCTGGGTGATCCGGGCTCGCAGGAAAGCATCGAGGAACAGCCACTCGCTGGTATGGCCAAAGGCATCGCGCTCCTGCAGCAACTGCTTCCAGAACGGCAGGAAGATGTCCTGGAACACCACCGGCAAGGCGTAGCTGGAAAACACCTGGCCGTACAGGCGTTCCAACTGCGGCTCATCGAAAGCGCTCACCGCCAGCTTCAGCTGATCGCGCCACTGGCCGTACTCGCCTTGCAGGCCATCGTCCACCGGGGCCTTGAGCTGGGCCTGGACCGCCCGGTTCTTGGCCATGATCCGACCGACCTTGCTCACGGCCACGCCGCGCTCGATCCAGCCGAGTATCTCGCGCACTGCCTCAACATCGTGCATGGAATACAGGCGATGCCCACTTTCGGTGCGTGTTGGCTGGATCAGACCGTAGCGTCGTTCCCAGGCCCGCAGGGTCACCGGATTGATGCCGGTCAGGCGTGCGACCTCGCGGATCGGGAACAACTCGTCCTGGCGGAGGGTGCCAGGCGCCTGGGCGGCGGCATCAAGTGCAGTGGTGGCGGGCATCTGGAGAGAAAACACCGGTTGAAAAAGTGGAGGTCATTCTACTCTCCCCCGGTGCCGATGCTTCAAGTGCGGGAATATCCGACCGCTGTCATTGGTACATCCGTGCCAATCAGGAATAATCCTTGCTTGTCCCAGGTGCGGCCCGACACCCCGGTGCCCCGTCAGCGACTGCCTTACCCAGGCAGTGCATTGGTTTTACGGAGATACATGATGTCTACCTCACCCGTCACCCTGATGGTTGCCCGGCGCGTTGCCGATGGCCGCTACCAGGACCTGATCGCCTGGCTGCGCGAAGGCGAACAACTGGCCACCGACTTTCCCGGCTACCTGGGCTCCGGTGTCCTGGCCCCTCCGCCTGGCGACGATGAATTCCAGATCATCTTCCGCTTCGTCGACGAGCACACCCTGCACACCTGGGAACACTCTGCCTCGCGTACCGCCTGGCTGGCCCGGGGCAGCGACCTGTTCGCCCATCCACTGGAACATCGGGTCAGCGGCATCGATGGCTGGTTCGGCACTGCCGGGCAGCGCCCGCCGCGCTGGAAGCAGGCGGTGGCCATCTGGCTGGCATTCTTCCCGGTCTCGCTGTTGTTCAACTTCGTCCTCGGCCCACTGCTCAACGACCTGGGCATGCTGGCCCGGGTGTTCGTCAGTACCCTGGCCCTGACGCCGCTGATGGTCTATTTCTTCATTCCACTGTCCACCCGGCTGCTGGCCAACTGGCTCAACGCTGCCCCGTCTCGCCGGCTGCCCGCGGCCCCCTCGCCCCAGAACCCCTGAGGGCCGCGCAGGCCGGCCACCGCGCCTGGCGTGCGGGCCGGCTTGCCGCCGATCCATCCCACGCCCGGGCGCCCCCGCTGGTATAGTTCTGCTCTACCCGCGATGCGAGCCTTCCATGAACGCCTCCCCTGCACCGATCCTGATCACCGGCGCCAGCCAGCGTGTCGGCCTGCATTGCGCCTTGCGCCTGCTCGAAGATGGACATCCGCTGATCGTCACCTACCGCAGCCAGCGCCCGGGGCTCGACACTCTGCGCGACAAGGGCGCGACCCTGCTGTTCGCCGATCTCTCGAGCGAGGCCGGGATCATGGCCCTGATCACCCAGGTCAGGGCCCATACCGACTGCCTGCGGGCAATCGTCCACAACGCCTCGGAGTGGCTCGAGGAAAGCCCGGGCCAGGAAACCGAAGCCTTCGCCCGGATGTTCGGCGTGCACATGCTGGCGCCCTACCTGATCAACCTGCACTGCGCCCAGCTGCTGCAACGCTCAAGCCCGGCGGACATCATCCACATCAGCGACGACGTGACCCGCAAGGGCAGCAGCAAGCACATCGCCTACTGCGCCAGCAAGGCCGGCCTGGACAGCCTGACCCTGTCCTTCGCCGCCAAGTACGCCCCGGCAATCAAGGTCAACGGCATCGCACCGGCCCTGCTATTGTTCAACCCCGACGACGACGCGGCGTACCGCGCAAAGACCCTGGCCAAGTCCGCGCTGGGCATCGAGCCCGGCGCGCAAGTGATCTACCAGAGCCTGCGTTACCTGCTGGACAACCCTTATGTCACCGGCACCACCTTGACCGTCAACGGCGGGCGGCACGTCAAGTAGACCGGCCCCGCGAGGACCTTGCATGAGCCTTTCCCTGCCCCAGCACTACCGCGAGATCCTCAAGGGTCTCGGCGAGGACCCCGAACGCGAAGGGCTGCTCGACACCCCCAAGCGTGCCGCCAAGGCCATGCAGTACCTGTGTCATGGCTACGAGCAGTCGCTGGAGGAAATCGTCAATGGCGCGCTGTTCGCCTCCGACAACGACGAGATGGTGATCGTCGCCGACATCGAGCTGTATTCCCTGTGCGAACATCACCTGTTGCCCTTCATCGGCAAGGCCCATGTGGCTTATATTCCCACCGGCAAGGTACTGGGGCTGTCGAAGATCGCGCGAATCGTCGACATGTTCGCCAGGCGCCTGCAGATCCAGGAAAATCTCACCCGGCAGATTGCCGACGCGGTACAGAGCGTGACCCAGGCCGCCGGCGTTGCCGTGGTGGTCGAAGCCAAGCACATGTGCATGATGATGCGCGGTGTCGAGAAACAGAATTCCACCATGCATACCTCGGTCATGCTCGGCGCCTTCCGCGACTCGAGCACCACGCGCCAGGAATTCCTGCAATTGATTGGACGGAGCAAGTAAATGCCACAACTTCAGCCAGGAATGGCTCGCATCCGAGTCAAGGACCTGCTCCTGCGGACCTACATCGGAATCAACGAGGAAGAAATCCTCAACAAGCAGGATGTGCTGATCAACCTGACCATCCTGTACCCCGCGCAGGATGCCGTGCGCGACAACGACATCGATCACGCGCTGAACTACCGCACCATCACCAAGGCGATCATCGCCCACGTCGAAGGCAATCGCTTCGCCCTGCTGGAGCGCCTGACCCAGGAACTGCTGGACCTGGTGATGAATAACGCCTCGGTGCAGTACGCCGAGGTCGAAGTCGACAAGCCCCATGCCCTGCGCTTTGCCGAGTCGGTGTCGATCACGTTGGCGGCAAGTCGCTAGCAGCCGGCGGCAAGTAAAAGCGCTTCGGCTTTGACCTGCCGCTGGCAGCTGTTCCCATCCCTCTATGTGCAGTGAGTCTTATGTCCCCTCAACAACGCCTGGAACTGGAAGCGGCGGCCTTTCGCCGCCTGGTGGCCCATCTGGACAACCGCAAGGACGTGCAGAACATCGACCTGATGAACCTTGCCGGGTTCTGCCGCAATTGCCTGTCCAAGTGGTACAAGGCCGAGGCCGATGAACGCCAGATCGAGGTCAGCCTCGATGACGCCCGTGAAGTGGTGTACGGCATGCCCTACGCCGAATGGAAAAATCTCTATCAGAAAGAAGCCAGCGCCGAGCAGCAAGCGGCGTTCGCCAAAGGAAAACCCAATGATTGACCTCAACACCCTGCGCGCCAGCCTGAACAGCGGTGAACACGCGTTTGCCGACACCCTGGCCTTTGTCGCCACCGGTTACGACTACCAGCCACAGGCCTTCAACAACGGCGGCGTGGACAATGCCGCCGGGCAGAACGAAGGTTCGTGCAAGACCCTGGGCCTGGCCCTGCTCGAAGGCCTGAGCGACCAGGAGGCCTTGCTGGCCTTCGGCGAACACTACCGTTCGGTACTGGCCACCCCCGAGGGCAGCGATCACGGCAACATCCGCGCCCTGATCACCCACGGCCTGGCCGGCGTCAAGTTTGCCGCCCAGCCGCTGACCCGCCGCTGATCCCCAGCGGCAAGATCATCGCCCATAAAAAAACCGGCTTGCGCCGGTTTTTTCATTTCAGAACGATCAGAACGAAGCGTTCTGCAGACCGTCCAGGTAACGCTCGGTGTCCAGGGCCGCCATGCAACCGGCGCCGGCCGAGGTGATGGCCTGGCGGTAGACGTGGTCGGCCACGTCGCCGGCGGCGAAGATGCCCTCGACGCTGGTGGCGGTGGCATTGCCTTCACGACCGCCCTGCACGATCAGGTAACCGTCCTTGAGCGCCAGCTGGCCTTCGAACAGCGAGGTGTTCGGAGTGTGGCCGATGGCGATGAACACGCCGTCGACTTTCAGCTCGTCGAAGCTGCCATCGTTGTTCTTCAGGCGAGCACCGGTCACGCCCATGTTGTCGCCCAGCACTTCATCTAGGGTCGCGTTCAGCTTGAGCTCGATCTTGCCTTCGGCCACACGGGCGTGGAGCTTGTCGATCAGGATCTTCTCGGCGCGGAACGTGTCGCGGCGGTGGATCAGGGTAACCTTGCTGGCGATGTTGGCCAGGTACAGGGCTTCCTCGACAGCGGTGTTGCCGCCACCGACCACGGCCACTGGCTTGTTGCGGTAGAAGAAGCCGTCGCAGGTGGCGCAGGCCGAGACACCCTTGCCCATGAAGGCTTCTTCCGACGGCAGGCCCAGGTAGCGAGCGCTGGCGCCGGTGGCGATGATCAGGGCGTCGCAGGTGTAGGTGCCGCTGTCACCTGTCAGGGTGTAGGGCTTGGCGGCGAAGTCCACGGCGTTGATGTGATCGAAGACGATCTCGGTCTCGAAACGCTCGGCGTGCTCGCGCATCCGCTCCATCAGTACCGGGCCGGTCAGGCCGTGCACGTCGCCTGGCCAGTTGTCGACTTCGGTGGTGGTGGTCAGCTGGCCGCCGGCCTGCATGCCAGTGATCAGCAGCGGTTTCAGGTTGGCGCGGGCAGCGTAGACCGCAGCGCTGTAACCGGCAGGGCCGGAACCTAGAATAATCACACGCGAATGACGTACATCAGACATGACTCACTCCTATCGACCGGCCCGGGTGCCCTGGCGCGGAACGCCGGATTGCCGGCTGGAATAAAAAAGGACGGCGAAACCTTGGGGAAGGCTAAAACTCGTCCGTCCAAAAAATAATGGGTGCAGCGTATAGAGGGGGCGAAGATTAAGGAAATACGGTTTAACAATCCAGCTCATAGGCGGTCTCTATCCTCTGTGCATCTATTTGAAAAGGTCTTTGTTACCGTTGATGTCGTCCTGTGCCCCGCGCTTTCGCCCCTTGCACAAAGCCGGTAAGGTCGGCGCGTTTTCCATCTGCTCGGAGCTCTCCATGCCCGCCCCTGTCCTGTCCGGCCCGCAATACCTGCGCGAAGGCCTGAAGCTGATCCTCAGTCCCGGCCTGCGCCTGTTCGTCCTCCTGCCCCTGCTGGTCAACCTGGTGCTGTTCGTCGGATTGATCTATCTGGCCGGCCACCAGTTCAGCCTCTGGGTCGACACCCTGATGCCAACCCTGCCGAACTGGCTGAGTTTTCTCAGCTATGTCCTGTGGCCACTGTTCGTGGTGCTGGTGGGGCTGATGGTGTTCTTCACCTTCACCATGCTGGCCAACATCATCGCTGCTCCCTTCAACGGTTTCCTGGCGGAAAAAGTCGAGACCGTGGTCCGGGGCACCGACGACTTCCCGGCGTTCAGCTGGGGCGAACTGTTGGCGATGATCCCCCGCACCCTGGCCCGGGAGATGCGCAAGCTGGGCTATTTCCTGCCCCGGGCCATCGGCCTGTTCATCCTCTCGCTGATCCCGGTGGTCAACCTGGTGGCCGCACCGCTGTGGCTGCTGTTCGGTATCTGGATGATGGCCATCCAGTACATCGACTACCCGGCGGACAACCACAAGATGAGCTGGCAGGACATGCTTGCCTGGCTGCGCGAGAAGCGCTGGCAGAGCCTGGGGTTCGGCGGCATCGTCTACCTGGCGCTGATGATTCCCTTCGTCAACATTCTGATGATGCCCGCCGCCGTGGCTGGGGCGACGCTGTTCTGGGTGCGTGAGCGTGGCGTGGACAAGCTGCCGGCCCAGCAAGACTGAACCTGCCGTCCTGCCCAACCTCACAGAGGGGACGCTTGGGCCTCGGCGCGAGGGCTGAAGCGCTGGCGGTATTCCTGGGCGGTGACCCCGAAGGCACGCTGGAATGCGCGGCGAAACGTCGCCTCGCAGCCCAGGCCGCATCGCAGGGCGATCCGTTTGAGCGGCCACGGTGTTTCATCCAGCAACTGCCGCGCCGCCTCCACTCGGATCCGCTCCACCGCCTTGGCCGGCGTGACGCCGGTCTGGTCCCGATAGTGCCGCAGGAAACTGCGCTCGCTCATTCCCACCTGCTGCGCCAGCACCGCCACTGACAGATCCTGGGCGACATTTTCGGTGATCCAGGCATGCAGCTGGGCAAAACCACCCGCGCGATGCTGCAGGAACAACGGCACGCTGAACTGGGCCTGGCCACCGGGGCGCTTGAGAAATACCACCAGGTAGCGGGCGATCTCCAACGCCAGGTCGTGCCCCAGGTCCTCTTCCACCAGCGCCAGCGCGAGATCGATGCCGGCCGTGACTCCGGCCGAGGTCCAGATCGACCCGTCATTGATGAAGATCGAATCGGGCTCCACCCGCACCTGGGGAAAGCACCGGGCCAGGGCCTCGCAGCGACTCCAGTGGGTCACCGCCCGCCGCCCGTCGAGCAATCCGGCAGCCGCCAGCAGGAACGCCCCGTTGCAGATCGATACCATCCGTCGAGTGGTCGCAGCCTTCTGCCCGATCCAGCGCGGCAGGGAACCTTCGCGGCACGCGTTTTCCACACCATGGCCGCCAATCACCAACAAGGTGTCGCAGGGAGAGCGAACCTCGGGCAGTGGCAAGGGGTGCAATGCCAGGCCCTCGGAGGACTGCAGCGGCGCCTGGGCGGCGATCACCCCGACCTCATAGGCCGGAGCCTGGCCAGTGGCGGCCAGCAATTCGTTGCCGGTGGCGAACACTCGCAACGGGCCCGAGAGATCGAGCATGTTCACCTGGGGAAGTATCAGGAACTGGATGATCTTGGCTTGCGACACCATGGCCTGGAGTACCTGGGAGTAGTTGGCGGGAATTGTCGCATTTTTGGCAAAAACGCCAAATCCTGGCTGATTAAGGTAGACCCACCCTGGCACCAGGCCGCGGCCCATCGTCAGGATGACCCACAAGGACAGCCCTTTTGCCGCCCTTGCCATTCCGGCCCCATCCAAGGACCCACAGATGCTGCTCAACCCAGATACACCATTGAAAGTCGGTATTCTCATTGCCCCGGGGTTCGCCCTGATGGACATCGCCGGCGCCCATTCGGTCTTCGGCATGGCGCCCCACACCGAACTGCATGTGCTCTGGAAGGACCGCGCGCCCATCCATGCCATGCCGGACTTCATCACCTGTGCCACCACGCCATTCGACGAATGCCCGCCCGACCTCGATGTGCTGGTGGTGGGCGCCGTGGGCGTGGCGGCCATCGAGGATCCGCAATTGATCGACTTCCTGCGCAAGCAGTGCCCTCGTACGCGTTTCGTCATTTCCATCTGTGCTGGCGCCCTGCTGCTGGGGGCGGCCGGTTTCCTGCAAGGTCGCCGGGCCACTACCAACCTCCATCTGATCGACGCCCTGGAGGCGTTCGGGGCCGAAGCGGTCGGCGGTGGCGAGGTGGTGATCGACGGGCCGCTGTACAGTGCCGGCCCCGCCACCGGCTCATTCGAAGCAGCACTGAAGGTACTGGCCCTGCTGCGCGGTGAACCGATCGCCAAGCTGATGGAGCTGACCATCGAGTACCACCCACGACCGCCGTTCAATGTCGGCACCGCCGAGCTGGCCGGCCCCGAACTCACCGCCCAGACCCAGGCGCTGTACGCCGACTTTTTTCGCCAGAGTACCGAGGCGGCACTCGAGCACTATCGCAACGCCCATGCAGCGCCTTGCTGAGCGGTCATAAATCCATCACCACGAAGTCACAATGACGACACGGCCCCGGTCGACACTGGGGTCATGACGACAGCCCTGCACATCACCCTCATCACCGAGACCTTCCCGCCGGAAATCAACGGCGTGGCCAACACGCTTGGCCGCCTGTGCGATGGCCTGCGGGCCCGTGGCCACCAGGTGGAACTGGTGCGCCCGCGCCAGGGTTGCGACCAGAGCCGTGGCAGCGATGAAGCCTTGCTGCTGTGCCGAGGCTGGCCGTTGCCCGGCTATCCGGGATTGCAGTGGGGCCAGTCGTCGATGCACAAACTGCTGCGCCGCTGGAAACGCCAGCGCCCGGATGTGCTGTACATCGCCACCGAAGGGCCTTTGGGGTTGTCCGCGCTGCGGGCCGCCAAGCGCCTGGGAATCTCGGTGGTCAGTGGCTTCCATACCAACTTCCAGCAGTACTCCAGCCAGTATGGCCTGGGCCTGCTGACTCGCTTGCTGACCCACTACCTGCGCTGGTTCCACAACCGCTCCAAGCTGACCCTGGTACCCAGCGCCAGCCAGCGCCTGGAGCTGGAGCGCCGCCACTTCGAACGCCTGGCGCTGCTGTCCCGGGGGGTCGACAGCCAGTTGTTCCACCCGGCCAGGCGAGTCAATGAACTGCGCGCCAGCTGGGGCCTGGGGCCCGACGACCTGGCGGTGATCCATGTCGGGCGCCTGGCGCCGGAAAAGAACCTGGGCTTGCTCAAGCGCTGCTTCGCGCAACTGCAAGCGACCTATCCGCAACGCAGGATGAGACTGATCGTGGTGGGTGACGGCCCGCAGCGGATGGCACTGGAGAAGAGCCTGCCCGAAGCGCTGTTCTGCGGCAGCCAGAGAGGCGAAGCCTTGGCGGCCCACTATGCCTGTGGTGATGTGTTCCTGTTTCCCAGCCTGACCGAGACCTTCGGCAACGTGGTACTGGAAGCCCTGGCTTCGGGGCTGGCGGTCGTGGCCTACGACCAGGCTGCGGCGGCCCAGCATATCCGCCATGGCTATAACGGCGTGCTGGCGATGCCGGGAGACGAGATTGCCTTCTGCGATGCCGCCAGCTGGTTGCTGGAGGAGGCCGAGACCCTGCGCCGGGTACGCCTCAACGCCCGGCAGCACGCCAGCCGCCAGGGCTGGGCCGCGATCATCGAGCAGTTCGAGGATCAATTGCGTGGCGCCTGCCAGCAGGCACCGGCAGCGAGCGACAAAAGCGTTGTCGTTGCGCCGAACACTCTCCAGGGCGGGATCGAGACACTCGGCACGGCAAGGGGGTTGCCCCCCTCGCCGCCCGGCACCGGTGGCTAGACCAGGGTGGTCAGCGCCTCACGGCTGAACGGCAGGATCTCCTGCTCACGGCCTTCGCGGACCTTCTGCGCCCAGTCCGGGTCCACCAGCAGCGCCCGGCCCACGGCCACCAGGTCGAACTCTTCATTGCCCAGGCGCTGCAGCAGGTTCTCGAGGCTGGCCGGTTGCGCCACCTTGTCGGTGTTGACCATGAACTGCAGGAACTCACCGTCCAGGCCGACGCTGCCCACGGTAATGGTGGGCTTGCCGGTGAGCTTGCGCGTCCAGCCAGCCAGGTTCAGCTCGGAGCCTTCGAACTCCGGCTCCCAGAAGCGGCGGGTGGAGCAGTGGAAGATGTCCACCCCAGCTTCGGCCAGCGGCTTGAGGAACGCCTCCAGGGCCTGCGGGGTCTGCACCAGGCGGGCGTTGTAGTCCTGCTGCTTCCACTGGGAGAAACGCAGGATGATCGGGAAGTCCGGGCCGACGGCGGCGCGCACGGCCTGGATCAGCTCGATGGCAAAGCGCGAGCGCTGGGCCAGGTCACCGCCGTATTCATCGGTACGCTGGTTGGTGCCTTCCCAGAAGAACTGATCCACCAGATAGCCGTGGGCACCATGGATCTCTACACCGTCCATGCCAATGTCCCGGGCATCCCTGGCAGCCTGGGCGAATGCCGCGATCACCTCCTGGATGTCCTGGTGGGTCATGCCGTGCACCACCAGCTTGCCGTCCTTGAGCTTCTCGGTCGGGCCATAACCCGGCACGCTGGCGTCCGGCTCGGTTCCCAGGCGCCGCACATTACCCACATGCCAGAGCTGCGGGACGATCTTGCCGCCCTCGGCGTGGACTGCGTCCACCACCTTCTTCCAGCCGGCCAACGCGGCCTCGCCGTGAAACTGCGGCACATGGGGATAACCGTTGGATGCCCGGTGCCCGATGGTGGTGCCTTCGGTGATGATCAGGCCCACACCGGCCGCAGCCCGCCGACGGTAGTACTCGATGACCTTGGCGTTGGGTACGCCGCCCGGCGAGAACGACCGGGTCATCGGGGCCATCACGACGCGGGTCGGCAATTCCAGCGCGCCCAGCTGGAAGGGTTTGAACAAGGCTTGGACAGGCATGCTGCACTCCGACAGAAAAGGACTGGAGTCGAGGATCGACGCACAAGGCAACGCCGGGCATTGCTCCCGGCGCACTTATGATGAAGATAATATTCATCCCCCTGGGCACTGCACAGCACTATTGATTTGAGTGATCGGGAAGCAAAAACGCCGCCATGCGGCGACGTCGAACTAGCGGCGATGGCCAGCCGGGCAAGCGCCCGGTGCAGGGCTTCAGCTCAAGGCTTTTTCAATCGCCTGGACCACGGCGGGATCATCAGGGGCGGTACGTGGCGAGAAGCGCGCCAGGACGCGGCCGTCCTTGCCCAGCAGGAATTTTTCGAAGTTCCAGGAGATGTCCCCGGGAAACTCGGCGCCCTCGCCCGCCAGCAGGCGATACAGCTGATGGCGCTCCGGGCCATTGACCTCGAGCTTGCTGCTCAGGGGGAAGGTCACCCCATAGTTGAGGCTGCAAAACTCCTGGATCTGCTGTTCGGTTCCCGGTTCCTGCCCGGCGAACTGGTTGCAGGGCAAGCCCAGCACCGTGAATCCCTGGCCCTTGTATTGCTGGTGGAGATTCTCCAGCGCCGCATACTGTGGTGTCAGGCCACATTTGGAAGCGACGTTGACCACCAGCACGACTTGCCCCTTGAAGGGCGCGAGCGGCAGTTCCTGACCATCCAGGGCTTTCAGTTTAAGGTCGTGAAAAGCACTCATGACGAACTCCAAATTCCCGTGTTCTTGCAGAAGACAGTCTCTCGACAGTACAACCAAACGCCGCAGACTAAAAAGGCGCCCTCGGGCGCCTTTCCAGCAATCTTGAGCTTAGCGCAGAAACTCAGTGGTGATGACCACCTTCGCCATGGACGTGACCATGGGCGACTTCTTCCTGGCTGGCGTCACGGATGGCAACGATCTTGACCTGGAAGTTCAGGCGCTGGCCAGCCAGTGGGTGGTTGCCGTCGACGGTCACGTCGTCGCCGTCCAGGTCACGAATGGTGACGATCTGCATCTGGCCATCCGGAGCGGAAGCATGGAACTGCATGCCCACTTCCAGCTCGTCGACGCCTTCGAACATGCTGCGGCTCAAGGTGCTGACCAGTTCGGCAGCGTATTCGCCGTAGGCGTCCTCGGGTTCCACGGCAACGTTCAGCTCGTCACCGACCTGCTTGCCTTCCAGGGCCTTTTCCAGGCCCGGGATGATGTTCCCTGCGCCGTGCAGGTAAACCAGCGGGGCGCCGCCGGCGGAGCTGTCGATGACCTCACCAGCGTCGTTGGTGAGGGTATAGTCGATGGAGACAGCCTTATTGGCGGCGATCAGCATGGGGCGGGACCTTTTGCATAAGAATGAAGAACGTCCAAGTTTAGCGAAGCAATCGCTCGAAAGCGAACGGAACCCGGACAAACGGAATGCGCGGCAACCCCCGACAATCTGCGGCTTCCACCTGGACGAAGATGACCATTGGGTCGCCGAACTGTCCTGCGGCCATACCCAGCACCTGCGCCACCAGCCGCCGTGGCAATCGCGCGCCTGGGTGCTGGACCCGGCACGGCGGGCAGAAAAAATAGGCCAGCCCTTTGCCTGTGGCTGGTGTGCGCAGGACGCCGGAAACGATAACCTTAGCCGCTGACCACCTGGCAGACGGCCACAGACCGTCGCCCTTGCCATGCACCCTTCGAGAATTCGCATGCAAACTTTTTTTATCGCACCCACCGATTTTGGTGTGGGCCTGACCTCCATCAGCCTGGGGCTGGTACGCACCCTGGAACGCGCCGGCCTCAAGGTCGGTTTCTTCAAGCCCATTGCCCAGCCACATCCCGGCGACACCGGCCCTGAACGCTCCACCGAGCTGGTGGCCCGCACCCATGGCCTGAAACCGCCACAACCACTGGGCCTGGCCCATGTGGAACGGATGCTGGGCGACGGCCAGCTGGATGAACTGCTGGAAGAAATCATCACCCTCTACCAGCAGGCGGCCATCGGCAAGGACGTGCTGGTTGTCGAGGGCATGGTGCCGACCCGCAACGCCAGCTATGCCGCGCGGGTCAACCTGCACCTGGCCAAGAGCCTGGATGCCGAGGTGATCCTGGTATCGGCCCCGGAAAACGAAGTGCTCACCGAACTCTCCGGGCGAGTCGAGTTGCAGGCACAGCTGTTCGGCGGCCCGCGGGATCCCAAGGTACTGGGGGTGATCCTCAACAAGGTCCGTACCGACGAAAGCATCGAGGCCTTCAGCGCCCGCCTGAAGGAGCATTCGCCGCTGTTGCGCAGCGGCGACTTCCGCCTGCTGGGCTGCATTCCCTTCCAGCCGGAGCTCAATGCCCCACGCACCCGCGACGTGGCGGAGCTGATGGGCGCCCAGGTACTCAACGCCGGGGACTACGAGACCCGGCGCATGACCAAGATCATCATTTGCGCCCGCACCATGCGCAACACCGTGGAGCTGCTCAAGCCCGGCGTGCTGGTGGTGACGCCGGGCGACCGCGACGACATCATCCTCGCGGTGAGCCTGGCGGCGATCAACGGCGTGCCCCTGGCCGGCCTGCTGCTGACCAGCGGCACCCTGCCCGACCCGAAGATCATGGACCTGTGCCGCGGCGCCCTGAATGCCGGCCTGCCCGTGCTGTCGGTGAGCACCGGCTCCTATGACACCGCCAACCAGCTCAATGGCTTGAACAAGGAAATCCCCATCGATGACCGCGAACGCGCGGAAATCATCACCGACTTCGTCGCCAGCCACCTCGACGCCGACTGGCTGCACCAGCGCTGTGGCACCCCACGGGAGATGCGCCTGTCGCCGGCCGTATTCCGCTACCAGTTGATCCAGCGTGCCCAGCAAGCCGACAAGCGTATCGTCCTGCCCGAAGGCAGCGAGCCCCTGACCGTGCAGGCCGCCGCCATCTGCCAGGCCCGAGGCATCGCCCGTTGCGTGCTGCTGGCCAAGCCGGACGATGTCCACGCCGTGGCCCGGGCCCAGGGCATCGAGCTGCCCGAAGGCCTGGAGATCCTCGATCCGGACCTGATCCGTGAGCGTTATGTCGAGCCCATGGTGGCCCTGCGCAAGAGCAAGAGCCTCAACGCGCCGATGGCCGAGCAGCAACTGGAAGACCCGGTGGTGATCGGTACCGTGATGCTGGCCCTGGATGAGGTCGACGGCCTGGTTTCCGGGCTCGTCCACTCCACCGCCAACACCATCCGCCCAGCCCTGCAACTGATCAAGACCGCGCCGGGCTGCACCCTGGTCTCCTCGGTATTCTTCATGCTGTTCCCCGAGCAGGTGCTGGTCTACGGCGACTGCGTGATGAACCCGCACCCCAGCGCCAGCGAACTGGCGGAAATCGCCCTGCAGAGCGCCGACTCGGCGGCGGCCTTCGGTATCTCGCCACGGGTGGCGATGATCAGCTACTCCAGTGGCGACTCGGCCAGCGGCGAAGAAGTGGAGAAAGTCCGCGAGGCCACCTTGCTGGCCCACGAGGCCCAACGTTCACTGCTGATCGATGGCCCACTGCAATACGATGCCGCCGCCAACGAGAACGTCGCCCGGCAACTGGCCCCCAACAGCCAGGTCGCGGGCAAGGCCACGGTCTTCGTGTTCCCGGACCTGAACACCGGCAACACCACTCACAAGGCCGTGCAGCGCAGTGCTGATTGCGTCAGCCTGGGCCCGATGCTGCAAGGCCTGCGCAAACCCGTGAACGACCTGCCGCGCGGGGCCCAGGTGGACGATATCGTGTACACCATCGCCCTGACTGCGATCCAAGCCGCCAACCGACCCATGGATGCCTGAATGCTGGAATTTCTACCTGCTGCCGTGCGCGGGGCCATCGCCTCGCTGCTACTGGCGCTCAACACTATCCTGCTGTGCTCGTTCCTGTTCTGCGTGGCGCTGGTCAAGGCCCTGCCGTTCGCCCTCACGCAGCGTTTCAGCCACTGGCTGATGAACCATACCCACGAGGCCTGGATCAGCAACAACAAGGCCTGGATGCAACTGGTGTGTCGCACGCGCTGGCATGTGCAGGGCCTAGAGAGCCTGGACTACCAGCACTCCTACCTGGTTACCAGCAATCACCAGAGCTGGGTGGACATCCTGGTCCTGCAGTACGTGCTCAACCGGCGTATCCGTCCCCTGAAGTTCTTCCTCAAGCAGGAGCTGATCTGGGTGCCGGTGATCGGCCTGGCCTGGTGGGCCCTGGGCTTCCCGTTCATGAAACGTTACTCCAAGGCCTACCTGGAGAAGCACCCGGAAAAGAAAGGCAAGGACCTGGAAACCACCCGCAGAACCTGCGCGAAGTTTCGCAACAACCCCGTGGGCATCTTCAACTTCGTCGAAGGCACGCGCTTTACCGAAGCCAAGCACGCCCAGCAGCAATCGCCATTCAAGTACCTGCTCAAGCCCAAAGCCGGTGGCATCGCCTTTGTGCTGGATGCCATGGGCGAGCAACTGCAATCGATCGTCAACGTGACCATCCACTACCCCGCCGGGCGTCCGGGTTTCTGGGACCTGCTGTGCGGCAGGGTCAAGGATGTGGTGGTGCGTCTTGAAGAAGTGCGGATCCCGGCACAGTTCATTGGCAAGAACTACGAGCAGGACACGGCCTATCGCCAGGAATTCCAGGGCTGGATCAACCAGCAGTGGCTGGACAAGGATGCGCTGCTGGAACAGATGCACCGGGAGTATCCGGGGAAGTAATGAAGCGCCTGCAAGGGCCTCATCGCGGGCAAGCCTCGCTCCTGTGAGGCAGGCAACTGCAGGAGCTAGGCTTGCCCGCGAACGCGTTCGAACCGACACAAAAAAGCCCGCAGACAGTCACCTGTCCGCGGGCTTTTTCTTGCAGCTTGAAGCTAGAGGCTCGCCGTTGCCCTTACCTTAGATCGCGCCGCGGCCGCGCAACAGGTCCAGCACCTGCTTGACACTGTCTTCCAGTGACAACGACTGGGTGTCGATCACCAGATCGGCATTCAGCGGCACGTCATAGGGGAAGGATTCGCCCGGGATGTTGTCCCCACCGGCCGCATACAGGCCCTGGGGATCACGCTCGGCGCACACCGCAGGCGATGCCTGGACGTACACCGTCAGCAGACGCTCCTTGCCGATCAGGTCCTTGGCCTGCTCGCGCCCTTCGGCACTCGGCGCGACGAACGCCGCCAGGGTCAACAGGCCGGCTTCGTTGAACTGACGGGCCACGTGGGCCGCACGCCGCCAGTTCTCGGTGCGCCCGGCACGATCCTGAGGCAGCCCCTTGTTCAGGTCATGCCGCAGGTTCTGGCCGTCGAGCACGAACACTGCACGCCCCATGTCGAACAGCTTGCGCTCCACCGCGTAGGCCAGGGTGCTCTTGCCCGCGCCCGACAGGCCACTGAACAGCACGGTGGCCGGCTGCTGGCCGAAACGCTGGGCACGTTCTTCGGTGGCAACATGGGCCAGCTTGCCATGATGAGTGGCGCTGCCATGGGCCACCGGCTGGGCGATGATCATGCCGGCGCCGACAGTGCCGTTGGTCAGGCGGTCGATAACGATAAAGGCACCGGTGGTGCGGTTGCTTTCGTAGCCATCCAGGGCAATCGGCGCGTCGAGGCTGATCTTGACCTTGCCGATCTCGTTCAACTGCAGCGCACTGGCCGCGCCCTCTTCCAGGGTGTTCACATCGACCTTGTGGACAATGCTGGCAATCGAACCCGGTACATAGCTGGTGGCGCGCTTGATGTCGTATTTCTTGCCGGGCAGCATCGGCTCTTCGGCCATCCACACCAGCATGGCTTCGAAGCTGTCGGTGACCGGTGGCACGTTGTCGGCATGCACCAGCAGGTCGCCACGGGAGATGTCGATTTCATCTTCCATGGTCAGGGTCACGGCCTGGCCCGGGCCGGCTTGCTCCAGTTCACCTTCGAAGGTGACGATGGACTTGACCCGGCTGCTCTTGCCCGACGGCAGCACGACGATCTCGTCGCCCTTGTGCACGACGCCGCTGGCCAGGGTGCCGGCAAAACCGCGGAAGTTCAGGTTCGGGCGGTTGACGTACTGCACCGGGAACCGCAGGTCGGTGAAATTGCGATCGCCGGAGACTTCCACCGTCTCGAGGATCTCCATCAGCGACTGGCCGGTGTACCAGGGCGACCGCTCGCTGCGATTGACCACGTTGTCGCCCTTGAGCGCCGACATCGGCACGAAGTGCAGGCTGGTGGGCTGCAGCTTCAGGCCCTGGGCGAACTTCAGGTAGTCGGCCTTGATCGACTCGAACACGCCTTCATCGAAACCCTTGAGGTCCATCTTGTTGATGGCCACGACGATGTGCTTGATGCCCAGCAGGGAGGCGATGAAGCTGTGGCGACGGGTCTGGGTCTGCACGCCGTAGCGGGCGTCCACCAGGATGATCGCCAGGTCGCAGGTGGACGCACCGGTGGCCATGTTGCGGGTGTACTGCTCATGGCCGGGGGTGTCGGCGATGATGAACTTGCGCTTGGCGGTGGAGAAATAGCGATAGGCGACATCGATGGTGATGCCCTGCTCGCGCTCGGCCTGGAGACCATCGACAAGCAACGCCAGGTCGATGTCGTCACCGGTGGTGCCGACCTTCTTCGAGTCCCGGGTGATGGCTTCCAGATGGTCTTCGTAGATCATCTTCGAGTCGTGCAGCAGACGCCCGATCAGGGTGCTCTTGCCGTCGTCGACGTTGCCGCAGGTGAGGAAGCGCAGCAGTTCCTTGCGTTCGTGCTGGCCCAGGTAGGCGAGGATGTCCTCGCTGATCAGATCGGATTGGTGGCTCATAGCGTTCAAGCTCCAAGCTGTAAGCTTCAAGCGGCAAGCTTGTCGGCGTACAGCTAGTCAGAAATTTTTTTGATCAAGCCGCTGAGCATTTTGGAAAGCTCGCGAGTTTCTTTAATCCAACTTTCAGCCAGCGGTTCTGCGATGTAGGCAATCTCACTGCCGATGATGATCTGTGTGCGCAGCTCCCCCGTTGGAAGCTTTTGCAATCCAGAGAAACCAGACTTTCTCCCTGGGACTACGTCGCTCCATACCTTCCGCGATATTGGAGGGCACCGAGAGTGCCGAGCGAGTGATTTGACTCTTGAAACCAAAGTCCTCGCATCGTGCAAACTCTCTATAGATATCTACCGCCAGAGCTTTGCTTCTCTGCCAAACAACCAGTTTCTCGAAGTCCATGACGAGTCACTCGATACAGGCTCACAGCAACCCGCTGCAAGCATCAAGCTGCAAGCTACGCATCACGCCGCTAACTTGCCGCTTGCCGCTTGTAACTTGAAGCTTAAAAGTACCCTTGACGTTTTTTGTCTTCCATCGAGCCTGCGCCATCGTGGTCGATGACCCGGCCCTGGCGCTCGGAAGTTCGCGTCAGGAGCATTTCCTGGATGATGTCCGTCAGGCTTTCGGCCTCGGACTCCACCGCGCCCGTCAACGGGTAGCAGCCAAGGGTACGGAAACGCACTTTCTTCTTGACGATGCGGGCTTTCTCTTCCTCGGACAGATGCTCGAGGATGCGCTCGTCATCGATCATGATCAGGGTGCCGTTCTTCTCGATCACTTCACGCTCGGCGGCGAAGTACAACGGGACGATCGGGATGCCTTCCAGATAGATGTATTGCCAGATGTCCAGCTCGGTCCAGTTGGACAGCGGGAACACGCGAATCGATTCGCCCTTGTTGACCTTGCCGTTGTACACGTTCCACAGCTCGGGGCGCTGGTTCTTCGGGTCCCAGCGGTGCTTGCTGTCGCGGAACGAGTAGACACGCTCCTTGGCGCGGGACTTCTCTTCATCGCGGCGAGCGCCACCGAACGCGGCGTCGAAGCCATACTTGTCCAGGGCCTGCTTGAGGCCCTCGGTCTTCATGATATCGGTGTGCTTGGCACTGCCGTGGGTGAAGGGGTTGATGCCCTGGGCCACGCCATCGGGGTTGACGTGGGTGATCAGGTCCAGGCCCATTTCCTCGACCATGCGATCGCGGAACTTGTACATCTCCTGGAACTTCCACCGGGTGTCGACGTGCATCACCGGGAACGGCAGCTTGCCGGGGAAGAACGCCTTGCGGGCCAGATGCAACATCACCGCGGAGTCTTTACCGATGGAGTACAGCATCACCGGGTTGTCGAACTCGGCGGCCACCTCGCGGATGATGTGGATGCTTTCCGCCTCCAGCTGTTTCAGATGCGTCAGTTTGTCGACCATGGCTACTCACGAAAGCTTTCTTATGGACGGCCTGCGGGCCGTGTTCGAGCGGGGCATGCTAGCACAGCGACCAGCTTCTAATCAGGGCGCCAACTAGAACGAAACGATATATGAATATACCCGCCCGTTTGCTGCCCCCAGGCCCTGTAAACGCGGCTCCAGGCGGCGATCAGCCGCAAGGAGCACACGCCTTCAAGGCCTGGTGCAACGACGAGAAAATCGGGTCAGATCGGGTTCGGGCAATCGATGAACAGATGCTCCAGGGCGAAGCGCCGGGCCAGGTAATCGCCCAGCGCCTGAACCCCATAGCGCTCCGTGGCGTGGTGGCCGGCGGCAATGAAGCTGACGTCGTTTTCCCGGGCGCTGTGGAAGGTCTGCTCCGACGCCTCGCCACTCAGGTACAGGTCGACACCGGCCTGTACCGCCTGGTCGATGTAGCCCTGGCCACCCCCGGTGCACCAGCCGACCCGGCGAATCATCTCGCTGCCTTCGATCAGCAGCGGTTCACGCCCCATCACTTCCTGCACTCGGCGGGCGAAGTCCCGTGGGGTCATGGGCTCCGCGAGAGAACCCACCAGGCCGACGACCTTGGGGTTTTCCGGGTCCAGCGGACCTTCCACCGTGATCTCCAGTTGCCGGGCCAGCTGCACGTTGTTGCCTACCTCCGGATGCAGGTCCAGGGGCAGGTGGTAGGCCAGCAGGCTGATGTCGTGCTTGAGCAGGGTTTTCAGCCTACGCTGCTTCATGCCAGTGATGCAGGGGTTCTCGCCCTTCCAGAAATAGCCATGATGCACCAGCACCAGATCGGCCTTGGCCTCCACTGCTGCGTCCAGCAGCGCCTGGCTGGCGGTCACGCCGCTGACGATGCGCATTACCTGCGGGCGCCCTTCGACCTGCAGGCCATTGGGGCAGTAGTCGGCGATTCGTGAACTGCCCAGGTAGCGATCCGCTTCTTCTACCAGTGTGCTCAGGGCAACGGCCATGAAAGACTCCTAAATATCCCGTTCAGAGGCGCGTGCGGCCTCGTATAATGCGCGACATTATGGGGCCGTGCGCAGCCCTTCGTAACCACCCAGGACGTGCTCGATGCTCAAGGCTCTGCGTTTTTTTGGCTGGCCATTACTGGCCGGCGTGCTTATCGCGTTGTTGATTATTCAGCGTTATCCGCAATGGGTCGGCCTGCCCAGCCTGGACGTCAACCTGCAGCAAGCGCCGCAAACCACCAGCACCCAGCAGGGCCCGGTGTCCTATGCCGATGCAGTGGTGATAGCCGCACCTGCCGTGGTCAACCTGTATACCACCAAGGTGATCAATCGGCCGGCCCACCCCCTGTTCGAGGATCCGCAGTTCCGGCGTTTCTTCGGTGACAACCTGCCCAAGCAGCAGCGCATGGAGTCGAGCCTGGGTTCCGGGGTGATCATGAGCCCCGAGGGCTATCTGCTGACCAACAACCACGTGACGTCCGGCGCCGAGCAGATCGTGGTGGCCCTCAAGGATGGCCGGGAAACCCTGGCCCGGGTCATCGGCAGCGACCCGGAAACCGACCTGGCAGTGCTCAAGATCGACCTGAAGAAACTGCCCTCGATCACCGTGGGGCGGTCGGAAAACGTCCGCGTCGGCGACGTCGCGCTGGCCATTGGCAACCCGTTCGGGGTGGGCCAGACCGTGACCATGGGCATCATCAGCGCCACCGGGCGCAACCAGCTGGGCCTGAACAACTACGAAGACTTCATCCAGACCGACGCAGCGATCAACCCGGGCAACTCCGGCGGCGCGCTGGTCGATGCCAACGGCAACCTGACCGGCATCAACACGGCGATCTTCTCCAAGTCCGGTGGCTCCCAGGGCATCGGCTTCGCCATCCCGATCAAGCTCGCCATGGAGGTGATGAAGTCGATCATCGAGCATGGCCAGGTGATTCGTGGCTGGCTGGGGATCGAAGTGCAGCCCTTGACCCAGGAACTGGCCGAATCGTTCGGCTTGGCCGGGCGCCCGGGCATCGTGGTGGCGGGAATCTTCCGCGACGGCCCGGCGCAGAAGGCCGGAATGCAACTGGGCGACGTGATCCTCAGCATCGATGGCGAGCCCGCCGGTGACGGCCGCCGCTCGATGAACCAGGTGGCGCGGATCAAACCGACGGACAAAGTCTCGATCCAGGTCATGCGCAATGGCAAGGAACTCAAGCTGACGGCGGAAATCGGCCTGCGCCCCCCGCCCGCGCCTGTCAAAGAAGAACAGTGAGTTAAGCCCGGCCATGCCGGGCTAACAATATACATTCTCATTGGTCATGTTATATTGTTTCAATATCGCTATTGGAACAGCCTCATGACGTCCCGCAAAACCCTCCCCCTGGCAAGCCTGGCCTTGAGCTTGCTGGCCGACCCCCTGTTCGCCGCAGAACCTCGCCCGGTGGAGCTGGAGACCATTCGCATCAGCGGTGAGTCCGAATCCGCTACCGGTCCGGTCAGGGGTTATCGGGCCACCCGCTCCTCGAGTGCCACCAGGACCGACACCGCGATTCGCGACATCCCCCAGTCCATCAGCGTGATCCCTGCCAGCGTGCTCCAGGACCTGGGCAGCAGCAGTGTCGAACGCGCCCTGGACTTTGCCGGCGGGGTTTCGAAACAGAACAACTTCGGCGGCCTGACCCTGTATGAGTACAGTGTCCGCGGCTTCACCACATCGGAGTTCTACAAGGACGGCTTCAGCGCCAATCGGGGTTATCCCAGCACCCCGGACACCGCCAGCATCGAGCGCATCGAAGTACTCAAGGGCCCGGCTGCCAGCCTCTACGGCCGCGGCGATCCCGGGGGAACGGTGAACATCGTCACCAAGAAACCCCAGCCCGAACCTTTCGCCACCCTGCATACCAGCGCCGGCAGTTGGGATCGCTATCGCACCGCCCTGGACCTCAACACCCCGCTGGATGCCCAGGGCAACCTGCTGTCGCGGGTCAACCTGGCAGTGGAGGACAACCACAGCTTCCGTGACCACGTGGACAGTCGGCGGGTGTTCGTCGCCCCCTCCTTCAGTTGGCAGTTGAACCCGGACACCAGCCTGCTGGTGGAAAGCGAGTTCGTGCGGCACAGCTCGACCTTCGACCGGGGCATCGTCGCCCCAAACAATCGCTGGAGCGGCGTATCCCGCTCGACCTTTCTCGGCGAACCCAGCGACGGCAACATCGACAACCACAACAACCTGCTTCAGGCCTCCCTGGAGCATCACCTCAATGACAGCTGGAAGCTGCGCCTGGCCAGCCACTACAAGGAAGGCAAGCTGTGGGGCTTCGCCTCGGAAACCCGCCCGCTGAATGCCGACGGGCACACGGTCAACCGACGCTACCGCGAACGGGACAACAACTGGCATGACAGCATCACCCAGTTGGAACTGCGCGGCCTGTTCGACCTCGGCAGTTGGCAGCACGAGCTGCTGATCGGCAGCGAATACGAGAACTACCGCAAGAACGAGCGGGTCACCGCCATTGCTGGCAGCCCCTATGCCATCGATATCTACAACCCGGTCTATGGCCAGGCCAAGCCCGACGGCAAGCGCTCCGGCACTGACTTTTTCGAGCACGTCGAAAGCCGGGCGCTGAACCTGCAGGACCAGATCGTCTTCAATGACCACCTGCGGGGCATGCTTGGCGCGCGCTTCGAACATTTCGAGCAACGCATCGACGACCGCACGACCGGCAAGCGCAACCGCCAGAACCACGACGCCCTGACCCAGCGTGCCGGCCTGCTCTACCAACTGACGCCACAAGTCGGCCTGTTCGCCAACGCTTCCACCTCGTTCAAGCCCAACAATGGGCTGGATGCTGCCGGCAAGACCTTCAAACCCGAGGAAGGTGTCGGTTATGAAGTGGGGATCAAGAGCGAGCTGTTCGACGAACGCCTGAGCGCCACCCTTGCCGCCTTCCACATCGACAAGGAAAACGTCCTGGCCCTGGATCCCGGCACCGATTCCAGCCGCGCCATGGGCAAGGCCCGTAGCCAGGGCCTGGACCTGCAGTTCAGCGGCCAACTGAGCGACGCGGTACGGGTGATCGGCGCCTATGCGCTGATCGATGCCGAAGTCACCAAGGGTGACCCGACGATTCCCGCCGGCAGCCGCATTCTCGGCGTGGCCAAGCACAGTGGCAGCCTGCTGGGGGTCTATGAATTCCAGGACGGTCGCCTCAAGGGCTCGGATATCGGCGCGGCCCTGACCTACGTCGGCGATCGCTCGGGCGAAGCCGGCGGCCGCTTCGAGCTCCCCGCCTACCGCACCCTGGATCTGCTGGCCCATTACAAGGCCAGCGACAACCTGACCCTGGGCCTGAACCTGAACAACCTGTTCGACGAGAAGTACTACGAGCGCTCCTACAGCAATTACTGGGTCAATCCCGGCGAGCCGCGCAACTTCACCGTCAGCCTGACACTCAACCTGTAGAAGAGAACCGCCATGCAACCTAAGCAAACCCTTGCCCTGCTCGGCCTGCTCGGCACCCTGGGCGCGACCCAGGCCTCGGCTCATGGCCTGTGGACCGAACAGCGACGCGGCAATATCGAAGTGGTGTACGGCCATGGCGCCGAGGACGATGCCTTCAAGCCACACAAGATCAGCGGCGCCTGGGCCTACGACAACCATGGGCGGATGATCCCGGTGACGGTGCAGCGCCTTGCCGACCACGCCCGGCTGCAACCTCTCAAACCCCCCGCTGTACTGGCGGTAGCGCTGGACAACGGGCCCTGGTCGCAAACCGCCGACAAGCAATGGATCAACAAAGGCCACAGCCAGGTACCCGGGGCCATTGCCTCGACCCATGCCTTCAAGTACAGCCTGGCGATCTACCAGCCCGGGGCGAAGTTGCCCAGCCTGGAGCAGCTCAAGCTGGTGATCCTGCCCGAGACCGACCCGCTGTTGGTAGGACCGGGCAAGAGCCTGCCCGTACGAGTCCTGCTCGACGGCCAGCCAGCGCCGGGAGTGAAGCTGGTGGGCGACTACCGCAATGCCCCCAATACCCTGAGCACCGAAACCGATGCCCAGGGCCGGGCCCAGGTAGTGGTGCGCAACGAAGGCCTGAACGTGATTGCCGCGCAAGTCGAAGTGCCGCTCAAGGACAACCCTGACGCCGCTTCGCGTGGCCTGTTCACTTCACTGACCTTCCTGGGCGAGCCGCACCACGAGTAGGCCCAGCCGCAGGCGGCAGTAGCAAGCGGCAAGTTTTCAGCGGCAAGCGAGAAGTTCCATGCACATGCTCTGGACTTCTAGCTTGCCGCTTGAAGCTTGCCGCCTAGAGCTGCCCCAATCCGTCGATCAGGGCCTGGTTCTGCTCCGGCGTGCCGATGCTGATCCGCAGGAACTGGGCAATCCGCTGCTGCTTGAAGTGACGCACGATCACGCCCTCCTCACGCAGCTTGGTCGCCAAGCCTGCGGCATCGTGTTGCGGGTGGCGAGCGAAGATGAAGTTGGCCGCCGACGGCAGCACTTCGAAGCCCTTGGCCTGCAACTGCGCCACCAGCCATTCGCGACTTTCAATTACCTGCTGGCACGTCTTCTGGAAGTACTCGCGGTCCTCGAAGGCCGCGGCCGCACCGACAATCGCCAGGCGATCCAGAGGGTAGGAGTTGAAGCTGTTCTTGACCCGTTCCAGGGCCTCGATCAGGTCCGGATGACCCACCGCCAGGCCCACCCGCAGGCCCGCCAGGGACCGGGACTTGGACAGGGTCTGGGTCACCAGCAGGTTCGGGTAACGGTCCACCAGGCTGATGGCGGTCTGGCCACCGAAGTCGATGTAGGCCTCGTCCACGACCACCACCGAATCCGGACTGGCCTTGAGAATCTGCTCCACCGCGTCCAGGGCCAGCAGGCAGCCGGTAGGCGCGTTCGGGTTGGGGAAGATGATCCCGCCGTTGGGCCTGGCATAGTCGGCCACGCGGATCTGGAACTGCTCGTCCAGCGGCACCGCCTCGAAGTCGATGCCATACAGGCCGCAGTAGACCGGGTAGAAGCTGTAGCTGATGTCCGGGAACAGCAGCGGCAGGTCCTGTTGCAGCAGGCCATGAAAGATGTGCGCCAGGACTTCGTCGGAACCGTTGCCGAGGAACACCTGGTTGGTCTCTACCCCGTAATAGCTGGCCACCGCCTGCTTGAGCAGGTCGCTGTTGGGATCGGGGTACAGGCGCAGGTTGTCATTGAGCTCGGCCTGCATCGCCGCCAGGGCCTTGGGTGAAGGGCCGTAGGGGTTTTCATTGGTGTTGAGCTTGACCAGCCTGGTCAGCTTGGGTTGTTCACCCGGCACGTAGGGCACCAGGTTCTTGACCAACGGACTCCAGAATTTGCTCATGCTCATTGCCCCTGATCTTGGTCGTCGACGATGCGGTATTCGGCGCTGCGGGCGTGGGCGGTCAGCGACTCGCCACGAGCCAGCACCGAGGCGGTGCGGCCCAACTCCGACGCGCCCTGCTCGGAACAGAAGATGATCGACGAGCGTTTCTGGAAGTCATACACCCCCAGCGGTGACGAGAAACGCGCAGTGCCGGAAGTCGGCAGTACGTGGTTCGGCCCGGCGCAATAGTCCCCCAGCGCTTCGCTGGTGTGGCGGCCCATGAAGATCGCCCCCGCGTGACGGATCTGCGGCAACCAGGCCTGCGGGTCGGCCACGGACAACTCCAAGTGTTCGGGGGCGATGCGGTTGGCCACTTCGATGGCCTGCTGCATGTCGCGAACCTTGATCAGGGCGCCACGGCCATTGATCGAGGTGTTGATGATTTGCGCACGCTCCATGGTCGGCAGCAGCTTGGCGATGCTCGCCGCCACTTCATCCAGGAACTGGGCATCCGGGCTGACCAGGATCGCCTGGGCGTCTTCGTCGTGCTCAGCCTGGGAGAACAGGTCCATGGCGATCCAGTCAGGATCGGTCTGGCCGTCGCAGACCACGAGGATCTCCGACGGGCCGGCGATCATGTCGATGCCGACCTGGCCGAACACGTGACGCTTGGCGGTGGCCACATAGATGTTGCCCGGGCCGACGACCTTGTCCACCTGGGGCACGCTTTCGGTGCCATAAGCCAGCGCAGCAACGGCTTGCGCCCCGCCGATGGTGAACACCCGGTCGACCCCGGCGATGCAGGCAGCGGCCAGCACCAGTTCATTGACTTCGCCACGAGGCGTTGGCACCACCATCACCACCTCGGTGACGCCCGCCACCTTGGCCGGAATCGCGTTCATCAGCACCGATGATGGGTACGAGGCCTTGCCGCCCGGCACATAGAGGCCGGCACGGTCCAGCGGCGTGACCTTCTGGCCGAGCACGGTGCCATCGGCCTCGGTGTACTGCCAGGAATCCTGCTTCTGCCGCTCGTGGTAGCTGCGCACGCGGTTGGCCGCCTTTTCCAGGGCTTCGCGCTGTTGCGGGGTGATGCGGGTCAAAGCCAGCTCCAGGCGCTCGCGCGGCAGGATCAGGTCCGCCATGGACGCCACTTGCATACCGTCGAAACGCTGGGTGAACTCCACCAGCGCCGCGTCGCCACGCTCGCGTACCGCCTTGATGATGTCCAGCACCCGCTGATTGACCGAGTCATCGGAAACGCTCTCCCAGCTCAGCAAATGATCCAGATGCTGGGCGAAATCCGGATCGGCAGCGTTGAGTCGGCGAATTGCAGTGGGAGCGGTCATAGCGAAGGCCTCATTGATTGGCGAATGCACAAAAGGACAAGCTTGGTTTTGCATGACTCAGGCGCCGCAAGACTACCAGGCCATCCGCGTGGGCACCTGAGCATTCTGGTTATGACGCGGATAGATGGGCGCGGCTCGGGGGCCACGCATGTGAGTCAGCCGCGGTGTCGCGATTCCACTGCCTTGCGCAGGGTATCGATCAGCATCTGGATACGGGCGTGCTGCATCTTCATGGAGGCCTTGTTGACCACCAGGCGGGAGCTGATGGTGGCGATCATCTCCTGAGGTTCCAGGCCATTGGCCCGCAGGGTATTGCCGGTATCGACCACATCGATGATCTTGTCCGCCAGGCCGATCAGCGGCGCCAGCTCCATCGAACCGTAGAGCTTGATGATGTCCACCTGGCGGCCCTGCTCAGCGTAGTAACGCTTGGCCACGTTGACGAACTTGGTGGCAACCCGCAGGCGCCCCTTGGGCTCCTGGGCACCGATGGCACCGGCGGTCATCAACTTGCACTTGGCGATCTGCAGGTCCAGTGGCTCGTACAGGCCCTGGCTGCCGTATTCCATCAGGACGTCCTTGCCGGCTACCCCGAGGTCGGCGGCACCATGCTCGACATAGGTAGGCACGTCGGTGGCTCGCACGATCAGCAGGCGTACATCGTCCTGGGTCGTGGGGATGATCAGTTTGCGGCTCTTGTCCGGATTCTCGGTTGGCACGATGCCCGCTTCAGCCAGAAGCGGCAGCGTGTCGTCGAGGATACGGCCCTTGGACAGTGCGATGGTCAACATGAGTAACGTAAGTCCTTATGCGGCGACTGATGCCCGGACGCAAATGGCGCCAGACATGCGTCGAGCCTGAAGACAGGCTCGACGTGAAACAGATTCGGCTATGGGCACCTCCTTGTGCCCCAGGGCTACTAGCCCGGTACGCGGCGGATCTTCGCGCCCAGCATCTGCAGCTTCTCTTCGATGCACTCGTAGCCACGGTCAATGTGGTAGATGCGGTCGATCAGGGTATCGCCTTCGGCCATCAGGGCCGAAATCACCAGGCTGGCCGATGCCCGCAAGTCGGTGGCCATCACTGGCGCGCCCTTGAGGATTTCAGCGCCGGTAACGATCGCGGTGTTGCCTTCGACCTGGATCTTGGCACCCATGCGGTGCAATTCGTACACGTGCATGAAGCGGTTTTCGAAGATGGTCTCGATCACCGCGCCAGTGCCTTCGGCAATCGCGTTGAGGGAGATGAACTGCGCCTGCATGTCGGTCGGGAACGCCGGGTAAGGAGCGGTACGCACGTTGACCGCCTTGGGGCGCTTGCCGTGCATGTTGAGCTCGATCCAGTCGCTGCCGGTGGTGACTTCGGCACCCGCTTCCTTGAGTTTTTCCAGTACGGCTTCAAGGATGGTCGGATCGGTGTCCTTGACCTTGACCCGACCACCGGTAACGGCCGCGGCCACCAGGTAGGTGCCGGTCTCGATGCGATCGGGCATGACCTTGTAGATCGCCGAGTGCAGGCGCTCGACGCCATCAATGGTGATGGTGTCGGTGCCAGCGCCGGAGATCTTCGCACCCATGGCGATCAGGAAGTTCGCCAGGTCCACGACTTCAGGTTCGCGGGCGGCGTTCTGCAGCACGCTGCGGCCCTTGGCCAGAGCAGCAGCCATCATGATGTTCTCGGTACCGGTCACGCTCACGGTATCGAAGAAGAAGTTTGCACCGCGCAGGCCGCCTTCAGGCGCCTTGGCCTTGATGTAGCCGCCTTCGACATCGATCTCCGCGCCCATGGCTTCCAGACCGCGGATGTGCAGGTCCACCGGACGCGAACCGATGGCGCAGCCACCAGGCAGGGCCACTTCGGCTTCGCCGAAACGGGCAACCATCGGCCCCAGAACCAGGATCGAGGCGCGCATGGTCTTCACCAGCTCGTACGGCGCCACCAGGGTCTTGATGGTGCGCGGATCGATTTCGACGCTCAGTTTCTCGTCGATCACAGGCTCGATACCCATGCGACCGAACAGCTCGATCATGGTGGTGATGTCGTGCAGGTGCGGGAGGTTGGCCACGGTGACCGGGCCATCGCACAGCAGGGTTGCAGCCAGAATAGGCAGCGCGGAGTTCTTGGCCCCGGAAATGCGGATCTCGCCATCAAGGCGAGCGCCGCCGGTAATAATCAATTTATCCATAACAGTCTCGACGCCCTTGGGCTCAGGTGCGCTCGGCCCAGGCCGCGCGGCTGAAAAATTTCATGGTGATCGCGTGGATGCTGCCATCGGCAATCCATGGATTCAAATGGGCATAGATGCTCTGCTGACGCTTCACCGGGCTCAAGGCCGACAGTTCGTCGCTAATCACGTTCAGCTGAAAGTTGCAGCCTTCGCCCTCAACTTCTACCTGAGCTCCGGGCAGCTTTCCCTCAAGAAAGCTCTTCACTTCGTTGGCCTGCATGCTCAACCTCAATCGGCGCCCTGTGCGCGCGGGTCGGACATCATACAAAAAAGCCCCGCGCCTGCGAACCCCGCATTGCAGGACTCTGACGGGGGGCTTTGCCTGACCCTGGAATGACTACGGCTGCGCGAGGATCTCGGTCACCCCGGACACCTCGGCGATTTCCTTCATGCCGTCGGGCAATGCGCGAACGCTCACCGTCTTGCCCAGCCCCTGGGCGTCACGCATGAAGGCCAGCAGCAATGCCAGGCCGACGCTGCTGGAACGTTCGACAGCCGAGCAATCCAGCACCAGCGTCGAAGCCTGGCTGGACTTGATCAATGCCTGGCCCTGCTTGCGCAGGCCCGGGCCGCTGCGATAGTCCAGCACGCCGCTGATCAGCAAATCCCCGGCTGCACCAAGGCGCACTCCAGCCTCGCTCATTGCTCGGCCTTTGGCGCAGCGCTGTCCGTGGTTTCCTTGGCCTTGGCCACTTCGCCGGCCCAGCCGTCGATGGTCTTGTCCAGGTTGTTGCCGTTACGCTGCATCGCATCGGCGAACTGGTCACGGAACAGCTTGCCGATATTGATGCCGTTGATGATCACGTTACGGATCTTCCACTCGTCGCTGATCTTCTCCAGGGTATAGGAGACCGGATAGATAGCGCCGTTGTTGCCCTTGACCTGCATGTCGACACTGGTACGGGTGCCGCTTTCATCCTTGGGCGGGGAAATGGTGATGCCCTGGTTGTTGTACTCCAGCAGCGCGTTGCCATAGAACTGGATCAGGCTGCGCTTGAAGTTTTCCTGAAAGCGCGCCATCTGCTGAGGCGTGGCCTTGCGCGAATACTTCACGGTCATGATGCTGCGGGAAATGCCATCGGCATCCACAGCCGGGCCGACAATGCCGTTCAAGGCGTTGTAGAACTCGGATGGGCTCTGCTTGTACTTCTCTTTGTTGGCGGCCAGATCGGCCAGCAGCCGATTGGTGGTGTCCTGCACCAGGTCATGGGCAGAGGTCGGGTTCGCCGCATTGGCCAGCAACGGCAGGGCAGCGAGCAGCACCAGCAGGCCACGTCGCAAGATAGAAATCATCGAAAAACTCCTCATTTGGCGTCTTTGCTAACGGTATTGAGCAGGAATTTACCGATCAGGTCTTCCAGCACCAGCGACGACTGGGTGTCGTGGATGGTCCCGCCATCCTTGAGCAGGGCTTCTTCCCCACCCACGCTGATACCGATGTATTTCTCACCCAACAGGCCAGCTGTCAGGATAGATGCAGTGGAGTCAGTCGGCAGGTTATCCACGCGCTTTTCCAGTTGCATCGTCACCCGGCCGGTGAAGCTGTCGCGGTCCAGATCGATCGCCGTGACCTTGCCGATGGCTACACCAGCCATGGTCACCTTGGCTCTGACCGTCAAACCGGCGATATTGTCGAAATAGGCATAAAGTTTATAGGTATCGGTGCTCGCGGTCGGAGACAAGCCACTGACTCGCAGGGCAAGCAACAGCAAAGCCAGGATGCCGGCCAGCAGGAAAAGGCCGACACCGATTTCCAGGGTGCGGTTTTGCATCAGAAATCTCCAAACATCAAGGCGGTCAGAATAAAGTCCAGGCCGAGTACAGCCAGCGAGGCGTACACCACGGTCTTGGTAGTGGCACGGCTGATCCCCTCTGAGGTGGGCTCACAGTCGTAGCCTTGGAATACGGCGATCCAGGTCACTACAAATGCAAAAACGATGCTCTTGATCACGCCATTGAGCACGTCGCTGCTGAAGGTCACGCTGTTCTGCATGTTCGACCAGTAGGAGCCTTCGTAGACCCCCAGCCAGTCTACGGCCACCCACGAACCGCCCCAGATGCCCACCACGCAGAAGATTATCGCCAGCAGTGGCAGGGAAATGAAGCCAGCCCACAGGCGCGGGGCAATGATGTACTTGAGCGGGTCCACACCGATCATCTCCAGGCTGGAGAGTTGCTCGGTGGATTTCATGTTGCCGATCTCGGCGGTCAGGGCCGAACCGGCACGTCCGGCGAACAACAATGCAGTGACCACCGGCCCCAGTTCACGCAGCAGGGTCAGGGCGACCATCTGGCCCACCGCCTGCTCCGAACCGTAACTGGAAAGAATGTTGAAGCCCTGCAGCGCCAGGACCATGCCGATGAAGATCCCGGAGACGACAATGATCACCAGGGACATCACGCCTACCGAGTGCAACTGCTTGACCAGCAGGCCGAAACCGCCGCCAATGCTGCTGCGACCGAGCAACGCATGAAACAGGAACAGGGTGGAACGCCCCAGTACCGCCAGGACATCGATGCCTGAGCGACCGAAGAGACGAACTCTCTCGATTAGCGATATCTTGCGCATCAGCGCTTCCCCAGAAGATCTGCGCGGTAGTCCGACGCTGGAAAGTGAAACGGTACCGGGCCGTCGGGATCGCCCTTCATGAATTGCCGGATACGCGGATTATCGGAGTCCATCAACTCGGCAGGAGTTCCCTGGCCCAGTACCTGACCATCCCCTACGACATAGAGGTAGTCGGCGATGCTCGCGGTTTCCGCCAGGTCATGGGACACCACGATGCTGGTGATGCCCAGGGCATCGTTGAGCAGGCGGATCAGGCGCACCAGCACACCCATGGCGATGGGGTCCTGGCCCACGAACGGCTCGTCATACATGAGGATCTGCGGATCCAGGGCGATCGCCCGGGCCAGGGCAACCCGGCGCTTCATGCCGCCGGACAGCTCGTCTGGCATCAGGTCGACGGCGCCTCGCAACCCCACGGCCTGCAGCTTGAGCAAGACAATGTCACGAATCATTTCGTCAGGCAGCTGGGTGTGCACCCGCAGCGGAAAAGCGACGTTCTCGAAGACGTCCAGGTCGGTGAACAGTGCACCACTCTGGAACAGCACGCCCATTTGCTTGCGAGCATCGAACAGGTCGCTGCGCGAGAGGGTCGGCAGGTTCTGGCCATTGACCCACACCTCGCCGCTGCTGGGCCGCAACTGCATGCCCATCAAGCGCAACAGGGTGGTTTTGCCACAACCTGAAGGCCCCATGATGCCGGTGACCTTGCCCCGCGGAATACGGATATCCACGTTATTGAATATGCTGCGCGTACCGCGCTTGAAGGAGACGCCCTTCAGCTCGACCGCGTAAGCGTTGTCAGCACTCATCTAAACTCCTTGCGATGCAGCCTAACACTCGGACGCTGGGCTCTCTCCCGAGAGCACGTGCCCCCTGGGCAGGCCGAACTGGCGGCGAACTATATCACTGCTGATGCAGAGCCCCCAAGGCCGAAGCCATGACCGTTCAGGTCCAGGACAGGCAAAATCGGCGGATTCCTTGTACAAGTAGACAAAGGCTGACGAACTTGCGTGAGGGATTTGATCATTACCGCTATAATCGCCGACTTTTCATCGGGCTATACGATTTCAGACATGAGCCAATCCAGCGACCTGATTCAATCAGCACAACGCACCATCCGCCTCGAACTCCAGGCAGTAGAGAGCTTGCTGCCCCATATCGATGCAGATTTCGTACGCGCTTGCGAGATGATTCTGGCCAGCAAAGGCCGAGTGGTCGTGGTCGGCATGGGCAAGTCCGGACACATCGGCAACAAGATTGCCGCCACCCTGGCCAGTACCGGAACCACGGCATTCTTCGTCCATCCGGCGGAGGCCAGTCATGGCGACATGGGCATGATCACCCGTGACGACGTGATCGTGGCGCTCTCCAACTCCGGCTCTACCAATGAAATCGTGACCCTGCTGCCACTGATCAAGCGCCTGGGCATCCAACTGATCAGCATTACCGGCAACCCCGACTCGCCACTGGCCAAGGCCGCCGACGTCAATCTCAACGTGCATGTCGAGCAGGAGGCCTGCCCACTGAACCTGGCGCCGACCTCCTCGACCACCGCCGCCCTGGTCATGGGCGATGCCCTGGCTGTGGCCCTGCTGGAAGCCCGCGGTTTCACGGCGGAAGACTTTGCCTTTTCCCATCCCGGGGGAGCGCTGGGTCGTCGCCTGCTGCTGAAAGTCGAGAACGTCATGCACGCCGGCGAACAGCTGCCGCAAGTCCAGCGCGGCACCCTGCTCAAGGACGCCCTGGTGGAGATGAGCCGCAAGGGCCTGGGCATGACGGTCATTGTCGAGGCCGACGGGCGCCTGGCCGGAGTCTTCACCGACGGCGACCTGCGCCGCACCCTGGATCGCAGCATCGACATCCATCACACCACCATCGATGACGTCATGACCCTTCGCGGCAAGACCGCACGTGCCGAGATGCTGGCGGCCGAAGCCTTGAAGATCATGGAAGACAGCCGGATCAACGCCTTGGTCGTGGTGGACGACGAGGACCGCCCGGTCGGCGCCTTCAACCTGTCCGACCTGCTGCGTGCGGGAGTGATGTAAATGAACGACGATCTGTTGCAACGCGGCAAGCACATCAAGCTGGCGGTCTTCGACGTCGACGGCGTACTGACCGATGGGCGCCTGTATTTCCTCGAGGACGGCAGCGAGTTCAAGACCTTCAACACCCTGGATGGCCAGGGCATCAAGATGCTCATGGCCGCCGGAGTACAGACGGCGATCATCAGCGGACGCAAGACCCCCGTGGTAGAGCGCCGGGCCAAGAACCTGGGGATACCCCACCTGTACCAGGGCCGCGAGGACAAACTAGTGGTGCTGGACGAGCTTCTTGCCCAACTGGGCCTAAGCTATGAACAGGTCGCCTATCTGGGCGACGACCTGCCCGACTTGCCGGTGATCCGCCGTGTCGGACTGGGCATGGCGGTCGCCAACGCAGCCCCCTTCGTCCGCGAGCATGCCCATGGCATTACCACGACGCGAGGTGGTGAAGGCGCCGCCCGCGAGTTCTGCGAACTGATCCTGCAAGCCCAGGACCGCCTCGAAGCAGCCAACGCTGCTTATCTATAGGGTCCCGCCAATGTTGAGCAAAAAGATTCGCAACATCCTGATCTTCGGGACCATCGCCCTGCTGTTCGCGGCGGTCGGCTACTGGAACATCAGCCCCGAGCGTTTTCTCGACAAGCCTGTCGTGCAGGTTGACGAAAGCGCCATCGACTATTTCGTGATCAACGCACGCAGCGTGCAATACCTGCCCGACGGCAAGCAGCAATACGAGATGACTTCGGACAAGGTCGAGCATGTCAAGGCCAGCGAAGTGACCCTGCTGACCAAGCCGGACCTGCAGATGTACCGCGGCACTACCTATCCCTGGCACGTCCAGAGCGAGCGCGGCGAGGTCAACCCGGATGGCACCGAAGTCGAACTGATCGACTCGGTACGGGTTTCCCGCACCGACGAAAGAAATCGCAACCTGCTGGTCACCACCAGCCGCATGACAGTATTCCCGCAGAAGCAATATGCGCAGACCGAGCAAGCCGTTAGAATCGACGGCGCCAATGGCGTGACCACGGCCAAGGGAATGAAAGCGTATTTGAAAGACGGCAGGATGAACCTGCTATCGAACGTAAGAGGACAGTATGAGGCTCGTTAAAACCCTCCCTATTTTGCTCAGTCTG
This sequence comes from Pseudomonas sp. L5B5, assembly GCF_020520285.1. Lineage (NCBI taxonomy): Bacteria > Pseudomonadati > Pseudomonadota > Gammaproteobacteria > Pseudomonadales > Pseudomonadaceae > Pseudomonas > Pseudomonas sp. L5B5. The sequence goes on from NZ_CP084742.1 coordinate 3,143,209, forward strand.
GGCGCAGCACTGGGAAGCGTGAGCGCCTGGGCTCTGCCGAACGATAGCCAACAGCCGATCCGCATCCAGGCCGATGACGCCCAGCTTGATGACAAGAACGGCGTGGCCACCTACAAGGGCGACGTGATCATCACCCAGGGTTCGATGAAGATCACTGGCAACACCGTGACGATCACCCGGGCCAAGACCGGTGAAATCGACGTGGTGACCTCGGTGGGCAACCTGGCCTACTTCGAACAACTGCAGAAGCAGACCGATCCGAAGCCGGTCCAGGCCTATGCCGTGACCATCCAGTACCATGCCCAGCAAAATCGCATCGTGCTGATCGACAAGGCCAAGGTGATCAACGACGGCAACACCACCGAAGGCGAGAAGATCGTCTACGACACCGTCAAGCAAGTGGCCAACGCCGGCCGCGCCAACGGCAGCGCGGTAACCGCGCCACGTCCGCGGATCGACATGGTCATCCAGCCGAAAAAGAAAACCGACGAGCAAAAGGCGCAGTAATGGCAACTCTCAAAGCCCAGCACCTGGCCAAGAGCTACAAGAGCCGCCAGGTCGTGCGTGATGTCAGCCTGTCCATCGACAGCGGCCAGATCGTCGGCCTGCTCGGCCCCAACGGTGCCGGCAAGACCACCTGCTTCTACATGATCGTCGGCCTGGTCCAGGCCGACCAGGGCCGGGTCCTGATCGACGACCTCGATGTCAGCCACCAGCCCATGCACGGCCGTGCTCGCGCCGGCATCGGCTACCTGCCCCAGGAAGCCTCGATCTTCCGCAAGCTGTCGGTGGCCGACAACATCATGGCCATCCTCGAGACCCGCAAGGAACTCGACAAGGCCGGCCGTCGCCAGGAGCTGGAAAGCCTGTTGCAGGAGTTCCACATCAACCACATCCGCGACAACCTCGGCATGAGCCTGTCCGGTGGCGAGCGCCGCCGCGTGGAAATCGCCCGCGCCCTGGCCACTGCCCCCAAGTTCATCCTGCTGGATGAACCTTTCGCCGGCGTGGACCCGATCTCGGTCGGCGACATCAAGCAGATCATCCACCACCTCAAGGCCAAGGGGATCGGCGTCCTGATCACCGACCACAACGTCCGCGAGACCCTGGACATCTGCGAGACCGCTTACATCGTCAACGACGGACAACTGATCGCCGAAGGCGATTCCGCGACCATCCTGGCCAACGAACTGGTCAAGGAAGTCTACCTGGGCCATGAGTTCCGCCTGTAAGGGCTGAGGTGTTGGGCCCATTGCCAGGGCGTCGGGAACGTTAAACCCTACAAATTTTATTGTTACAGCGCTCTAGGCAAACACTTCAGTTTCAGGCATATAATTTGCTTATGTTTGGCGCTTCGGCGCCCTGTAGTGGATGGCGCATGTGCGCCGGCAATTAAGGTGTTAAGCCCCTGCCATGAAACCATCGCTAGTCCTGAGAATGGGCCAGCAGCTGACGATGACACCTCAGCTGCAACAGGCCATCCGCCTGCTCCAACTGTCGACCCTGGACCTGCAACAGGAAATCCAGGAGGCTCTGGAGTCCAATCCGATGCTCGAACGCCAGGAAGAAGGCGACGACTTCGACAACAGCGACCCCCTGGCCGACAACACCGAGTCCAAACCCAACACCGAGATCCAGGAACCCTCCTACCAGGAAACCGCCCCGACGGTGGATAACCTCGAGGAAGGCGAGTGGAGCGAACGCATTCCCAACGAACTGCCGGTGGATACAGCCTGGGAAGACGTTTACCAGACCAGCGCCAGTAGCCTGCCCAGCAGCGATGACGACGAGTGGGACTTCACCACTCGCACCTCGGCTGGCGAGAGCCTGCAGAGCCACCTGCTCTGGCAACTGAACCTGGCTCCCATGTCGGATACCGACCGCCTGATCGCAGTGACCCTGATCGACTGCATCAACAACCAGGGTTACCTGGACGAGACCCTGGAAGAGGTTCTCGAAGCCTTCGACCCCGATCTGGACATTGAACTGGACGAAGTCGAAGCCGTGCTGCACCGCATCCAGCAATTCGAGCCGGCCGGCATCGGCGCCCGCAACCTGGGCGAGTGCCTGCTGCTGCAACTGCGCCAGTTGCCGCCGAGCACACCATGGCTGGCAGAGGCCCAGCGCCTGGTCAACGACTACATCGACCTGCTGGGCGGCCGCGACTACAGCCAGCTGATGCGTCGCATGAAGCTCAAGGAAGATGAACTGCGCCAGGTCATCGAACTGGTGCAGAGCCTCAACCCACGCCCAGGCTCACAGATCGAGTCCAGCGAAGCCGAATACGTAGTCCCGGACGTCATCGTGCGCAAGGACAATGAACGCTGGCTGGTGGAGCTGAACCAGGAATCCGTGCCACGCCTGCGGGTCAACGCCCAGTACGCCGGGTTCGTGCGTCGCGCCGATACCAGCGCCGACAACACCTTCATGCGAAACCAGTTGCAGGAGGCCCGCTGGTTCATCAAGAGCCTGCAGAGCCGCAATGAAACCCTGATGAAGGTCGCCACCCAGATCGTCGAGCATCAACGCGGTTTCCTCGAGTACGGCGACGAAGCGATGAAGCCCTTGGTCCTGCATGACATTGCCGAGGCAGTAGGCATGCATGAATCGACGATTTCCCGGGTGACCACGCAAAAATTCATGCATACCCCACGGGGCATATATGAACTGAAATACTTTTTCTCGAGCCACGTCAGCACCTCCGAAGGCGGTGAATGCTCGTCCACGGCGATCCGCGCAATCATCAAAAAACTGGTGGCTGCGGAAAATCAGAAAAAGCCGTTGAGTGACAGCAAGATCGCTGGTTTACTGGAGGCACAAGGCATTCAGGTAGCCCGCCGGACCGTCGCCAAGTACCGCGAATCCCTTGGGATCGCGCCTTCCAGCGAACGCAAGCGGTTGATGTAGCCGCCGGGCAGGCCAAAGCGTTTCGGAGTGTGTTTGAAATCTGCCAAGCGATGATCCGGCACGGTAGCCGGATCGATGTACAGCAGGTTTCAGGCACAGTCTAGGTGGCAGGCAAAACGGCCTGCCGCGTTATGCACTGGCAACGAAGGAGAAGCTGTATGCAAGTCAACATCAGTGGACACCAACTTGAAGTGACTGAACCTCTGCGCGTCTACATCGGCGAAAAACTCGACCGGTTGGAGCGCCATTTCGACAAGATTACCAATGTGCAGGTCACCATGGCCGTCGAGAAGCTGAAGCAGAAAATCGAGGCGACCCTGCACATCCACGGTGGGGAGGTCGTAGCCAATGCAGAACATGACGATATGTATGCCGCAATCGACCTGCTCACGGACAAGCTTGACCGCCAACTGAAAAAGCATAAGGAAAAGCAACTCCACCTTCTCCAAGGCACGGGTCGCTGATACTCCCCTCCCATGATCCGACTTGAAAGCATCCTGACCCCCGGCCGTTCCCTGGTGAACGTGCCGGGCGGCAGTAAAAAACGCGCCCTCGAACAAATTGCCAACCTGATCAGCCGTGAAGTGCCTGATCTGGAGATGCAGGATGTCTTCGAGAGCCTTATCGCCCGCGAGAAACTCGGCTCCACCGGTTTCGGCAACGGTATCGCCATTCCCCACTGCCGCCTCAAGGGCTGCGAGTCCCCCATCAGCGCGCTGATGCATCTGGACGCTCCGATCGATTTCGACGCCATCGACGGCGCTCCGGTGGACCTGCTGTTTGTCCTGCTGGTCCCGGAAGCCGCCACCGATGCGCACCTGGAACTGCTCCGGCAGATTGCCAGCATGCTCGATCGCAAGGAAGTGCGTGACCGGCTGCGCAGCGCCACCAGCAACGAAGCCTTGTACCAGGTCGTGCTGGACGAACAGAACGGTCAGTAACCATGCGCTTGATCATCGTCAGCGGCCGCTCCGGCTCAGGCAAAAGCACTGCCCTCGATGTTCTCGAGGATCACGGCTACTACTGCATCGACAACCTGCCTGCAGGGCTGCTGCCCGAACTGGCTGAACGCGCGTTGATCCACACCGAGCTGGCACAGCCACTGGTGGCGGTTTCCATCGACGCTCGTAACCTGCCCAGCCACCTCTCGCGCTTTCCGGAGCTGCTGGAAGAAGTTCGCAGCCGGCACATCCAGTGTGACGTGCTGTATCTGGACGCCGATGAAGAAACCCTGCTCAAGCGCTTCTCTGAAACCCGGCGGCGCCATCCACTGAGCAGCGCCAACCGTTCACTGGCCGAGGCCATCCACGACGAGACCCAACTGCTGGGACCGATCGTCGACTTGGCCGACCTCAAGGTCAACACCACCAATCTCAACCTGTACCAGTTGCGGGACACCATCAAGCTGCGGCTGCTGAACCAGCCAGAGCCGGGCACCGCCTTCCTGGTCGAGTCCTTCGGTTTCAAGCGTGGCATGCCGGTAGACGCCGACCTGGTGTTCGACGTGCGCTGCCTGCCAAACCCGTACTGGAAGCCCGAACTGCGTGCCCAATCCGGGCTGGACGCCCCCGTGGCCGAATACCTGGCTGCGCAACCGGATGTGGAAGAGATGTTCCAAGACATCTCCAGCTACCTGCTCAAGTGGTTGCCACGCTTTGCCGCCAGCAATCGCGCCTACGTGACCATCGCCATCGGCTGCACTGGCGGGCATCATCGCTCCGTATACCTGACCGAGCGCCTGGGCCAGGTCCTGCAAAAATCCCTGAAGAACGTCCAGGTTCGCCACCGCGACCTTAGCTGAAAGGATCTACCCCGCGATGCCAGCTCTGGAAATCGAGATCATCAACAAACTGGGCCTGCACGCCCGTGCCTCGGCCAAGTTCGTCGGCGTAGCCGGCAAGTTTCCCTGCCAGATCCGCGCCGGCAGAACCCCGGAGTCCATGGTCGACGGCAAGAGCATCATGGCCATGATGATGCTCGCCGCCGGCAAGGGCACCAAGATCCATCTCAAGACTGAAGGCGAACAGGAGCAGGAAGCGCTGGACGCACTGGCAGCGCTGATCAACAACTACTTCGACGAAGGCGAGTAAACCCACCAGGGCCAGGCCCATACGGCACTCAGGAGAGCGCCGTGTCCATCACCATCATCAGGCAGAAGCCGATACACAGGCCGAGGCTGGCAAGCTTGTCATGGCCATTGCGACGCGACTCCGGAATCACTTCATGAGTGACTACCAGCAGCATCGCCCCCGCCGCCAGGGCCAGGCCCAAGGGCAGCAGCACCTGCGCCAGGCTCACCAGCCAGGCACAGAGCAAGGCAAAGACCGGCTCCACCAGGCCTGACGCCGCACCAATCAAGAATGCCTTGACCCGCGACATCCCCGCCCCCGCCAGCACCAGAGCAATCACCAGACCTTCCGGCACATCCTGCAGGGCAATGCCCATGGCCAGGCTGTCCGCATCCGGCATGCCACCTCCGGCCGACACCCCAACTGCCATCCCTTCAGGAATGTTATGGGCAATGATGGCGAAAACGAACAGCCAGATACGCGGGGCAATTACCGGATGCTCTGGCGTGCCCACCAGCACCTCCGGGCTGCCCCTCGACACCTTGAGGTCCACCAGGAACAGGCCAAAGGCCCCAAGCATGATGCCGGCGCAGATCAGACTGCTGGAGCCCCAGGCAGACAAGCCGAGGTCCTGGGCTGCGGCGATGCCTGGGACGATCAGCGAAAACGCAGTCGCCGCCAGCATCACTCCGGCACCAAAGCCCAGCAGGGTGTCGCTCACCGCCACCGGCATCCTCCGGATCACCAGCACCGGGACCGCCCCCAGTGCCGTGCCCAGTGCGCAGATCGAGCCACCCTGCAAGGCGCGCAGCAGGCGCGGCTCCAGGTTCAGCCAGCTCAACCCTTGAGCCACCAGCAACGCCGTGCCCGCCAACAGCAACAGCGAACCGAAGGCATAACGAAACAATCGTCCGCTGCTGATCGCCAGTGTTTCAGTGCCCATAGTTGGCCTTAGATCTTGTTTTGATGGGGAGGTATCAAGCCATCGCGGCCTGGTAACGCTGGGCGACTTCTGGCCAGTTGATGACGTTGTAGAAGGCGTTGATGTATTCCGGCCGGCGGTTCTGGTAGCGCAGGTAATAGGCGTGCTCCCACACGTCCAGGCCGAGGATCGGCGTATTGCCGTTCATCAGCGGGCTGTCCTGGTTACCGCTGCTTTCCACCACCAGTTTCTTCTCCGGTGTCACGCTGAGCCAGGCCCAGCCGCTGCCGAACCGGGTCAATGCCGCCTTGGTGAACGCCTCCTTGAAACTATCGAAACCACCCAGGTCTCGATCAATGGCCTGAGCCAGGGCTCCATCGGGGTTTCCTCCACCGGCAGGCGTCATCACTGCCCAGAACAACGAGTGGTTGGCGTGACCGCCTCCCTGGTTGATCACCGCTGCCCGCAGCTTTTCCGGCAGCTGCTGGACACTGGACACCAGCTTTTCCACTTCCCATCCGGCCCACTCGGTGCCTTCTACCGCAGCATTGAGGTTATTGATGTAGGTCTGGTGGTGCTTGGTGTAATGGATTTCCATGGTCTGCGCATCGATATGCGGTTCCAGGGCATCGTAGGCATAAGGCAGGGCAGGCAAGGTAAAGGACATATCAGTGCACTCCGTAAGAAGGGTTACCGGGTAGCGGACCGTCCGGGGACAGGCGCGTGACGTTGTTGTCCAGCAAACGGCGAGAACGGGGGTATTCACCGTGCTCTCCGATGAAATTGAGCAGCTCGACGTAGGTCTTACTGCTCTGGCGCAGGGCGGCTTCACGCAGCGCCAGGGGCAACCGGCTGTTCTGCATGGTCTGCAGCAACCGCTGATGAATGGCACAGAGATACTCCGCGCTCTCCTCAGGCTGATTCAGGCGCAGGTGCAGGTCTGCCAGGTTGTGATGGGAAATGACACAGGCCGCCACCGCTTCGTCGGCATCAGGCCAGCGCTCGAACAACACCTGGGCCAGTGCCAGCGCCTGCAGGTAGAACTCGCGGGCATCTACCAGTTCGTCCTGCATGAACAGGCGATTGGCCCTCTCGATCGTGCGTTTCCAATGCTCCATGGTGAGCCTCCAAAGCGGTAACGGGGATTACACGCCACCTGCGGTGAGCTTCTCCGGATCCAGCAAGATCTCCAGTTGGCTGCGCGACAGGTCGGTGTGCTCAAGGGCCACGTCGATCACCGGGCGTCCTTGCTTGTAGGCGGTCTTGGCGATTTCCGCGGCCTTCTGGTAACCGATGATCGGGTTCAGGGCGGTGACCAGGATCGGGTTGCGTGCGAGCGCTTCCTTGAGCTTTGTTTCATTGACCTTGAAGCTGGCGATGGCCTTGTCCGCCAGCAGACGGCTGGAGTTGGCCAGCAATTCAATACTGCTCAACAGGTTCTGGGCGATGATCGGCAGCATCACGTTGAGCTCGAAGTTGCCCGACTGTCCGGCCACGGTGATGGCGCTGTCGTTGCCGATCACCTGGGCCGCTACCATCGCCGTAGCTTCCGGGATCACCGGATTGACCTTGCCGGGCATGATCGAAGACCCTGGCTGCAAGCCCTCCAGCTCAATCTCTCCCAGCCCGGCCAGGGGCCCGGAGTTCATCCAGCGCAGGTCGTTGGCGATCTTCATCAGCGACACCGCTGTAGCCTTGAGCTGGCCGGAGACGCTCACTGCCGTATCCTGGGAGCCGATCAGGGCAAACAGGTTCTTGCCCGGGGTGAACTGCACCTGGGTCAGCTCGCTCAGTTGCTGGCTGAATCGCGCGGCGAACTCCGGATGCGCGTTGATCCCGGTCCCCACCGCTGTCCCTCCCTGTGCCAGGGATTGCAGGCTTGGCAGCAGGTCCTGCAAATGCGCGATGTTGGCCTTGAGCTGCTGTGCCCATCCCTCCAGGACCTGACTCATGCGTACCGGCATGGCATCCATCAGGTGGGTACGACCCGTCTTGACGAACGAATGCACCTGCAGGGCCTTGTGCTCGATGACCTCCACCAGGTGCACCAGCGCCGGCAATAGCTGCTCATGCAAGGTCAGGGCGGCACTGACATGGATGGTGGTCGGGATGATGTCGTTGCTGCTCTGACCACAGTTGACATGGTCATTGGGGTTGATCGCCTCGCCCAGCAACCGGCTGGACAAGGTCGCCAGCACTTCGTTGGCATTCATGTTGGAGCTGGTGCCGGAACCGGTCTGGAAGATATCCACCGGGAAATGCTGCATGAAGTCGCCCTCCAGCAACCCCTGGGCGGCATCGACGATAGCCTTGCCCTGGGACTCGCTGAGCTGGCCGAGTTCGACGTTGGCCCTGGCCGCGGCCGCCTTGGCCAGGATCAGCGCCCGAATGAAAGCCCGCGGCATCCGCTGCCCGCTGATGGGAAAGTTATCCACCGCGCGCTGGGTCTGCGCGCCATACAGCGCCTGTTCCGGGACCTGCAACTCACCCATGCTGTCGCGTTCGATACGGGTATTACTCATCGGGAAATCCTTGCACCAGTTCAATCAGGGGAATGGAAGGCAACAGCGAGCAGGTCGCCAGTCGCCAGGCATGGCTTTGCCAGCGTTTGAGCCTGCACTTGCACAACGACAACCGCTCCATGTCGCGCAACGGTCGCCAGGCCTGGTCCAGGCACAGGCTGCGCCAGTGCCAGGGCAGCGCGGTATCGGTCGCGGTATCGATCAGCAAACGGAAGGAGGTTTCGGCAACGGTCCAGGTCGATATGGCCGTACAGCAAGCCAGATATCGCCCTTCGGCAAGGTAATGCTCGATCAGACGGGGTTCGTCCGGGTCCAGTGCGCAACGGATCTGGCGGCTCATCCAGCGCCAGCTTTCAAGGTAAGGCTGCTCGTGCAAGGCAGAACTCATGACCTGGGCTCATTGAATAATGATTTTCATTATTAAATGATATTGAGAATCAAATCAATCTGGCTCGTGCAGGTTTTGTCCAGCACCTGCACCGCCATAGAAACACCAGACATAAAAAACGCGCCCCCCAAAGGGAGGCGCGTTCTGCAGACACAAGCAGCGATCAGCTGCCAGCGACGGTCATGCGTTCGATCAGCACAGAGCCGGTGCGGATGTTGCTGCGCAGTTCCAGGTCATTACCCACCGCGACAATCTGCTTGAACATGTCGCGCAGGTTGCCGGCGATGGTCACCTCCTGCACCGGGAACTGGATTTCCCCATTCTCTACCCAGAAGCCGGCAGCACCCCGGGAATAATCGCCGGTGACCATGTTCAAGCCATGGCCCATCAATTCGGTCACCAGCAGCCCCCGCCCCATGCGCCGCAGCAGGGCCGCCTGGTCTTCATCACCATGGGTGACGAACAGGTTGTGCACGCCCCCGGCGTTGGCGGTGCTCGGCATGCCCAGCTTGCGCCCCGAATAGGTGCCCAGCACGTAGGAGACCAACTCGCCATCCTTGACGAAAGGCTTGGCGTAGGTGGCCAGGCCGTCGCCATCGAAGGCCGAGCTGCCCATGGCGCGCAACAGGTGCGGACGCTCATCGAGGGTCAGCCACTGGGGAAACAGCTGTTGGCCGAGGGCGCCTTCCAGGAACGAGGATTTCCGGTACAGGTTGCCGCCGGAAATGGCGCCCAGGAAACTGCCAAACAGGCCACCGGCCAGCTCGGCGGAAAACAGCACCGGTACTTCGCAGGTGGGCACTGGACGTGCCCCCAGGCGGCTGGCGGCACGCTGGGCAGCACGTTGGCCAATGCTCACCGGGTCCGCCAGCAACTGGCCCTGGCGATTGACGTCATACCAGTAGTCACGCTGCATCTGGCCGTCGGCCTCAGCGATCATCACGCAACTCAGGCTATGACGAGTGGAGGCATAACCGCCGATGAAACCATGGCTGTTGCCATATACCCGGCAGCCCTGATGGGTGTTCAGGGTAGTACCGTCGGCATTCTTGATCCGCGCATCCGCGCCGAAGGCCGCCGCTTCACAGGCCAGGGCCTGTTCGATGGCCTGCTCGGGGGTGATGTCCCAGGCGTGGAACAAATCGAAGTCCATCAACTCACGGGCCATCAGCGACGCATCGGCCAGGCCCGAGGCTTCATCCTCGGAAGTGTGCTTGGCAATCGCCAGCGCCGCCGCCACGGTTTCGCGAATGGCGTCCGGACCGCTGGCCGAGGTGCTGGCCGAACCCTTGCGCTGACCTACATAAAGGGTGATGCCAAAGCCCTGGTCGCGATTGAACTCCACGGTCTCCACTTCCCGCTGGCGCACCGAGGTCGACAGACCCTGCTCCAGCGACACCGCCACCTCGCAGGCACTGGCCCCCTGGCGCCGCGCTTCGGCAATGATCTGCTCGACCTGCTCCTGCAGGGCCGGCAAGGCTTGTGGGCCGACGCTTTGTGCTGCACTCATGGTGTTCTCCACTTAAATTCTGCTTTCGATTAAGGCCGGCGAGCGACCGGGCCGGACAAGCGGCCCTCGACTGGTTATCATGGCGGCGTTTCTTTGCGGACTGCCACCATGGTTGATTCTTACGACGACTCCCTCGATGGGGAGAAAAGCAAAACCCAGGTCAAACGCGAGCTGCATGCTCTGGTTGATCTCGGTGAGCGCCTTACCACTCTCAAACCCGACTTGCAGGCCAAACTGCCCTTGACCGACGGCTTGCGCCGGGCCCTGGCGGAGGCGCCGAAGCATGTCGCCCATATCGCCCGTAAACGCCACCTGCAATTCATTGGCAAGTTGATGCGGGACCAGGACACCGACGCCATCCTGCAACTGCTTGATCAACTCGATGCTTCCACCCGGCAATACAACGAACGTTTCCATAACCTGGAACGTTGGCGCGACCGCCTGATCGCCGGCGACGATGGAGTGCTGGAGAAGTTTGTCAGCGAATACCCCGAGGCCGATCGTCAGCAATTGCGCTCCCTGATTCGCCAGGCCCAGCACGAAGTGGCCCATAACAAGCCACCCGCCACCAGCCGCAAGATCTTCAAGTACATCCGCGACGTCGACGAGGCTCAACGCGGACTGCGCTGAACCTTGCTCCGGATGGGTTGCCTTCGCAGCCCATCCGACGCCCCTCCCCTGTCATGCCCCCGTGCCACCCACCGTGATCGCATCGATCTTCAGGGTCGGCTGGCCGACGCCCACCGGTACGGACTGACCGTCCTTGCCACAGGTGCCCACGCCACTGTCCAGGGACAGGTCATTGCCCACCATCGATACCCGGCTCATGGCCTCGGGACCATTGCCGATCAGGGTTGCCCCCTTGACGGGTGCAGTGATCTTGCCGTCTTCGATCAGGTAAGCCTCGCTGGTGGAGAACACGAACTTGCCACTGGTGATGTCCACCTGGCCACCTCCGAGATTGGCGCAATAGATGCCCTTCTTCACCGAAGCGATGATTTCCGCCGGATCACTTTCGCCCCCGAGCATGTAGGTATTGGTCATGCGCGGCATCGGCAGGTGCGCATAGGATTCGCGGCGCCCGTTGCCGGTGCGCGCCACGCCCATCAGGCGGGCATTGAGCTTGTCCTGCATGTAGCCCTTGAGCACGCCGTTCTCGATCAGCGTGGTGCATTCGGTCGGGGTGCCTTCGTCGTCCACGCTCAAGGACCCGCGACGCCCGGCCAGGGTGCCGTCGTCGACGATGGTACAGAGCTTGGAGGCGACCATTTCCCCCATCCGCCCGCTGTAGGCCGAACTGCCCTTGCGGTTGAAGTCGCCTTCCAGGCCATGGCCCACGGCTTCGTGCAGCAATACCCCGGACCAGCCCGAGCCCAGCACCACCGGCAAGGTCCCCGCTGGCGCCGGAATCGCTTCCAGGTTCACCAATGCCTGGCGCAGGGCTTCACGGGCGTAGCCCATGGCACGATCTTCACTGAGGAAATAGCGGTAGTCGGTGCGTCCGCCACCGCCATGGCCACCACGCTCGCGCCGCCCGTTGTGTTCAACGATGACACTGACGTTGAAGCGCACCAGCGGCCGTACGTCCGCCGCCAGGCCGCCATCGGTGGAAGCCACCAGGATCCGCTCCCAGACACCGGCCATGCTCACGCTGACCTGCTGGATGCGCGGGTCCAGGGCCCGGGTCGCAACGTCCACACGCTTGAGCAGCTCGACCTTCTCGGCACGGCTGATGACCTCCAGCGGGTTGTCCGGGGCATACAGCTGCGCAACGTCCTGAGTGCTGAAGGCCTGTACCTTGCCATTCTGTCCGGCACGGGAAATCGACCGAGCGGCACGCGCCGCCTGCCCGAGGGCTTCCAGGGTGATGGCGTTGCTGTAGGCGAAACCGGTCTTCTCACCGGACTGCGCACGCACTCCAACCCCCTGGTCGAGATTGAAGCTGCCTTCCTTGACGATCCCGTCCTCAAGGGACCAGGACTCGGAGATCTGCCCCTGGAAATACAGGTCGGCGGCATCGATGCCCGGACCGGCCAGATCGCCCAGCACGCCCTGCAGGCTTTCGATGGTCACGCCACCAGGGGCTAGAAGATGTTCACTGACTGAGGACAACAACCCGCTCATATGTTTTGGCCTTAAATTCGTCGTACTTATGCAAGCCGTTGAACGCCTTGCGAGAAAATGCGCCGGTGACTGAACACCGGCATCCGCGCCCGGATGGACGCCTGTTCGCTGCTGTCGCGCTCGGCCAGCAGCACGCCTTCACCCTGTTCCCGTTCGGCCAGCACACGCCCCCAGGGATCGACGATCGCCGCATGCCCGTAGGTCTCGCGGGGGCCTGGATGGACACCGCCCTGGGCTGCCGCCAGCAAGTAGCACTGGGTCTCGATGGCCCGGGCGCGAATCAGCACCTCCCAGTGGGCGGCCCCGGTCACGGCGGTAAAGGCCGAGGGCGCGGTGATCAACTCGGCACCGGCGGCGCGCAACTCGCTATAGAGCTCGGGAAAACGCAAGTCGTAGCAGACTGTCAGCCCCAGGCGCCCCATCGGCGTATCCGCCACCACTACCCGATTCCCATGAGCATAGTCATCGGATTCCCGGTAGCGCCCGCGATTGTCCGCCACATCGACATCGAACAGATGCAATTTGTCGTAGCGCGCCACCACATGCCCCTGGTCATCGACCAAAAGCGAGCAGGCATTGGATTTGGCCTCGGGCTGGTCCTGGGGAGGCAGCGGCAATGTGCCGGCGACTATCCATAACCTGAGGTCGCGGGCGGCCTGTTTCAACCAGGGCAGGATCGGACCTTCGCCCAGGGCTTCGGCACGACCGATGGCCGCCATGTCCCGACGGCCCATGGCGGCGAAGTTTTCCGGCAGTACCGCAAGCTTCGCACCGCCGCTGGCGGCTTGTTCCAGCAGGCTGCGGGCCTGCGCCAGATTGGCTGAAACATCGCTCTGGCTGACCATTTGAATCACCGCAAGAGACATGGCGCACTCCAAATCGGGTAGAGCGTCATGCTACTCCATGGGCACAGGCCGGGAACGCTCAAAACGGCTTGTCGAAGGTGATTTTCGGTTCTTTCCACGGGCCCTTGACGTTGTACTTGACGCTGGCAAAACGGGCCACGCGGTCACCGATCAGCTTGTCGATCAGGAACAGCGCCCCGCCTACCGCCGGCGCTCCGACGATCAGCGCAGCGATCGGCAGGTTGTTGGTCACAGGCAGGGTCACCAGCAGCTTGGCGTCCACTCGATCGGCCACCATGTCCAGGGTGCCGTTGAGCTCCAGGTTGCTCGAGGGTCCGGTGAGGGCGATGGGTTCACGGGTCACATAGATGCCATTGCTCGCCGCCAGCACACCGCGCACTCGGTCGTAGCTCAAGCCCTTGCCGAACAGGTCGGAAAAGTCCAGGCGCAGGCGCCGACCGATGGAGTTGAAGTTGAGCAGGCCGAACACTCGCAGCGCCTGGGCACCGCCCTCGACCTCGACGAACTGGCCCTTGTTCAAGGTCGCGTCCAGGCTGCCGGAGAAGCGCTTGAGCCCCACCCAGGCCGGCGACCCGGGCCAACGGCCATCGACGTCCAGGTGAAAGTTCTCGCTGGTCACGGTGGGCGCAAAACCCCAGCCCTTGAGCACGTCAGCCAGGTTCTTGCCGCCAATGCGGCCACGGTACCAACTGGTGCTGGCACCCGCCTGGCCCTCCCAGCCCCCCTCGCCCTCGAGCAGCATGCCCTTGAGCCCGAGGTTCAGGCCATTGAACGACATGCCCTTGGGCGTAGGTCGTACCTTGAGCGCCCACCGACCGATCAGGTCCGGGCCCTGGAACAGCTGGACGATGGAGATGTCCAGCGCCGGCACGTTCTTCGGATCGACCGACGCCAGGGGATCAGGGGCGTTTTCATCGGCCTGGACCGTCGGGTCGACAGCCGGCAGGCGCACGTACTGCATGTCGATGACCATGGGCGCCGCCTTGGCATCGGGAATGCCGACACTGCCCTTGGCCTGCTGGCTGGCAATCTGCAGTTCCCAGGCGCTGGGCTTGCGAGTCAGCAGCAGGTCGACCTGGTCCAGGGTGGTGCCGAAGGCAGTGAGCTTGCCGACCTTGAAGTCCGCGCTGCTGAGCAGTTGCTCGGCACTCCCGCCCGGGTCCTGCCCGGCATAGCGGTCGGCCAGGGCCTTCCAGGGCTCGACATCGAGCTCGGACAACACGCCCCGCACCCGCAAGCCCTTGATGGTCGGCAGCTGGGCCTCGCCGCCACCAAGGAACAGCTCGCCCCGCCCTTCGGCGAATTTGCCGCCGGGGGCCGCGAAGGTGAAGCCGGCCAGGTCGCCATAGCTGAACCAGTAGCGGCGCTCGGCCCCTTGCAGGGTCATGCGCAGCACACTGTTGCGCCCGGTATTGGCGGACAGGCCGAACGGCGCCGGCAGATCCACCGCCAGGCCCTTGAGGCTGGAGCTGACCATCAGCTGGCTGTCGGCACCATCGAGATTCAACTGCAACTGATACGGCAGCTCACCGGAGACCGGCAGCGGCTGGCCGACCTTCAGCCAGTCGGTGAGTTTCTTGACCGCCACCTGCCCCTTGGCCACGACCCGGGTGTTGGGTTTCCCGGGGCGGCCATCGGCAAAGATCTGCGCTGTCACTGGCCGATCGAAAGCCTGGGCGCTGATACCGTCGCCGCTCAGGCCCTTGGTGCTGTCAAAACGGAAGTCGCCCTTGAGCTGGGTCAGTTCCAGTTCCGGCTCACTGAGCTTGAGGCGTGCCTTGTCGGTCTTGAAGTCCACCACGATCTTGGGCTCATCGCCCTTGGCCAGGGGGATATCCAGGTCCACCTTGCCCTGCAGGTCGCCCTCGCCCTGCCAGCCGGTAAAGGTCGAGCCGGTGCCGATCGGCGCCTCCTGGAGAATCTTCAGGCCATCGCCCAGGCCGCCGGCAAAGGCGCCATCGATGTACATGTGCGAGCTCTGGCCGCTGGGTACATGGGGGATATTGACGAAGACGTCACGCAGCCGGGTGTCGAGCAGTTGGCCCTTGCTGGCGACGATGCGTACCCGGCTGCCCTCGATGAATACATCGCCATTGACCTTGGTCAGGTGCGGCCAGCCCGGCTGGAAGGCCAGTTCGGCGTCGTGCACCTTGAAGAACAGGCTGATGTTGCGGGCCGCCTCGATCGCGTCGTGGTTCAACGACCCCTGGTACTGGAAGAAACCCTGGTCTACCGCGCCCTTGAGGATCGCCGTACGCAGCCATTCGTCCACTGCCGGATTGAGCAACTGGGGCAGGTACTTGGCGGTATAGCGTCCATCGCCGTCCACCAGGCCGACCCGCAGGTCCATGTAGTCTTCCTGGGTATGATCGAAGTGCAGGCGGATCAGGAAATCGCCGGCGATCTTGCCTTCCTCGCCCAGCACCTTCAGGTACGGGGCGATCAGGGTGAAGCCCTCTTGGTCGAGCTTCCAGGTCAGGGTGGCGTTGGCCTGGATGTACTGCCAGGGCTTGGCGAAGATCGGATACAGATGCAGGGAAAAGTCCTTGCTGTCCATGCGCAACTCGCCCTTGCCCAGGTTGCCACTGATGCTGCCGCTGACATTACGTGCAGCAGGAGCACCGTGATAGGCATCGAAACCGACCCGGTCGAGATTGGCGGCAAAGCTCAGGCGCTCATCGCCGGTGGCCTGGGGCCGATAATCCAGCAGCACATTGCGCAGCCCACCGGTGACCTTCAGGTGATCGATGGCGGTGGCCACACCTTCGGGCAATGGCGCCAGCGCATCGAGGATCGGGGTAATGGGGGTCAGGTCCAGGCGATCGGCCTGCAGATGCCAGAGCTCCTCATCCTGGCCACTGGCGTTGCGTTGCTGCACTTGCAGGCGCGACTCCCAGCGGGTCTGGCCAAGGTTCAGTGCCAGGGAGTCCAGCTGTACCCGCAGGCCCCGGGCATCGCGCTGAAGATAAGCATCGAGGGCCAGGTTCTTCAGGGTTACCGGGGTTCGCTCGGCATAGGCGCCGGTCAATTGCGGGGCGTTCAAGCGCAGCGCTGCGCTCTGTACGGTTCGCTGGCCCCAGTTGAGCCACAGCTCGCCACCGGCCTTGAGTTCCGCGAGCTTCCACTGCTGGGTCAGGCGGGCCGGCAGCCAGCGCGACCAGTCGCTTTGCGGCAGGCTCAGGTACAGATCGGCCTGGGCGTCGCGCCAGGCATCGGCACGGATCCGAGTCCGCAGGTTCAGGGCCAGGGGTTGGCCGTCCGGCAGGTTCAGGCGCAGGTCAAGGCGCTGGCGGCTGGGCCCGGTGCGCAAGTTCAGGCCCACATAGGCCAGGGCGATGGGCGGGTGATCGCGGGGAAGCAAGGTGACCTGGCTGTCCAGTACCGACAGCTCCGCCAGCTGTTGCAAGCGCGACAACAGTTGCTCGGGGTCCATGGGCTGGTCCTGCTGCACGGGCAGTCCTTCCAACTTCCACTGACCGTCCGCGCCCTCCTTGACGCTCAGGCTCAGGCCGCTGAGTTCCAGGTGGCCGATCCGCAAGTCACGGGCGAGCAAGCTGCCAAGCATGTCCGGGGCCACGCTCACGCGGTCCAGGCGCAGGGCATTGGTCCCCTCGCCCACGCTCACGTCATGGGCCAGCAGAATTGGCGACAAGCCGCTCCAGCGTCCCTCCAGGCTACCGATATGCACCGGCAGGCCGACGGCCTCCTGGACCTTGGCCTCGACCTCGGCCTGGTATTCGGCCACCAGCGGGGTCAGCTCGCGCCCCAGACTGACGTACAGGGCAGTCACCACCAATGCCAGCGTGCAGAGGCCCAGCCCCCAGCGGATCAGTGTGGTGAACAGGCGGATCAGCCGCTCCATTTCAGTTGGCTCCCATGGCAAATGTCATGCAAAAAGCTGAAGCCAGCCGTTTCCAATCATGTAGAACACGCGGAATCAGAGCAGCACCACGTCGTATTGTTCCTGGGAATACATGGTTTCGACCTGGAACCTGATGGTGCGACCGATGAAACCCTCCAGCTCCGCGACGTTGCCCGACTCTTCATCCAGCAAACGATCGACGACCTTCTGATTGGCCAGTACCCGATACCCCTCTGCCTGGTAAGCCCGGGCTTCACGGAGGATTTCGCGGAATATCTCGTAACAGACGGTTTCCGGGGTCTTCAACTTACCCCGCCCCTGGCAACTGCTGCAGGGCTCGCAGAGCACCTGTTCCAGACTTTCCCGGGTGCGCTTGCGAGTCATCTGCACCAACCCCAGCTCGGTGATGCCGATGATGTTGGTCTTGGCGTGATCACGCTCCAGCTGCTTCTCCAGGGTCCGCAGCACCTGGCGCTGATGCTCTTCGTCCTCCATGTCGATGAAGTCGATGATGATGATCCCGCCCAGGTTGCGCAGGCGCAGTTGCCGGGCAATGGCGGTGGCCGCCTCCAGATTGGTCTTGAAGATGGTCTCTTCGAGATTGCGGTGGCCGACGAAGGCGCCGGTGTTGACGTCGATGGTGGTCATGGCCTCGGCCGGATCGACCACCAGGTAACCACCGGACTTCAACGGCACCTTGCGCTCCAGGGCCTTCTGGACTTCGTCCTCGACCCCGTACAGGTCGAAGATCGGTCGCTCGCCTGGATAATGCTCGAGGCGATCGGCGATTTCCGGCATCAGTTCAGCAACGAACTGAGTGGTCTTCTGGAAGGTTTCCCGGGAGTCGATGCGAATCTTCTCGATCTTCGGGCTCACCAGGTCTCGCAGGGTACGCAAGGCCAGCCCCAGGTCCTCGTAGATCACACTGGGTGCGCCAATGGTCTTGATCTGCGCGCCAATCTGGTCCCAGAGCCTGCGCAGGTAACGGATGTCCATCATGATCTCATCGGCCCCGGCGCCTTCGGCCGCCGTGCGCAGGATGAAACCACCGGCCTCCTGGATCCCCTCCTGGGCCACGCAGTCGCTGACCACCTGCTTGAGGCGCTCGCGCTCGCCCTCGTCCTCGATCTTCAGCGAGATACCGACGTGGGCGGTGCGCGGCATGTACACCAGGTAGCGCGACGGGATCGACAGCTGAGTGGTCAGGCGTGCGCCCTTGGTACCGATGGGGTCCTTGGTGACCTGCACCACCAGGCTCTGCCCTTCATGCACCAATGCGCTGATGCTCTCCACCGCCGAGCCTTCGCGAGCGGAAATCTCCGAGGCATGGATGAAGGCGGCACGATCCAGGCCGATGTCGACGAAGGCCGCCTGCATGCCGGGCAGCACGCGCACAACCTTGCCCTTGTAGATATTGCCGACGATGCCGCGACGCTGGGTGCGCTCGACATGAACCTCTTGCAGCACTCCGTTTTCGACCACAGCCACCCGTGATTCCATCGGCGTGATGTTGATCAGAATCTCTTCACTCATGGCAGTGTCTCGTTCGGAGGTGTTCATGGAGGGCCGCATGGGTCGAATGGGATGCCTTAATGCGCTGGGATGTCTTGCCAGCAGGAAATACCGAAATCACCGAGCAGCTCTGCGGTTTCGCACACCGGCAAGCCGACCACGGCGGAATAACTGCCATTGAGCCCTGCCACAAACACCGCTGCAAGCCCCTGGATCGCATAACTGCCCGCTTTGTCCCGAGGTTCGCCGCTGGCCCAGTAGCGTGTCGCCTCCTGTTCGGCGATCGCTCGGAACCGCACCAGGCTGCGCACCACCCGAGCCTGACTGCGCTGGCCGTCGAGCAGGGCCACGGCCGTCAGCACCTCATGCTCGCGGCCGGACAGGGCCATGAGCATCGCCAGGGCATCGGCCTGATCCTGCGGTTTGCCAAGAATCCGGCCATCGAGCACCACCGCGGTATCGGCGCCCAGCACGCAGCCTGCGATCCCGCCCAGCGTCGCACGACCGGCCGCGGCCTTGCCACGGGCCAGGCGCTCGACATAAGCAGCAGGGGATTCACCCGCCAGGGGGGTCTCGTCGATGTCCGCGGCAATGACGGTGAACGGCACGCCGATCTGCGTGAGCAACTCACGCCGACGCGGCGAACCGGAAGCGAGGTAGAGCGGATTCATCAAGACATCTCCCTGTCCAGGTGCGGGCCAATGCCTGACCGGCTTAATTGATCTTGAACCGTCGGCGCAAGCCGCGCAGGCCGAAGCTGACCCAGGGCCACAACAAGGCGCTGACCAGGGCAGGAAGGACCACTGCCAGGGTCGGCTGGCGATTGCCGGTCAGGGCGCTGAGCCACAGCTGCATGAGCTGCGCCAGGCCGAGGATCACCAGGATCACCAGGCTCTGCTGCCAAATCGGAAAAATCCGCAGGCGTTGCTGCAAGGACAGCACCAGGAAGGTGATCAGCGTCAGGATCAAGGCGTTCTGCCCCAGCAACGTGCCGTACAGCACATCCATGGCCAATCCCAGGCACCAGGCGGTGACCATCCCCACCTTGTGCGGCAGGGCCAGGCTCCAGAATGCCAGCAGCAAGGCCAACCACAGGGGCCGCAGGATTTCCATGAACTGAGGCATCGGCGACACGCTGAGCAGCATGCCCACCAGGAACGTCAGCCAGACGATCCAGCCATTACTCGAATAGGTCGTGCCCGCCATTATTCTCTTCCTCCGGTGGTGGCCGGTGCTGCGGCTGGCGGCTTGGTGGCCGCAGGCTTCACCACAGGTTTATGAACCGGCCTGGCCGGAGCATGGGCCGCGGGCTTGGCCGGGGTCGCTGGCGCGGCAGCTGGTGCGCTGGCCGGAGCAGCCGCAGGCGCCGCCGTCGGCTTGGCTACCGTGGCCGGCACGACAGGCGCGGCGGAACCACCTTGCTGGTCGAGGGCCTCCTGGGCCTGGGCCGCATCGTTGGCCCGTTCCTCCGCCGTGCGTGAATCGCTGAACACCAGCAGCAGGTAACGGCTGCGGTTCAGCGCTGCAGTGGGCACCGCACGAACGATGGCGAACGGTTGGCCGGAATCGTGGATCACCTCCTTGACCGTGGCCACCGGGTAGCCGGCGGGGAAACGCTGCCCCAGGCCGGAACTGACCAGCAGGTCGCCTTCCTTGATATCCGCGGTATCGGCCACGTGGCGCAGTTCCAGGCGCTCCGGATTGCCAGTACCGCTGGCAATGGCGCGCAGGCCGTTGCGATTGACCTGCACGGGAATGCTGTGGGTGGTATCGGTGAGCAGCAGGACGCGTGAAGTGTAGGGCATCAACTCCACCACCTGGCCCATCAGGCCACGGGCATCGAGCACCGGTTGCCCCAGGAACACGCCATCACGCTCGCCCTTGTTGATCAGGATGCGGTGAGTGAAGGGGTTGGGGTCCATGCCGATCAATTCGGCCACTTCAACCTTCTCGTTGACCAGCGCCGAAGAGTTGAGCAACTCGCGCAGGCGCACGTTCTGCTCGGTCAGGGCCGCAAGCTTCTGCAAGCGCCCCTGCAACAGCAGGTTCTCGGTCTGGAGTTTTTCGTTTTCAGCGACCAGTTCGGTGCGACTGCCGAACTGACTGGCCACGCCTTGCCACAGGCGCTGCGGCAGATCGGTGATCCAGTACGACTGCATCAGCACCAGCGACATCTGGCTACGCACTGGCTTGAGCAGTGTGAAGCGCGCGTCGACCACCATCAGTGCGATCGACAGTACGACCAGCACCAGGAGGCGCACGCCCAATGAGGGGCCTTTGGCGAAAAGCGGTTTAATAGGCCGCTCCTCCCAGGCAAATGTTGTGTCTATTCATAAGGCATCGAACCGGCCTGGATACGATTGACAGAAGATAAACGCGACAGGCAGCACTGCAAAGTGCTGCCTGTGAGCGCAACAGCATAGATGCCCGCAGCGAAGTTATTCGCTGGAGAGCAGGTCCATGGTGTGTTTGTCCATCATTTCCAATGCACGGCCACCGCCGCGAGCGACACAGGTCAGCGGGTCTTCGGCGACGATCACCGGCAGGCCGGTTTCCTGGGCCAGCAGCTTGTCCAGGTCACGCAGCAATGCGCCTCCACCGGTCAGCACCAGGCCGCGCTCGGCGATATCCGACGCCAATTCCGGGGGCGACTGCTCCAGGGCGCTCTTCACTGCCTGAACGATGGCGGCCAGGGACTCCTGCAGAGCCTCCAGCACTTCGTTGGAGTTCAGGGTGAAGGCACGTGGCACGCCCTCGGCCAGGTTGCGGCCGCGAACGTCGACTTCACGCACTTCGCCGCCCGGGTAGGCGGTGCCGATTTCCTGCTTGATGCGCTCGGCGGTGGACTCGCCGATCAGGCTGCCGTAGTTGCGACGCACGTAGGTGACGATGGCTTCGTCGAAGCGGTCGCCGCCAACGCGTACGGACTCGGCGTAGACCACGCCGTTCAGGGAAATCAGGGCAATTTCGGTGGTGCCACCACCGATGTCCACGACCATCGAGCCGCGGGCTTCCTCGACCGGCAGGCCGGCGCCGATGGCAGCCGACATCGGTTCTTCGATCAGGAACACTTCACGGGCACCGGCACCGAGGGCCGATTCACGGATGGCGCGACGCTCGACCTGGGTGGACTTGCATGGAACGCAGATCAGCACTCGCGGGCTGGGCTGCAGGAAGCTGTTTTCGTGAACCTTGTTGATGAAATACTGCAGCATCTTCTCGCAGACGCTGAAATCGGCGATCACGCCATCCTTCATCGGACGAATGGCAGCAATGTTGCCCGGCGTACGGCCGAGCATGCGTTTGGCTTCGGTACCAACCGCCACAACACTTTTCTGATTACCGTGGGTCCGGATGGCAACGACAGAGGGTTCATTGAGGACAATACCGCGCTCGCGCACGTAAATAAGGGTGTTGGCAGTGCCCAGGTCAATGGAAAGATCGCTGGAAAACATGCCACGCAGTTTCTTGAACATGGGAAAGGGACCCTAGGCAACGCGTGGGTAAAAAAGTGCGGCAAACTCTAACAACGACAGGGATTTTGGGCAAGGCGCCAATATGTTAAATTGGCGGCTTTTCTGTGCACCAACCCCCACAATCGCGGCCGTAAGACCGTAGAAATGCGGTAGTGTTCCGACAATCTGACACGCGGACAATATCCGCTTTTGTTTTCCACTGGAGAATCCCATGGCGCTTGAACGCTCCGATGTGGAAAAAATCGCTCATTTGGCCAGCATCAAGCTCAATGAAGGCGATCTTCCACACATCACCTCCGCCCTGAACAGCATTCTGGGGCTGGTGGATGAAATGCAGGCAGTCGATACCGACGGTATCGAGCCCCTGGCCCACCCCCTGGAAGCCAGCCAGCGCCTGCGCGCAGACGTTGTGACCGAGTCCAATCATCGCGAGGCCTACCAGTCCATCGCGCCAGCGGTCGAAAACGGCCTGTACCTGGTTCCGAAAGTCATCGACTAAAGGGAAAGAGCCTGCAATGCACCACATGACCCTGGCCGAGATCGCCCGCGGACTCGCCGACAAGAAATTCTCCTCCGAAGAACTGACCCGGACCCTGCTGGCTCGCATCGCCCAGCTCGACCCGCAGATCAACAGCTTCATCAGCCTCACCGAAGACCTGGCACTGTCCCAGGCCAAGGCTGCCGACGCCCGTCGCGCCAACGGCGAGAGTGGCGCCCTGCTGGGCGCGCCGATCGGCCACAAGGACCTGTTCTGCACCCAGGGCATCCGCACCAGCTGTGGCTCGAAGATGCTCGACAACTTCAAGGCGCCCTACGATGCCACCGTGGTCTCCCGCCTGGCTGCCGCCGGCACCGTGACCCTGGGCAAGACCAACATGGACGAGTTCGCCATGGGCTCGGCCAACGAGTCGAGCTGGTACGGCGCGGTGAAGAACCCGTGGAACCTGGAACATGTACCGGGCGGTTCGTCCGGTGGTTCCGCCGCAGCCGTTGCCGCTCGCCTGTTGCCTGCCGCCACGGCCACCGATACCGGTGGTTCGATTCGCCAGCCTGCGGCCTTCACCAACCTCACCGGCTTGAAACCGACCTACGGGCGTGTTTCCCGCTGGGGCATGATTGCCTACGCCTCCAGCCTCGACCAGGGCGGCCCCCTGGCACGTACCGCCGAAGACTGCGCGATCCTGCTGCAAGGCATGGCCGGCTTCGACCCGAACGACTCCACCAGCATCGATGAACCGGTCCCGGACTACAGCGCCGGCCTCAATGGCTCGTTGCAGGGCCTGCGCATCGGCGTGCCGAAGGAATACTTCAGCGCCGGCCTCGACCCGCGCATTGCCGACCTGATCCATGCCAGCATCAAGGAGCTGGAAAAGCTCGGTGCGGTGATCAAGGACATCAGCCTGCCGAACATGCAGCACGCGATTCCTGCCTACTACGTGATCGCCCCGGCGGAAGCCTCTTCCAACCTCTCGCGTTTCGACGGCGTGCGCTTCGGCTACCGCTGCGAGAACCCGGAAAACCTCGAGGACCTGTACAAGCGCTCCCGTGGCGAAGGCTTTGGCAGCGAAGTGCAGCGCCGGATCATGGTCGGCGCCTATGCGCTGTCCGCCGGCTACTACGATGCCTACTACCTCAAGGCGCAGAAGATCCGCCGCCTGGTGAAAAACGACTTCATGACCGCGTTCAACGAAGTCGACGTCATCCTCGGCCCGACCACGCCCAACCCGGCCTGGAAGCTCGGTGCCAAGAACAGCGACCCGATCGCTGCGTACCTGGAAGACGTCTACACCATCACCGCCAACCTCGCCGGCCTGCCGGGCCTGTCGATGCCGGCCGGTTTCGTCGACGGCTTGCCGGTCGGCGTGCAACTGCTCGCCCCGTACTTCCAGGAAGGCCGCTTGCTCAACGTTGCGCACCAGTATCAGCTGAACACTGACTGGCACACCCGCACCCCAACCGGCTTCTGAGGAGACACACATGCAATGGGAAGTCGTGATCGGGCTGGAGATTCATACCCAGCTCACCACTCAATCGAAGATTTTCTCCGGTAGCTCCACCGCCTTCGGTGCCGAGCCCAACACCCAGGCCAGCCTGATCGACCTGGGCATGCCCGGCGTGCTGCCGGTGCTGAACCAGGAAGCGGTGCGCATGGCAGTGATGTTCGGTCTGGCGGTCGACGCCGAGATCGGCCAGCACAACGTGTTCGCCCGCAAGAACTACTTCTACCCGGACCTGCCCAAGGGCTACCAGATCAGCCAGATGGAACTGCCGATCGTCGGCAAGGGCCACCTGGACATCCCCCTGGAAGACGGCACGATGAAACGTGTCGGGATCACCCGCGCGCACCTGGAAGAAGACGCCGGCAAGAGCCTGCACGAAGAGTTCAACGGTGCCACCGGCATCGACCTGAACCGTGCCGGCACGCCGCTGCTGGAAATCGTCTCCGAGCCTGACATGCGCAACGCCAAGGAAGCCGTGGCCTACGTCAAGGCGATCCACGCCCTGGTGCGCTACCTGGGCATCTGCGACGGCAACATGGCCGAAGGCTCCCTGCGTTGCGACTGCAACGTCTCGGTCCGTCCCAAGGGCCAGGTCGAGTTTGGCACCCGCTGCGAGATCAAGAACGTCAACTCGTTCCGCTTCATCGAGAAGGCCATCAACACCGAGATCCGTCGTCAGATCGAGCTGATCGAGGACGGCGGCAAGGTGATCCAACAGACCCGCCTGTACGACCCGAACAAGGACGAAACCCGTCCGATGCGCAGCAAGGAAGAAGCCAACGACTACCGTTACTTCCCCGACCCCGACCTGCTGCCCGTGGTCATCGAGGATTCCTTCCTCGACCAGGTGCGCGCCACCCTGCCTGAGCTGCCACCGCAGAAGCGCGAGCGCTTCCAGGAACAGTTCGGCCTGTCGGTCTACGACGCCAGCGTCCTGGCCACCAGCCGCGAGCAGGCGGACTACTTCGAGAAGGTCGCCAGCATCGCCGGTGACGCCAAGCTCGCCGCCAACTGGGTCATGGTCGAACTGGGCAGCCTGCTGAACAAGCAGGGCCTGGAAATCGACGAAGCCCCGGTCTCGGCCGAACAGCTGGGCGGCATGCTCCTGCGGATCAAGGACAACACCATCTCCGGCAAGATCGCCAAGACCGTGTTCGAAGCCATGGCCAACGGCGAAGGCAATGCCGACGAGATCATCGACAAGCGCGGCCTCAAGCAGGTTACCGACAGCGGCGCGATCTCGGCGGTGCTGGACGAAATGCTCGCTGCCAACGCCGAACAGGTCGAACAGTACCGTGCCGCCGACGAGGCCAAGCGCGGCAAGATGTTCGGCTTCTTCGTCGGCCAGGCGATGAAAGCGTCCAAGGGCAAGGCCAACCCGCAGCAAGTCAACGAACTGCTCAAAAGCAAGCTCGAAGGCTGACCGGGACATGAAGCCGTGGCTTGCCAGTCGAAACGAGGTCTGCGTACCGCCGTCTTCACTGGCAAGCCCGTCTCCCCCATCGGGGGCCGCCACCCAGCGCCCAAGGCGCTTGTCCATGCCGTCCCTGCTCGGCGCCTGCGCCCTGTTCGCCCTGCTCGGCGGTTGCTCCAGCAACCACCTGATCGACCCTCGGGGTTATGACGAGACAGGCACCGCCTCCTACTACGGCTCCCGTCATCACGGCAAACGCACCGCCAGTGGCGAAGCCTTCGACCAGCACGGGCTTACCGCCGCCCATCGGCAATTGCCCTTCGGCACCCGCGTGCAAGTCACCAACCTGGCCAACGACAAGAGCGTCGTGGTCCGCATCAACGATCGAGGCCCGCACACCCGCGGCCGCCTGATCGACCTCTCCCGCAGTGCCGCCCAGCAGTTGGACATGCTGCGCAGCGGAACCGCGAAAGTACGCATCCAAGCCCTCAGCGACTGACTCCCGGAGCCCAGCCATTACTGCCTTCGCCGAATTGCCCCTGCTCAGCCTGATCCAGCTCATCAGCGGCCTGCTGATGCTGATTGCCGGTGCCGAGTTGCTGGTGCGCGCCGCAGTCCGCCTGGTGGTAGGCCTGCATGTGCGACCGCTGATCATTGGCCTGACCATCGTCGCCTTCGGCAGCAGCGCACCGCAGATGGCCATCAGCCTGCAAGCGACGCTGGGTGGCAGCACCGACATTGCCGTCGGCAGCGTGATCGGCAGCAGCATCTTCAACATCCTGGTGACCCTGGGCCTGTCGGCGCTGATCATTCCACTGCGAGTTTCCCGGCAACTGGTACGCCTGGACATTCCACTGATGATCGGCGCCAGCCTGCTGGTGTTCGTCCTTGCCTACAACGAGCACCTGGGCCCGTTCGACGGCGCGATCCTGCTGGGGGCGCTGGTGCTGTACCTGGCTCTGCTGTCGCGCCAGTCCCGCCACGCCACCCGCCTGCACCCTCCAGTACCGCAAGCGCGCAGACACCCGGCGCCCTGGCTCGCCAGCCTGCTGCTGATCCTCTTCGGCCTGGGCCTGCTGGTGTTCGCCGGGCACCTGCTGCTAGGCGCGGCGATCACGGTGGCCGATGACCTGGGCCTGTCGGAGCGAGTCATCGGCCTGACGGTGATCGCCGTCAGCACCTCGTTGCCACAGCTGGCCACCTCGCTGCTGGCGGCCCTGCGCGGCCAGCGTGACATCGCCGTGGGCAACGTGATCGGCAGCAATCTGTTCAACCTGCTGGGGGTCCTGGGGTTTACCGCACTGGTAGCGCCAACGCCGCTGTCGGTCTCACCCAATGCCCTGGATTTCGACCTGCCGGTACTGCTCGGTGTCGCCATCCTGTGCCTGCCGGTGTTCTATTCCGGCTACCGCGTGACCCGGGCCGAGGGCCTGCTGTTTCTCTGCCTGTACCTGGCCTACGGGCTGCACGTGATGTCCTTCACCACCGGCATGCCCCTGGCGGGCAAGCTGGAGCACCTGATGCTGTTTTTCGTCCTGCCAGCGCTGGTGGCGTTCCTGCTGTTCAGTTCGCTTCGGGCCTGGCGCCGCCAACACAAGAAGGAAATGCCATGAGCGAGAACAACAAAAGCGGCCTGCACATGCGACGCCAAGTCATGGGCGATGCCTTCGTCGACCGCGCCCTGGGCAACGCCACCGAGTTCACCCAGCCCTTGCAGGATTTCGTCAACGAGCATGCCTGGGGTGGCGTCTGGAACCGCGAAGGCCTGCCGCTCAAGACCCGCAGCCTGATCACCCTGGCGGCCCTGACGGCACTCAAGTGTCCACAGGAGCTCAAGGGCCACGTGCGCGGCGCCCTGAACAACGGCTGCACAGTCGAGGAGATCCGCGAGGCGTTGCTGCATTGCGCGGTGTACGCCGGCGTGCCGGCGGCCATCGACGCCTTTCGCGCCGCCCAGGAAGTGATCGACACCTACCAGCCGGCTCAGTGAAGCGCCTCGCCGGCCGCTCCAGCGTGCCGGCGACCTCCTCCTAGATCCATCCTCCCCACTGCAGCAGGAAGATCCCGATATTGGTGGTCACCGCCGCCATCACGGTGGTGATCACGATGATCGCTGCCGCCAGTTCATGGTTGCCATTGGCCGCCCGGGCCATGACGAAGCTCGCCGCCGCGGTAGGGCTGCCGAAGTACAGGAACAGGATCCCCAGCTCCGCCCCCCGAAACCCGCATGACCAGGCGCCAAAGGTCGCCAGGGCCGGCAGGCTGATCATCTTCATCAGGCTGGAGCCGATGGCCAGTCGGCCACTGTTGCGCAGGGCCGCCATGGACAAGGTGCCCCCGATGCAGATCAGCGCCAGGGGCAGGGTCATCTGTGCCAGGTACTGGCCCGACGTCTCGAGCCAGCCGGGCAAGCCGATCTGCCAGTAGGCGAACGGTCCGGCCACCAGCACGCTGACAATCAGCGGGTTGCTGATGACGTTCTTGAAGATGCTCCAGGGATCGGACTTGATCACCGGGCTGTAGACCGCCAGGACGATGGTCGACAAGGTGTTGTAGAAAAGAATCACCAGTGCCGCCAGCACCGCCCCCAGGGAAATGCCGTAGCTGCCATACATGCTGGCCGCCAGGGCCAGGCCGATGATCGCGTTGTTACCGCGAAACGCGCCCTGGGTATAGATGCCGCGATCTTCCCGTGGACAACGCCAGATCGCCCACAGCCAGGCCAGGGCGAAACACGCCAGGGTGGCCAGCGAGAAGTAGATCAGCACACCGGGCTGGAGCGACGAGCGCAGGTCGGCGTGGACTATCCCCAGAAATAGCAGCGCCGGCATGGTGACGTTGAACACCAGGGACGACGCGGTGTGGATGAAGTTGTCGTTGATCCACCCCACCCGCTTGAGTATCAGGCCAAGGAACAGCATGGCGAAGACGGGCGCGGTGATCGTCAGCGTTTCGAGAAAGATGGCCAGCATGGGCGGGTGGACCTTGAGCCTGTCGTTAGGTGGCTAATGGTAATCCAATCATCTTGCGATCGCTCGAGGACCTCGCCGCCAATCCTTGGGCCAGAGGCCTCGCCGGGCCCCCTCCTCCGAATGGATCGAAAAAACACCATGCCCTGGAACATTCCCGGCTTGACGGGGAATGATTTTCGTTTATTCTCAATTTTAACTGTATATACATACAGTTAAATACAAATAATTCATGACATATCAAGGAGCTAGAAATGTCAGGACTTTCTGCACAGAAGCAGCCACAGCCACCCCTGGCGGGCAGGATCATTGCCGACCTCGACCGTCTCTTTACCGAACAAGGCATTGCCATCAATGGCGATGGCGACAGCCTGGTGCTGGTCGCCGATGGCCATCACACCATCAAGTACCACCGCCCCGAACATCTGCCGCACGCGCCACAGCCAGCCACCCCAGGCACTCCCCAGTTGCGTTTCGAAGGCGGCGAGCACACCGCCATCGGCGACAGCACGCTGCTGCGCTTCGTGAAGGATGCGGCCCCCATCCCGGCCTGGCAGGTGGAGTTGCACCTGCCCAACGGCCTGGCCCTGACCTATGGCCAGGTGGTCGCCCTGGGCGGTGACTTCTACGGCATTCCCGACCAGCCGATCTGCGATGGCGCGACGACGGCCGAACGGGTGCAGCGCTTCACCGCGGCATTCAACTCCCTGGCGGTGCTGCCTGCCGCCAAGGACGAGGCCCGGCAAATCCTGGCCGTGATGCAGAAGGAAATCATCGCCGCCAACCAGGCCATCCGCGACGGCAAACAGCCCCATGAAGCCTATGACGCCCTGGGCGATACCCTGTCCGAGGAGTGGAACAAGATCACCGGTGGTGGCAGCGCGGTGTCCGCCCTGTTCCCCCTGGGACGCTACCTCAAGCTGGCCGCCAACAATGCCGACCACTTTGGCGAATGGGCCCTGGCGGCCTACACCGCCGGCCATACCGCGGCCCTGCAGCAAGCGGTACTGGCGGGCAAGACCGCGGACGACAAGCAGCTGGAACTGGCCTACGCCATGAATGCCTTCGCTGACCACTTCCTGACCGACCTGTTCTCCGCCGGCCATGTACGGGTCCCGCGCAAGCAGGTGGCGGCGGTGGTTACTCCCAGCGACCTGGGCTCGCTGATCACCCGTTTCATGCATGACGAGGACAGCAAGTTCGGCCTCAATGTCAGCAACGCCCAGGGCGATCGCTGGCACTCCTATGGCGACAAGCGCTATTTCGACAGCGTCGACCATCGCAACCGCCAGCTGGTGAAACTCGCCGTGCAACGCTCGGCAGACGAGATCTTCTCCTGCTACCTGGGCGGCAGCCTGCCGGCCCCCGCCAGCTACGCCGCCTTGAAGGTGGCCCCCGACCTGGACGCCGCCAAGAGCGGCAACTTCTCCCCGCTGTTCGTGGCCAAGGGCAATCAGGTACTGCGCCGCAGCGACGTCAACAACCTCAACGACAGCAAGACCATCGACAACTGGTGGGGCTGGAGCACCTACCTGCTGCTCAAGAACTACAGCCCCAACAAGCCGGCAGGTTATCTGGATACCCCCGGCGCGGTGCCTTCGATCCTCGCCGACGGCTGGCAGAGCCATACTCCCAGCGAGCCGAACTGGTTGCCTGGCCAGGCCGTGCGCTACGCCGTCAGCGAAACCAACGGCCTGAACGAATCGTACATCGGCCCCTGGTCGGCCTATGTCGAACTCAGCGACAGCTTCCAGCCGACCCTGGCCATCCCGGCCGGCACCACCAACGGCGGCGCCAGCGGGCGCAACGTGTTCCGCCAGTTCCGTGGTGGTTCACCCGAGCTCATCGGCTCCATCGACAAGAACGCCACCCGCTTCATCGACCGCAACGCCTGACAAGGACATCACCATGGCTATCAATCTGAATCTGCAACTGGCCTCCGGCCAATCCCTCAAGGGCGCCCCGCTGGAGTTGCTGCTCGATGGCGCTCCCATCGCCCGGGCCAGCGTCGACGAACGTGGCAACGTGGCCTTCAATGCCAAGCCCGGCAAAGGCCAACTGGCAGTGAGGGTCGATCGTTCGATCCTGAACGGCTGACGCCCCTGCGCAAAAAAGGCCCGCCGCGGCAGCTACTGCCGGGCGGGCCTTTGTTCATCCGGCAGGCGATCAGGCGCCCTGGGCCTGCTCCACCAGTTGCCCCTGGTCGATACGAATATGCCGCGGATGAAAACGCTTGAGGCTGCTGCGATGGCCGATGCTGACAATGCTCAACCCCGGCAACTGGTCGATCAGCGCCTGGTACAACGCGGCTTCGTCTTCTTCATCCATGGCCGAGGTCGCCTCGTCCATGTACAACCATTGCGGTGCGTACAACAGCGCCCGGGCAAAGGCCAGGCGTTGCTGCTCACCCGGCGAAAGCATGCGTTGCCAGTGATTGGGTTCATCCAGGCGCGCCACCAGGTGCGGCAAGCGGCAAATCTGCAGTACCTGCTCGTAGCGTTCCTGAGGATAGCGCTCGCCCGGCTGTGGATAACTCAAGGCCTCACGCAGGCTGCCAATGGGCAGGTAGGGTTTCTGCGGCAGGAACAGCGAGCGCTGGCCAGGCAAGCGGATATTGCCGTGCCCCCTGGGCCACAGGCGTCCCATGGCGCGCAGCAAGGTGCTCTTGCCGCTGCCGGAACGGCCGCTGAGCATCAGCCGCTCGCCCGGGTTCACGGTCATCTGCGCTCCGGCCAGCAGGTGCCGGCCATCGGCCAGGTCCAGGCCCAGGTCCCGCACCTGCAGTTGTTCGCCCTCGGTTTGGACATCGATGGCCGGGGCGCGCGCTTCGTTGTCGCTCATGGCCTGGCGAAAGCTCAGCAGACGATCACAGGTGGCGCGCCAGGCGGCCAGGTCCGAATAGGCCGTGATGAACCAGCTGAAGTTCTCCTGGACGTTGCCGAAGGCCGAGTTGATCTGCATGAGCTCGCCCAGCTCGATCTTGCCGGCGAAGTAGCGAGGGGCGGCGACGATGAAGGGGAAAATGATCGCGATCTGGCCATAACCCGCGGTGAAAAAGGTCAGGCGCTTGGACACTTTCATGATGTCCCAGAAGTTGTGCCAGACCTTGCCGAAACGACTGCTCAGGCGCTGGTTCTCGTTCTTCTCGCCGTCGTACAGGGCGATACTCTCGGCGTTTTCCCGGACCCGTACCATGGAGAAGCGCAGGTCGGCCTCGAAGCGTTGCTGCTGGTTGTTCAGGCCGATCAGCCGGCGCCCGATCAGGTGGGTCAGCCAACTGCCGACCAGGGCATACACCAGGGCGCACCAGAACATGTAGCCGGCAATGGTATAGCCCAGCACCTCGATGCTGCCGGACACGCCCCAGAGAATGATGGAAAAGGACACCAGGCTGACCAGATTGCGGATCAGCCCCAGGCCCAGCGCCAGGGTGTTGGTGGTGAAGCTGTTGAGGTCTTCGGAAATCCGCTGGTCCGGGTTGTCGGTATAACCGCCCTGCTCCAGCTGGTAGTAGTTCTTGTTGCCCAGCCAGCGGGCGAAATGTTTTTCGGTCAGCCAGGCTCGCCAACGGATGGTCAGCATCTGGGTCAGGTA
This sequence comes from Pseudomonas sp. L5B5, assembly GCF_020520285.1. NCBI lineage: Bacteria > Pseudomonadati > Pseudomonadota > Gammaproteobacteria > Pseudomonadales > Pseudomonadaceae > Pseudomonas > Pseudomonas sp. L5B5. The sequence continues at coordinate 3,175,344 of NZ_CP084742.1, forward strand.
CAGGCGGTACACCGCCCCCAGGATCGCCACCGCAGCAATGCCGCAAAAATACAGGATCAGGTGCCAGAACGCCGCCTCGTCCTTCTTCTGCAAGGCATTATAGAAGTCCTTGTACCAGCTGTTGATCCACACCGAGATGGCCACGCTGAACAGCGACAGGCCGATGACCACGATCAGCAGCAGCCAGGCCTTGGCCTTTTCCTCGCTGCGCCAGTACGGCACGGTCATGGCCCATACCCGGCGAAAGAACTGCCCGCGCACAGCATCGTTGACCGCAGAATACTCAGCGTTCTGATTCATCATGGGAGCTCGATTGGAAGGAGGAGCATTGAGCCGATCATAGTCGATCGGCTCGCTTTTTCACCCGTCCCGGGGGACATCGAGGCCCGGTGCGGATCAGCGGCGGACGGGGCGCTTCTGCAACTTGCGCTGCAACGTGCGACGGTGCATGCCCAGGGCTCGGGCAGTGGCGGAGATGTTGCCTTCGTGTTCGGTCAGCACCCGCTGGATGTGCTCCCACTGCAGGCGGTCCACCGACATCGGGTTTTCCGGCACCAGGGTGTCCAGGTCAGCGTGTTCGGACAGCAGCGCGGCCAGCACGTCGTCGGCATCCGCCGGCTTGCACAGGTAATTGCAGGCGCCTCGCTTGATCGCCTCCACCGCAGTGGCGATGCTCGAATAACCGGTGAGGATCAGCACGCGCATCTCCGGATCCAGCTCCAGCAGCTTGGGCAGCAGCACCAGCCCGGAGTCGCCGTCCATCTTCAGGTCCAGCGCGGCGTAGTCCGGCAGGTCCTGCTGGGCGATGGTCAGGCCCTCTTCGGCGGAACCTGCGGTACTCACGCGAAAGCCGCGGCGGCTCATGGCACGTGCCATGACCCGGGTAAACGTGGCGTCATCATCCACCAGCAGCAGGTGCGGCAATTCCTCGCCTTCGACTTGGATCTCTTCACTCATGGTCGTCTCCTCGGGCGGCACGGGGCAGGCGCAGCTCGGTGAGCGTACCGCCTTCCTCATGACTGTAGAGTTTTACTGAGCCACCAGCGCGGGTCACGCTGGCCTTGCTCAAGAACAGGCCCAGGCCGAAGCCCTTGCCCTTGGTGGTAAAAAACGGTTTGCCAATCTGCTCGGCGATGGCCAAGGGTACTCCAGCGCCGTGGTCGCGAATACTGATGGTCAAATCTTCCGCATCCCAGTCCAGCCTGACTTCCAGCCCCTCGGGGCAGGCATCGGCGGCATTGTTGAGCAAGTTGAGCAGGGCTTGGGTCAAATCCGGCGGCGGCGCCAGGCGTGGCATCGCCCCCTGGCCCAGCAAATGGAAGCGATAACTGGCTTCCGGACGCATCAGGTGCCAGCGATTCAGGGCTTCGTCCAGCCACTGGGTGACATCCTGCATCTCCACCGCCAAGCGGCGGTTGGCCTCGGCGGCACGCACCAGTTGCTGCAGGGTTTCCTTGCACAGCTTGACCTGGTCCTGAAGCACGGACAGGTCATCCTGCAACAGCGGATCGGGATGGTCCTGGCGCATTTCCTTGAGCAGCACGCTCATGGTCGCCAGCGGCGTGCCCAGCTCATGTGCCGCGCCAGCGGCCTGGGTCGCCACGGCTAGCAACTGCTGGTCGCGCAGGCCTTCTTCACGACGAATCGCCCGCAACTCTTCCTGACGCCGCAGCTCCTCGGCCATCCGGGCAGCAAAGAAGGTGATCACCGCCGCGGCCAGGGCAAAACTCAGCCACATGCCATAGACCTGCAGGTTCTCGCGGGCAATGGGCAGGGTCTGCAACGGATAGAACCAGGCCAGCAGCAGGGTATAGAGCGCCAGGGCAATCCCCGAGAGCGCCACCGAGTAGCGCCAGGGCAGCGTCACTGCGGCGATGGTCAGGGGTACCAGGTAATAGGACACGAACGGGTTGGTGGACCCGCCGGAGAAATACAGCAGCACGCTGTGGATAAACAGGTCGCACGCCAGCTGCAGGGCGTATTCCAGCTCCGTCACCGGCCAGGAAGTGCGCAGGCGGATCGCGGTGAAGGCGCACAGCACCATGGAGAACGCCAGGGTGACGCCCAGTTGCAACCAGGGCAACGGCAGCAGGTCGAGCCAGTAGGCGATCCCTACCGAACCGGCCTGAGCGGCCAGGACCAGGGTGCGTATGAAGGTCAGGCGCCAGAGATTCTGGCGGGTGGCGGACAACAATTTTACGGGGGCGAGCATGAGCTCTCCTGATGAGCGCTCCAGGGCAATCGGCGGGAGTATAACCAAGCAGCCCCCGACACAGGCAAACTGCGGCAAAGCGCCACAGGAAAAGCAGCCCGGCTAATGCCGATCAGTGAAGGACATGGTTGGAGCGAGGCTTGCCCGCGACGGACTCCAGAGCCCTGCGTTTATCCATTCAACACGCACTACCGTTGACGAGCATCGCCAGCCATCGAGCGTCGACCGGCTGCTCCTACCGGGAATCACTTCGCTTGACTGACTGGCATTACCCCAGGCGGCTAGCTTTCAGCTACAGCAGACATCGCGGGCAGAGCGAGGCGCAGGTGTATCAAAGTTGTAATGGGTGCAACCGGGAATAAAAGCTAGAGTCTTATCGCTCACGCAGGCGCGAACCTTTGGCTTGCGGACCGCACTCAAGGAGATTCCATGCAGCCTTTCACCCGCAGCGTCGCCCTTCTGGCCCTCAGCGCCGGCACTCTCACCAGCCTGCCCGCCCTGGCCGCCGATGAATTGCACTACAACCAGGTTTCCCTGCGCGCCGAAGCCAGCCAGGAAGTGGCTCGCGACCTGATGATCGTGACCCTCTACAGCGAATCGCAGAACGCCGATCCGGCCAAGCTGGCGGCGGAAATCAGCACCACCATGAACAAGGCCCTGGAACAGGCACGTCAGGTCAAGGACGTGAAATTGAGCCAGGGCAGCCGCAACAGCTACCCGATCTACGACAGCAAGGGCCAGAAGATCACCGGCTGGCGCGAGCGCGCGGAACTGCGCCTGGAAAGCTCCAACTTCGCCGCCCTGTCCAAGCTCACCGGCGAGCTACTGACCGACCTGAAGATGGACGGCATGGATTTCGCCATCGCGCCCGCAACCCGCCAGGCCAGCGAGGATGCCCTGCTCAAGGACGCGGTAAAGGCCTTCAAGGCTCGCGCCCAGCTGGCCACCGAGGCCCTGGGGGGCAAGGGTTACAAGATCGTCAGCCTGAACCTCAACAGCGAAGGTTATCCACAACCCTACCTGCGCGCTCCGATGATGAAAGCCGCCGAAGCCGATCGTTCCTCTTTTTCCGTCACCCCGGAAGTCGAGGCGGGCACCAGCAAGGTCAACATGACCGCCGACGGCGCGATCGAAGTGCTGATGCAATAAATCATTGCGCAGAGACACAAACGGCGGTCACCTCCCAATCGGAGGGGCCGCCGTTTTTCGTTTCAACCTGTCGTCAGACAAATGAGGACAACTCGTTTTGTTACGTATGATTTCAACCCGTGAGGTGATGTTACAGTGACGGTCCCCTGTCATGTATCTGTCACATGTTGTTGACGTCCGCCAGATACACGCCGGGTATACTGCAGCTTTCCAATAAGAGTCTCTTCAATGACCGCAGATCGCATCGGCGAACGCCTGCGTCGCTATCGCCGCGCCGCCAAGAAAACCCTGCGCCAGATTGCCAGCGAATCCGGTCTCACCGCGAGCTTCCTCTCCCAGGCGGAACGTAATCTCACAGGCGTATCCATTTCCTCCCTGGTCAATATCGCCAAGTCCCTGAACGTTCCACTTAACGCCCTGTTCGACCAGCCAGCCCAGGCTCAGCCGGACTCCCACGAGGGCGAACGGGTGCGCTATACCATCGAGGGCCAGCCCCTGGCCTACGAACGACTGTCCAGCTCCTTTCCGGGAAACATGATCAATGCGGTCAAGATGAACATCTCGGTGGGGTATCAATCTGAACTGATCTCCCACGATGGTTCAGAATTTTCCTACGTCCTCTCTGGACAGATCACGTACACCATCGAAGGTCGCCTATATCCCCTCGGCCCGGGCGACTCGGTGCATTTCGATGCCACCAAGACCCACTGCCTGGCCAATGTCGGCGATGGCCCGGCGGAAGTCCTGACCATCACCACCATGGGCCTGTTCGACGACCACCCAGCCTCCTGAATCCAATCCAGGCATGCCTGCGGAGCCTCAGGGACGAGACTTTGTGCCGGATAAAAGTTAGTCATGCTTAATTTTCGTTGACCGCAATTTCAGCATGACTTAATTTCGGCATCGGCGAGTCGTCACTCAAGCACACAACAAGCGCTCGCCATCGCCGCATAGGCTCCATGGGTTCATCCATTTCCCATGGCAAGGCGAGTTGTTCCGGCCCACAAGGCCAACCCTCAGGTAAGCCCTAAAAAAAGAAAAAATGAGGTTTGCATGTGTAAGTCCTTTCCGCACCAGGTTTGGCAGACCATCGGTTCGAGCCTTGGCTCACCGTTGCCACATGCCGTCGGCAACCATCACCCCGACTCCTTCATTCCGGCCGCCAACGATCCGCAGCTAGCCTGCAGAGACGCGCTTGTCCCGGAAAACCCCTTGTCCAGAGCGCTCGCTGCACGCCCGAGCCGCGCACCGTTGCGGGGCGCAGTTCGTCCCGAGTGCCCACAAACATGGCGACAAATGCACCCAAAAGAACCGGCGCAAACGGTCAAATGCGTCAAGATTTATACAAATGCGTCATTCGTGTACGTTCGTTCCACTCTTTGATGCCTGTGTCGGCCCCGCATCTTGCATCGGGTATGGGGCCTGCATAAGTATCGGCGGGTCGACTCACAAGGTCGCCCTCAACACCAACAATGACAACAAATCATGAGGCCACCATGTTCAAACAAGCAGTCATTCCGTTTTTAGTCAGCGCCGGTCTGCTGGCCAGCACTCCCTTCGCCCAGGCGGCGACTAATCTGGTGTTCTGCTCCGAGGGCAGCCCTGCCGGTTTCGACCCGGGCCAGTACACCACCGGAACCGACTTCGACGCCTCAGCAGAAACCATGTTCAACCGTCTCAGCCAGTTCGAACGTGGCGGCACCGCGGTCATCCCGGGCCTGGCCACCAGCTGGGACATCTCGGAAGACGGCCTGACCTACACCTTCCACCTGCGCGAAGGCGTCAAGTTCCATACCACGCCGTACTTCACCCCGACCCGCAACTTCAATGCCGACGATGTGGTGTTCACCTTCACCCGCATGATCGACAAGGACATGCCGTTCCGTAAGGCATACCCCACCGAATTCCCGTATTTCACCGACATGGGGATGGACACCAACATCACCAAGGTCGAGAAGCTCGACGACCACACCGTGCGCTTCGCCCTGAAGAGCGTCGACGCTGCGTTCATCCAGAACCTGGCCATGAGCTTCGCCTCCGTCCAGTCCGCCGAGTACGCCGACAAGCTGCTCAAGGAAGGCAAGGCCAGCGAGATCAACCAGAAGCCGATCGGCACTGGCCCGTTCGTGTTCAAGAGCTACCAGAAAGACTCCAACATCCGCTACACCGGCAACAAGGACTACTGGAAGCCTGAAGACGTGAAGATCGACAACCTGATCTTCGCCATCACCACCGACCCTTCGGTGCGTATCCAGAAGCTCAAGAAGAACGAATGCCAGGTCACCCTCTTCCCGCGCCCGGCCGACCTCAAGGCCCTCAAGGAAGACAAGGCCCTGAAGATGCCTGAGCAGGCCGGCTTCAACCTGGGTTACGTCGCCTACAACGTGATGCCGGTCCTGAAGGGCCGCACCGACGCCAACCCGCTGGCCGACCTCAAGGTACGCCAGGCGATGGACATGGCGGTGAACAAGCCGCAGATCATCGATTCGGTGTACCAGGGCGCCGGCCAGCTGGCGGTCAACGCCATGCCGCCGACCGAATGGTCCTACGACACCACCATCAAGGATGCCAAGTACGATCCCGAGAAAGCCCGCCAACTGCTCAAGGAAGCCGGCGTCAAGGAAGGCACCCAGATCACCCTGTGGGCCATGCCGGTACAGCGTCCCTACAACCCGAACGCCAAGCTGATGGCAGAAATGCTGCAGTCCGACTGGGCGAAGATCGGCCTGAAGGTGAACATCGTCAGCTATGAGTGGGGCGAGTACATCAAGCGTTCCAAGGGCGGCGAGAACCAGGCGATGATCATCGGCTGGAGCGGCGACAACGGTGACCCCGACAACTGGCTGGGCACCCTGTTCGGCTGCGATGCCATGAACGGCAACAACTTCTCCAAGTGGTGCGACAAGCCGTACGACGCACTGATCAAGCAAGCCAAGACCACATCGGATGTGGCCAAACGCACCGAGCTGTACAAGCAGGCGCAGCACATCCTCAAAGACGCAGTCCCGATGACACCTATCGCACACTCGACGGTGTTCCAACCCATGCGCGCCAACGTGCAGGACTTCAAGATCAGCCCGTTCGGCTTGAACTCCTTCTACGGCGTGAGCATCGGCAAGTAACGTGCAGTGACGGCGGTGTCCGCAACGCCGCCGTTGCCTTGTCACCCTCTGAAAGAGTAGGCCCCCGCTTCGGGACGGCTGCGCCAGCGCGCAGCCGCTCGACTCTGGAGTCGCACGCCCTGGCAAATCCAGGCAGACGGTGATCATTGGCACCCTGGTTGGCATCAACGACCTGTACAGATTCCAGGAAGGAATCAGGGCCTGTTGATCATCACAACAAAAAATGGAGATGGATCGTCATGCGTCACTCCTTGATCATCCCGGCGTTGCTGGGGAGCGGCCTGCTGGTCGCCAGCTCGTTCAGCCAGGCCGCCGACCGCAGCCTGGTGTTCTGCTCCGAAGGCAGCCCGGCCGGTTTCGATACCGCGCAATACACCACCGCCACCGACAACGATGCCGCCGAGCCGTTGTACAACCGCCTGGTGGAGTTCGAGAGAGGCGCAACCAACGTGGTGCCAGCCCTGGCCACCCGCTGGGACATTTCCGAGGACGGCCTCACGTACAGCTTTCACCTGCGCGAGGGCGTGAAGTTCCACACTACCCCCTACTTCAAGCCAACCCGCGACTTCAATGCCGACGACGTGCTGTTCACCTTCAACCGCATGCTCGACGCCGAACACCCGTTCCGCCGTGCCTACCCGACGGAGTTCCCATACTTCAACGGCATGAGCCTGAACAAGAACATTGCCAAGGTCGAGAAGACCGACCCGCTGACCGTCGTCATCACTCTCAATACCGTGGACGCGGCGTTCACCCAGAATCTCGCCATGAGCTTCGCCGCGATCCTCTCCGCCGAATACGCCCAGCAACTGCTCAAGGCCGGCACCCCCAGCCAGATCAACCAGAAACCCATCGGCACCGGCCCCTTCGTCTTCCAGCGCTACCAGAAGGACTCGCAGATCCGCTACGCCGCCAACCCGCACTACTGGGACCCGAGCCGGGTCAAGCTCGACCGGCTGATCTTCGCCATCAACACCGACGCCTCGGTACGGGTACAGAAACTGCGTGCCGGCGAGTGCCAGGTCACCCTGCACCCACGTCCCGCCGACATCGACGCCTTGAAGAGCGATCCGAAGCTGCAGGTGATCGAGAAACCCGGTTTCAACCTCGGCTACATCGCCTACAACGTGCGGCACAAACCCTTCGACCGCCTCGAAGTGCGCCAGGCACTGGACATGGCGGTGAACAAGCCGGCCATCCTCAATGCCGTGTACCAGGGCGCCGGCCAGCTGGCCGTCAATGCCATGCCCCCGACCCAATGGTCCTACGACGACAGCATCAAGGATGCCGCCTACAACCCGGAAAAAGCCCGTGAGCTGCTCAAGGCCGCCGGAGTCAAGGAAGGCACGGAAATCTCCCTGTGGGCCATGCCCGTGCAGCGCCCCTACAACCCCAACGCCAAGCTGATGGCCGAGATGCTGCAGGCAGACTGGGCCAGGATCGGTCTCAAGGTGAAGATCGTCAGCTACGAGTGGGGCGAGTACATCAAGCGCACCAAGAATGGCGAGCACGACATCAGCCTGATCGGCTGGACCGGCGATAACGGTGACCCCGACAACTGGCTGGGTACCCTGTACAGCTGCGATGCCATTGGCGGCAACAACTATTCCATGTGGTGCGACCCGCAGTACGACAAGCTGATCAAGCAAGCCAAGGTCGTCACCGACCGCGAACAGCGCACCGCCCTGTACCAGCAGGCCCAGCAACTGCTCAAGCAGCAGGTGCCGATCACCCCGGTGGCGCACTCGACCATCAACCAGCCGTTGAGCACGAAGGTCGAGGGTTTCAAGGTCAGCCCCTTCGGGCGTAACGCCTTCTCCGGGGTCGGCCTGACTCCATAACCGATGAGCCTAGAACCGTGGGGGCGATGCTCGCCCTCAAGCAGGCGTATTGCCTGGATTCAGCGAATGAGCCCCATGCAAACGTTTGCGATGCCTTGAATGAGTTCCAAAAAACCAGCCGGCCGAAAAAAACCGGCAAGTAAAAAAACAAAACAAAGGAGCGTCACCCATGAAATTGAGCAGCAGCGCATTGTTAGCCCTGGCCATCAGTAGCATCACTGCTACGGCCTATGCGGAGAGCGTCAGCCAGGACTTCGTCCCGACTGAACTGAACAGCACCAATGCCCAGTCCGAAGCCAAGGGTTTCGTCGAAGGCCAGAGCCTGTCCGGCAGCACCCGCAACTGGTACGCCAACGAGTTGAAGCGGCGCAACGATCGTTTCTCGTACAACCACAACGGCCAGCCCACCTCCACTGCGCGCCGCATCAACTGGGTGCAGGGCACGATCCTCAACTACAGCTCCGGTTTCACCGAAGGCACCGTGGGCGTCAGCACCGAAGTCGCGGCCTACAACGCGATTGCCCTGGATCGTGACCGCAAGCACATCGCCGGCAAGAACAACCGTACCCTGACCCACTCCGACGGCGACGCCGTGGGCCAGTGGAGCAAGCTGGGCCTGGCCAACGTCAAGTTCCGCGTCTCCAACACCACCCTGACCGTGGGCCGGCAGAACTTCAGCACGCCGATCGTCGACGTCATCGGCAACCGTCCGCTGCCTTCGAGCTTCGAAGGGGCGAGCATCCACAGTGAAGAATTCAACAACCTGTCGTTCGACGCCGGCACCTTCGACCGGGTATCGCCACGAAGCGAGCAGAGCCTGTCGAAGTTCCGCAGCGAATACACCAACAACAGCGCCGAGACTGACCGCGTCAGCCTGATCGGCGCCAATTACCAGCCGCTCAAGAGCCTGAAGACCAGCCTCTACGCCTCCAAGGTGGAAGACTTCTGGAACCAGTACTACTTCGGTGCCACTCACGAACTGGGTGACAGCTCGGTACTGGCCCTGACCACCGGCCTGAACTACTACAAGACCGTCGATACCGGCAAGAAAGAGATGGGCGAGATCGACAACGATACCTACTCCCTGTCCCTGGGCCTGGCCCACCAGGCCCACAGCCTGACCTTCTCCTACCAGGCGGTGAACGGTAACGAGTACTTCGACTACCTGCACGAAACCAACGGCATCTACCTGGCCAACTCCCTGCTCTCGGACTTCAACGGCCCGAACGAGAAATCCTTCCAGATCGCCTATGGCCTGAACATGGCCGAATACGGCGTGCCCGGCCTCAAGTTCAACATCTACCAGGCCCGCGGCTGGGGCATCGACGGTACCCACTACAAGGGCACCGCCTACGGTGGCTTGAACTCCGAAGGCAAACTGGTCGGCGTCAGCACCATGGACGGCGAGACCCACTACGAATACGGGATCGGCGCCAGCTATGCGGTGCAGAGCGGTCCGCTCAAGGCCACCGCCATCCGCGCGACCTACACCACCCACCGCGCGAGCAAGTACCAGGCCGACGGCAACATCAACGAGTTCCGCCTGGTCACCACCATTCCGTTCAATATCCTCTAACCCACCAGTTGAAGGGCGGATTCATGATGAATCCGCCCTTCAAGCTACGCTGGTTCCATCGTTCGAAAGGGGTTCTTGATGAAAATGCTTCCCATGAAAGCGGCCTTGAGCGCCGCATTGCTGAGCGTCGCTATCAGCGCCGCGGCCAAACCCTTGGTGGTCTGTACCGAAGCCAGCCCGGAAGGCTTCGATATGGTCCAGTACACGACCGCGGTGACTGCCGACGCAGTGGCGGAAACCATTTTCAACCGCCTGGTGGACTTCAAGCCGGGCACCACGGATATCGAGCCTGCCCTGGCCGAGTCCTGGGAAATCAGCCCGGATGGCCTGCAATACACCTTCCACCTGCGCAAGGGCGTCAAGTTCCACACCACCGACTACTTCACTCCAACCCGCGACATGAACGCCGACGACGTGGTCTGGAGCTTCCAGCGCCAGCTGGACCCGAAACACCCCTGGCATGACAAGTCCAGCGTGGGTTTCCCCTATTTCGAAAGCATGGGTTTCAAGGAACTGCTCAAGAGCGTGGAGAAAACCGACGACCACACCGTGATCTTCACCCTGACCCGCCGCGAAGCTCCGTTCCTGGCTGACATCGCCATGGCCTTCTCCTCGATCTTCCCGGCGGAATACGCCGACAAGCTGCTCAAGGAAGGCAAGACTGCCGAGCTCAACAGCAAGCCCATCGGCACCGGCCCGTTCGTCTTCATCCGCTACGCCAAGGACGCCCAGGTGCGTTTCAAGGCCAACCCGGACTACTTCCGTGGCAAGCCGCCAGCGGACCCGCTGGTGCTGGCCATCACCACCGACAACAACGTGCGCCTGCAGAAGCTCAAGGCCAACGAGTGCCAGATCGCCCTCTACCCCAAGCCTGATGACATCCCCAGCATCAAGGCCGATGCAAAGCTGAAGGTCGACGAACTGGCGGCCATGACCACCGGCTACATCGCCATGAACACCACCCGCAAGTACATGAGCGACGTGCGGGTACGCAAGGCGATCGACATCGCCTTCGACAAGGAAGCCTACGTCAACAGCCTGTATGGCCCGGGCAACGCCCTGGTCGGCACCGGCCCCTATCCGCCGACCCTGCTGGGCTTCAATACCAGCCTGAAGAATCCGCCGCGGGACCTGAACAAGGCCCGCGCCCTGCTCAAGGAAGCCGGCGTGCCCGAAGGCACCGTGATCACCCTGTTCACCCGCAACGGCGGCGGCCCGACCAACCCCAACCCGCTGCTCGGCGCGCAGATGATGCAGGCCGACCTGGCCAAGATCGGCCTCAAGCTCGACATCCGCGTGATGGAGTGGGGCGAGATGCTCAAGCGCGCGAAAAACGGCGAACATGACATGGTGTCGGCCGGCTGGGCCGGGGACAACGGTGACCCGGACAACTTCCTGACCCCGAACCTGAGTTGTGACGCGGCGAAAAACGGCGAAAACTACGCTCGCTGGTGCAACAAGACCTTCCAGGATCTGATCGACAAAGCCCGCGCCGACGCTGAACCCGCCAAGCGCGCCGAGCTCTATGAACAGGCACTGCTGGTCTTTGAGCAGGATCAACCCTGGATTCCCATGGCCTATCCGAAAATGTTCACGGCCATGCGCAAGAACGTCGAGGGGTATCACCAGAGCCCCCTGACCACCAACAACTTCGCTACCACCCAGGTGAAGTAATAAGAAACGCCCGCCACCCCTGACCCAGGGGCGGCGGGAACGCCTAACCGGCTGATTGAGGTACTTCAGAAGATGTTTAGTTTTATTGCCCGCCGTGTGGGGTTGTTGATTCCCACATTCTTCGGCATCACCTTGTTGACCTTCGCCTTGATCCGCATGATTCCCGGCGATCCCGTGGAAGTCATGATGGGCGAGCGCCGGGTCGATCCCGAGATGCATGCCCAGGCAATGGAACGCCTTGGATTGAACAAACCGCTGTATGCCCAGTACCTGGACTACATCGGCAAGCTTGCCCATGGCGATCTGGGCGAGTCCCTGCGCACCCGCACCAGTGTGTGGAGCGAATTCTCCTCGCTGTTTCCCGCCACCCTGGAACTGGCCATGGCCGCCCTGTTGTTCGCCGGGGTCATCGGCTTGCTGGCCGGGGTGATCGCCGCCTTGCGCCGCGGCTCGCTGTTCGATCACGGGGTCATGGGGATCTCGCTCGCCGGCTACTCGATGCCGATCTTCTGGTGGGGCCTGATCCTGATCATGTTCTTCTCGGTGAGCCTGGGCTGGACTCCGGTCTCCGGGCGAATCGACCTGCTCTACGACATCGAGCCCAAGACCGGCTTCATGCTGATCGACACCTTGCTGGCCGGCGACACTGGCGCATTCGTCGACGCCCTGGAGCACTTGATCCTGCCGGCCATCGTGCTGGGCACCATTCCCCTGGCGGTGATCGCCCGGATGACCCGCTCCTCGATGCTCGAAGTGCTACGTGAGGACTACATCCGTACCGCCAAGGCCAAGGGCCTGTCGCCCAACCGGGTGGTCTTCATCCATGGCCTGCGCAACGCGCTGATCCCGGTGCTGACCGTGGTCGGCCTGCAAGTCGGCACCCTGCTGGCCGGCGCGGTCCTGACCGAGACCATCTTTTCCTGGCCGGGCATCGGCAAGTGGCTGATCGAAGCCATCGGCGCCCGGGACTATCCCGTGGTGCAGAACGGCATCCTGTTGATCGCCTGCCTGGTGATCATGGTCAACTTCGTGGTGGACATCCTCTACGGCTTTGCCAACCCACGCATCCGTCATCAGCGCTGAGGCCAAGACTCATGAGTACTCCAACTTCCTCGGTAGCAGTCGATCAAAGCCTGCTCTATCCGTCCGTCTACAAAGAATTCTGGCAGCACTTCTCCCGCAACAAGGGCGCCGTGGCCGGCCTGCTGTTCATGCTGGTGGTGGTGTTCTGCGCGCTCTTCGCGCCCTGGGTGGCTCCGCACGACCCCAGCGAGCAGTACCGCGACTTCCTGCTGACCCCGCCGGCGTGGCTCGAGGGCGGGCAGATGCAGTTCCTGCTGGGCACCGACGAACTGGGCCGCGACCTGCTGTCGCGCCTGATCCAGGGCTCGCGCCTGTCGCTGCTGATCGGCCTGTCGTCGGTGGTGATGTCGCTGATTCCCGGGATCCTGATGGGCCTGCTGGCCGGCTTCTTTCCGCGCCTGCTGGGCCCCAGCATCATGCGCCTGATGGACATCATGCTGGCCCTGCCGTCGCTGCTGCTGGCCGTGGCCATCGTCGCCATCCTCGGCCCAGGCCTGATCAACACCGTGATCGCCATCGCCGTGGTGTCCCTGCCGTCCTACGTGCGCCTGACCCGCGCCGCCGTGATGGGCGAGCTCAACCGCGACTACGTGACCGCTGCGCGCCTGGCCGGTGCCGGCCTGCCGCGCCTGATGTTCATCACCGTGCTGCCCAACTGCATGGCGCCGCTGATCGTGCAGGCCACCCTGAGCTTCTCCTCGGCGATCCTCGACGCCGCCGCCCTGGGCTTCCTCGGCCTCGGCGTCCAGCCGCCTACCCCCGAGTGGGGCACCATGCTGGCCTCGGCCCGCGACTACATCGAACGCGCCTGGTGGGTCGTGAGCCTGCCCGGCCTGACCATTTTGCTCAGCGTGCTGGCAATCAACCTGATGGGCGACGGCCTGCGCGATGCGCTGGATCCGAAACTCAAGAACGCCGCCTGAGGAGATTCCCATGTCACTGCTAGAAATCAAGAATCTCAATGTCCGCTTCGGCGACGCCAAGGCAGTTCCCGTGGTGGACGGCCTGGACCTCAAGGTCGACAAGGGCGAAGTCCTGGCCATCGTCGGCGAATCCGGCTCCGGCAAATCGGTGACCATGATGGCCCTGATGGGCCTGATCGAGCACCCCGGCATCGTCACCGCCGACGCCCTGACCTTCGACGGCAAGGACATGCTCAAGCTCAGCGCCCGCCAGCGCCGGCAGGTCGTGGGCAAGGACCTGGCCATGGTCTTCCAGGACCCGATGACCGCGCTGAACCCCAGCTACACCGTGGGCTTCCAGATCGAGGAAGTGCTGCGCCTGCACCTGAAGATGTCTGGCAAGGCGGCGCGCAAGCGCGCCATCGAACTGCTGGAAAAGGTCGAGATCCCGGGCGCCGCCAGCCGCATGGATGCCTACCCGCACCAGCTATCCGGAGGCATGAGCCAGCGCGTGGCGATCGCCATGGCCATCGCCGGCGAACCCAAGCTGCTGATTGCCGACGAACCGACCACCGCCCTGGACGTGACCATCCAGGCACAGATCATGGACCTGCTGCTGAGCTTGCAGAAAGAGCGGAACATGGGCCTGGTGCTGATCACCCACGACCTCGCCGTGGTGGCCGAGACCGCCCAGCGTGTGTGCGTGATGTACGCCGGCCAGGCCGTGGAAGTGGGCAAGGTGCCGGAACTGTTCGATATCCCGGCACACCCCTACAGCGAAGCCCTGCTGGCGGCGATTCCCGAGCACAGCCTCGGTGCCTCGCGGCTCTCGACCCTGCCGGGCATCGTTCCCGGCCGTTATGACCGGCCCCAGGGCTGCCTGCTGTCGCCACGCTGCCCCTACGTCCAGGAAAGCTGCCGCCAGCAACGGCCCAGCCTCGATCCGCAAGCCGCCAGCCTGGTGCGCTGCTTCTACCCGCTCAACCAGGAGGTGGCGTGATGGCCGTCGTTCTTACCGCCCGCGACCTGACCCGTCACTACGAAGTGTCCCGGGGCCTGTTCAAGGGCCACGCCACCGTCCGCGCGCTCAATGGCGTGTCCTTCGAACTGGAGGCCGGCAAGACCCTGGCCGTGGTGGGCGAGTCCGGCTGCGGCAAATCCACCCTGGCCCGGGCCCTGACGCTGATCGAGGAGCCGTCCTCGGGTTCGCTGCAGATTGCCGGCCATGAGGTCAAGGGCGCGACCAAGGCGCAGCGCAAGCAGCTGCGCCGCGACGTGCAGATGGTGTTCCAGAGCCCCTACGCCTCGCTCAACCCACGGCAGAAGATCGGTGACCAGTTGGCCGAGCCGCTGCTGATCAACACCAAGCTGTCGGCTGCCGAACGCCGGGAAAAAGTCCAGGCGATGATGAAGCAGGTGGGCCTGCGCCCCGAGCACTACCAGCGCTACCCGCACATGTTCTCCGGCGGCCAGCGCCAGCGTATCGCCCTGGCCCGGGCCATGATGCTGCAACCCAAGGTGCTGGTGGCGGACGAGCCGACCTCGGCCCTGGACGTATCGATCCAGGCCCAGGTGCTGAACCTGTTCATGGACCTGCAGCAGGAATTCAACACTGCCTATGTGTTCATCTCCCACAACCTGGCGGTGGTGCGCCACGTCGCTGACCAGGTGCTGGTGATGTACCTGGGCCGGCCGGTGGAAATGGGCCCCAAGGAAGACATCTACGCCCGTCCCTTGCACCCCTACACCCAGGCCCTGCTCTCGGCCACCCCGGCCATCCACCCGGACCCGGACAAGCCGAAGATCAAGATCGCCGGCGAATTGCCCAACCCGTTGAACCCACCATCGGGTTGCGCCTTCCACAAGCGCTGCCCGTATGCCAGCGAGCGCTGCAGCACCGAAGAGCCGGCCCTGCGCCAGCTCGACAGCCGCCAGGTGGCCTGCCACTACGCGGAGCAGTTCTTGTAAGGAAGCACGAAAAAGGCGCCCCCGGAACATCCGGGGGCGCCTGACCTGGTTGCACCGGCCCCTCGCGACGGATCGCGCATCGATCCGCCGCGAGGGGTTTTTTTCAGCCCTGATCGGACTCCTCGCCATCGTCGGTGGTCTGGTCGTCATCGCCCGAACTGCCGCCCTGCCCCTCATCCCCCGGCTCCGACTCGGACTTGGCCAGCAGCTGCACCGGCGTGCTCTGCTCTGTCGAATAACCCGGCTCCTTGACCTGCAGCAGGTTGTGGGCCCAGGCCCCGGAGGTTCCCAGTGCCAGCAGCACCAGCACCTTGATCAGCAGCACCATGCGTTGAAAAATGCTCATAGCCGATTCCATCCCTTCAAAGGTGACTCATCGATGGCTGCCGGCCTGCCTCGCAACGGCCACAGCACTGTCTGAAACCTAGTCGCGATACCCGGGACTTGCCAGATAGCCTGCTATCGATCCACATCCCAACCAGCCTCTTCCGACTAACGGCGCTGCACTGACAAGGCGACTGCACGGGCAGGTGACGGGCACAAAAAAAGCCCCGCGGTCTGCACCGCGGGGCTTGGGATGTTGCAGGCGAACTTAGTGGTGTTCGCGGGTGGCGCGGAATTTCACGTCCGGCCAGCGCTCTTCCATCAGTGCCAGGTTGACCCGGGTCGGCGCCAGGTAGGTCAGGTGGCCGCCGCCGTCCAGCGCCAGGTTCTCCACCGCCTTGTTGGAAAACTCTTCCAGCTTCTTCTTGTCGTCGCAGGTGATCCAGCGCGCCGACCACACGGTGATCGGCTCGTAGGCGCATTCGACCTTGTATTCTTCCTTCAGGCGGCTGGCCACCACATCGAACTGCAGCACGCCCACGGCGCCCAGGATGATGTCGTTGCTGCGCTCGGGGAAGAACACCTGGGTCGCGCCCTCTTCGGCCAGCTGCTGCAGGCCCTGGCGCAGCTGCTTGGACTTGAGCGGGTCCTTGAGGCGTACGCGGCGGAACAGTTCCGGGGCGAAGTGCGGGATACCGGTGAAGCCCAGGTTCTCGCCTTCGGTGAAGGTGTCGCCGATCTGGATGGTGCCGTGGTTGTGCAAGCCGATGATGTCGCCGGCGAAGGCTTCTTCCAGCTGTTCACGCTCGGAGGAGAAGAAGGTCAGGGCGTCGCCGATGCGCACGTCCTTGCCGGTGCGCACGTGGCGCATCTTCATGCCCTTCTCGTACTTGCCCGAGCAGATGCGCATGAAGGCGATGCGGTCGCGGTGCTTGGGGTCCATGTTCGCCTGGATCTTGAACACGAAACCCGAGAACTTCTCTTCCTGGGGCGCCACGCTGCGCTCGTTGGCCACTCGTGGCAGCGGCAGCGGAGCCCAGTCCACCACGGCATCCAGCACGTGATCGACGCCGAAGTTGCCCAGTGCGGTACCGAAGAACACCGGGGTCAGGTGGCCGTCGAGGAATTCCTGCTGGTTGAACTCGTGGCAGGCGCCCTGCACCAGTTCCAGCTGCTCGAGGAAACGCTCGTACTCGTCGCCCAGGTGGGCACGGGCTTCGTCGGAGTCGAGCTTCTCGATGATCTTGGTCTCGGTGCGCTCGTGGCCATGGCCCGGGGTGTAGACGATGATGTAGTCACCCGCCAGGTGGTACACGCCCTTGAAGTCGCGGTAGCAGCCGATCGGCCAGGTGATGGGTGCGGCCTTGATCTTCAGCACCGCCTCGATCTCGTCCAGCAGCTCGATCGGATCGCGGATGTCGCGGTCCAGCTTGTTGATGAAGCTGACGATCGGCGTATCCCGCAGGCGGCAGACGTCCATCAGGGCGATGGTCCGCGGCTCTACACCCTTGCCGCCGTCGAGCACCATCAGCGCCGAGTCCACCGCGGTCAGGGTGCGGTAAGTATCTTCCGAGAAGTCTTCGTGGCCGGGGGTGTCCAGCAGGTTGATCATGTGGTCACGATAGGGGAACTGCATCACCGAGGTGGTGATCGAGATCCCGCGCTGCTTCTCCATTTCCATCCAGTCGGAGGTGGCGTGGCGGTCGGATTTGCGCGACTTGACGGTCCCCGCCACCGCAATGGCCTTGCCCATCAGCAACAGTTTTTCAGTGATGGTGGTCTTACCCGCATCCGGGTGGGAAATGATGGCGAAAGTGCGGCGTTTCGCGACTTCGGCGGCCTGTTGGGTCATGGGAAATCGCCTGGCGGTGATCAAAAAAGGGCGGCGAGTATAGCGCAAAGCAAGCCCCCCGGACCACCGTTCGCCCTCTACCCCTGCCCCCATAGCCTGGTAGGCCTGTAGCCGCTGTCGAGCGCCAGCGAAGGCTGCGACCGGGCGCGCAGCACCCGCAACCCGTCCCCTCTGAATCAGCCAAATCTCATCCCGCTCTGATCCACGAGCGTTGCCCTGCAGCGGCCACAAGGGTGGCCAAACGCCGTCAAGTATGGAACCTTTTAAAAGGTGGAGACGTCCACTTCCCTGTCACGCGCTCTCGTCAGGGCCTGAAATATCAGCAAGTTAGCTTGACGAAGCTGCGCTCATGGTTCGTTCACCGCCGCCCTGCCGGCACTCGACGAACTGCTTTTCGCGGGGACTTTCCCGGCAGCCGACAACGGTCATGCCACACGGGGAGGCGCCCGCCGACCGATAAGAAAAAAGGAGTCCGCCCGTGGCTATTCGCTATGGCAAAGGGCTGATAGGAGGGGCTGCGGTCATTGCCCTCCTGGCCCTGCTGGTCCACTGGATCGGCATCAAGACGATCGAACACTACCGCGACGATCTGTGGTTCTACCTGCAAGCTCATCTGTTCCTGGTCCTGGCGTCCATGTTCGCCGCCCTGCTGGTCGGCATCCCCGCCGGCATCTTCCTCAGCCGTCCTGCCATGACCGGACGTGCCGAACGCTTCATGCAAGTGTTCAACATCGGCAACACCATCCCTCCCCTGGCCGTCCTGGCCATCGCCCTGGGGATCCTCGGCATCGGCAGCGGGCCGGCGATCTTCGCCCTGTTCCTGGCCTCCCTGCTGCCCATCGTGCGCAACACCTACGAGGGCCTGAAGAACGTCCAGGGTTCGCTCAAGGAAGCCGCCGTCGGCATCGGCATGACCCCACGCCAGGTGCTGTGGAAAGTCGAATTGCCCAATGCCGTGCCGATCATCATCGGCGGCGTGCGGGTAGCCCTGGCGATCAACGTCGGCACCGCGCCCCTGGCCTTCCTGATCGGCGCCAACAGCCTGGGCAGCCTGATCTTCCCCGGCATCGCCCTGAACAACCAGCCGCAACTGCTGCTCGGTGCCGCCTGCACGGCCCTGCTGGCGCTGCTGCTCGACGGCCTGGTGACCCTGGCCAGCCGCCTCTGGCTGGAACGTGGCCTGCGTCCGTCCTAAGCCCGTCAGAGACAAGGAACCGACATGAAGAAATTGAGCCTGATACTCGGCTGCGCCCTGCTTTTCAGCGGACTGGCCCACGCCGCGCAAAAACCGCTGATCCGCATTGGCGCCCGGGTCTTCACCGAACAGACCCTGCTGGCGGAAATCACCTCCCAGTACCTGCGCAGCAAGGGCTATGACACCCGCGTCACCGGCGGGCTGGGCAGCAACCTGGCCCGCAGTGCCCAGGAAAGTGGCCAGTTGGACCTGATCTGGGAATACACCGGGGTGTCGCTGGTGGCCTACAACCACATCGACGAGAAGCTCGACAAGCAGCAGTCCTACGCCCGGGTGAAAGAACTCGACGCGAAAAAAGGCCTGGTCTGGTTGTCGCCATCCAAGTTCAGCAACACCTATGCCCTGGCGCTGCCAGAAAACGTGGCCAAGGAACATCCGCAGATCAACAGCATCAGCGACCTGACCCGCGCCCTGGCCGAAAACACCCGGGAAAATCGCCTGGTGGCCCTGGACACCGAGTTCGCCAACCGTTCCGACGGCATGGCCGGGATGGTCAAGCTGTATGACATGGCCCTGACCCGCAAGAACACCCGGCAGATGGACGCCGGCCTGGTCTACACGGCCCTGCGCAATGGCCAGGTGTTTGCCGGCCTGGTGTACACCACCGACGGGCGCCTCAGCGCCTTCAAGCTCAAGCTGCTAGAAGACGACAAGCACTACTTCCCGGACTACACCGCCGCTCCCGTGGTGCGCCAGGCCTACCTCGACGCCCACCCGCAACTGGCCGCCGAACTCGAGCCGCTGGCGGCGCTGTTCGACGACGAAACCATGCGCCAGCTCAACGCCCGGGTCGACGTCGACCATGAAAGCCCATCCGCCGTGGCCGCAGATTTCCTGCGCCAGCACCCAATCAACTAAAGAGGAGAAGACATGGAATTCCTGAACGCCTTTTCCCATCTCGATTGGGCCCAGGTCCTGCACCTGACCTGGCAACACATCACCCTGGTGGGCATCGCCGTCACCCTGGCCATCGTCTTCGGCGTGCCCCTGGGCGTGCTGATGACCCGCTTCCCCAGCCTCGCCGGCCCATTGCAGGCCAGCGCCACGGTGCTGCTGACCATTCCGTCCATCGCCCTGTTCGGCCTGCTGCTGCCGTTCTACTCCAAGTTCGGCCAGGGCCTGGGCCCATTGCCGGCCATCACGGCGGTGTTCCTCTATTCCCTGCTGCCCATCATGCGCAACACCTACCTGGCGCTGACCGGCGTCGAACCGGGCATTCGCGAAGCCGCGCGGGGCATCGGCATGACCTTCGGCCAGCGCCTGCGCATGGTCGAGTTGCCCATCGCGGTGCCAGTGATCCTCGCCGGGGTACGCACCGCCGTGGTGATGAACATCGGCGTCATGACCATCGCCGCCACCATCGGCGCCGGCGGCCTGGGAGTACTGATCCTGGCCTCCATCAGCCGCAGCGACATGTCGATGCTGATCGTCGGCGCCGTGCTGGTCAGCCTGCTGGCCATCTTTGCCGACCTGCTTCTGCAATGGCTGCAACGTTCGCTGACGCCAAAAGGATTGAGCCCACTAGGAGCCCTGAAATGATCGAACTACAAAACCTGAGCAAGACCTTTCGCAGCAACGGCAAGGATGTCAAGGCCGTCGACTCGGTCAGCCTGACCGTCAATGAAGGCGAGATCTGCGTGTTCCTCGGGCCCTCCGGTTGCGGCAAGAGCACCACGCTGAAGATGATCAACCGCCTGATCATGCCCACCTCGGGCAAGGTGCTGATCAACGGCGAGGACACCACCGGCCTGGACGAGGTGACCCTGCGCCGCAACATCGGCTACGTGATCCAGCAGATCGGCCTGTTCCCCAACATGACCATCGAGGAAAACATCACCGTGGTGCCGCGCCTGCTGGGCTGGGACAAGCAGAAGTGCCACGACCGCGCCCGCGAGCTGATGAGCATGATCAAGCTCGAACCCAAGCAGTACCTGCATCGCTACCCGCGCGAGCTGTCCGGCGGCCAGCAACAGCGGATCGGGGTGATTCGCGCCCTGGCGGCCGAAGCGCCGCTGTTGCTGATGGACGAGCCTTTCGGCGCGGTCGACCCGATCAACCGCGAGATGATCCAGAACGAGTTCTTCGAGATGCAGCGGGCGCTGAACAAGACCGTGATCATGGTCAGCCACGACATCGACGAAGCCATCAAGCTGGGGGACAAGATCGCCATCTTCCGCGCCGGCAAGCTGCTGCAGATCGACCATCCGGACACCCTGTTGGCGCACCCGGCGGACGACTTCGTCAGCAACTTCGTCGGCCAGGACAGCACCTTGAAACGCCTGTTGCTGGTCAAGGCCGAGGACGCGGCCGACAACGCCCCGTCGGTGAGCCCGGATACCCCGGTGGCCGAGGCCCTGGAACTGATGGACGAGCATGACCGGCGCTACGTGGTGGTGACCTGCACCGAGAACAAGGCCCTGGGCTACGTGCGTCGGCGCGACCTGCACCGCCAGTCGGGGGACTGCGGCAGCTTCCTGCGCGAGTTCAACGCCACCGCCGCCTACGACGAGCACTTGCGAATCCTGCTGTCGCGCATGTACGAGTTCAACCGTTCGTGGCTGCCGGTGATGGACGCCGAGCGGGTGTTCCTGGGGGAAGTGACCCAGGAATCGATTGCCGCCTACCTGAGCTCCGGGCGTTCACGGGGGATGAAGACCCATATCGTCTCGCCGGCTGAAACAGCGGCAAGCTGATCAATAAATAACCAACAGCGAACCTGTGGCGAGGGTGCCTGCTCGTGCTGGACCGTGGAGCGGCCCCTCTTGGCAAAAAGAGTGGGACTGCTGCGCAGCCTGGCGGGAGCAAGCGCCCTCGCCACACGGTTTTTTGCCCTGCCCAAGAGCCGAAAAAAAAGATCAACAGTCGTGCCGGCGACAGCTGTCCGGCGACCTGTGCCAAAACAGCCAAAATCTCCCTTGCACCGCCCTCTCGCCGCTAACGTCGCCGATGTTGACGACTTCATACTTACTAGCCAGTTGGCGCGCAAAAGCGTCGAACGTGCAGGTATTTTTAACACCCGGGAATTCTTCGGGAACATCTGTCCGTCATCTGTGTCGGCTACAACGAGAGGTGTCGATTACGCACGTCAGGCAAGTGCAAAAACGCGACATTTTTTGTTGATCTCAGCCCACTCACCGCCTAAAGTTCGCGCCGAACGTCCATGCTGGAAACGATCCATCCGGCTCAAGTACTGACGACGAGACAGCAAGGCCAAGGGCAATATTCCCAGATCGCTTGAGAGCGTAGCGAGCGCAGGCAATACCAGGCGGGAAGAGGCGAAGAAGCAGAGTTTACAGCTGTAAATGAGCATTCTGAGCCTCTTCCCAACGCAGTATTGCCAAGCGCAGCAGCTCTCAAGCGATCTACATGGCCTTTTTGCTTTCGGCGGCAATGCCTTGGGAAGTAGGCGAACCAAAGTGGGGATACGGAGGACGTTCACAAGGCGATGTCATCGATGACATCTCCTTAAACCCATTGATTAGCAACGTTTGCCAGTAGGAGCTCCCAACGCATGTCGATTAACGTCGAAGACTATTTTGCGCGCGAAACCTTTCAGAAAATGAAGGCGTTCGCCGACAAGCAAGAAACCCCGTTCGTGGTCATCGACACCCAGATGATCGCCCAGGCCTACGACGACCTGCGCGCCGGTTTCGAATTCGCCAAGGTCTACTACGCGGTCAAGGCCAACCCGGCCGTCGAGATCATCGACCTGCTGCACGAAAAAGGCTCCAGCTTCGACATCGCCTCGATCTACGAGCTGGACAAGGTGCTGGGCCGCGGCATCGACCCGGCCAACATCAGCTACGGCAACACCATCAAGAAGTCCAAGGACATCCGCTACTTCTATGAGAAGGG
The DNA here is from genome assembly GCF_020520285.1 of Pseudomonas sp. L5B5. Taxonomy (NCBI): domain Bacteria; kingdom Pseudomonadati; phylum Pseudomonadota; class Gammaproteobacteria; order Pseudomonadales; family Pseudomonadaceae; genus Pseudomonas; species Pseudomonas sp. L5B5. The sequence goes on from NZ_CP084742.1 coordinate 3,198,157, forward strand.
CGTCCGCCTGTATGCCACCGACTCCGAAGCCGACCTGCGCAACATCGCCAAGGCCGCGCCGGGCTCCAAGGTCTATGTGCGCATCCTCACCGAAGGCTCCACCACTGCCGACTGGCCACTGTCGCGCAAGTTCGGCTGCCAGACCGACATGGCCATGGACCTCTTGATCCTCGCCCGTGACCTGGGCCTGGTGCCGTACGGCGTGTCGTTCCACGTGGGCTCGCAACAGCGCGACATCAGCGTCTGGGACGCCGCCATCGCCAAGGTCAAGGTGATCTTCGAGCGCCTCAAGGAAGAAGACGGCATCGTGCTGAAGCTGATCAACATGGGCGGCGGCTTCCCGGCCAACTACATCACCCGCACCAACAGCCTGGAAACCTACGCCGAGGAAATCATCCGTTTCCTCAAGGAAGACTTCGGCGACGACCTGCCGGAAATCATCCTCGAGCCAGGCCGTTCGCTGATCGCCAACGCCGGCATCCTGGTCAGTGAAGTGGTCCTGGTGGCACGCAAGTCCCGTACCGCCGTGGAACGCTGGGTGTACACCGACGTGGGCAAGTTCTCCGGCCTGATCGAAACCATGGACGAGTCCATCAAGTTCCCGATCTGGACCGAGAAGAAAGGCGAAGTGGAAGAAGTGGTGATCGCCGGCCCGACCTGCGACAGCGCCGACATCATGTACGAGAACTACAAGTACGGCCTGCCACTGAACCTGGCCATCGGCGACCGCATGTACTGGCTGTCCACCGGTGCCTACACCACCAGCTACAGCGCCGTGGAATTCAACGGCTTCCCACCGCTGAAGGCCTACTACGTCTGACGGCAGCAGCAAGCGGTTAGCTTCAAGCTGCAAGTAAAAAGCCCATGACCTGTCATGGGCTTTTTTATGAGCGTTGTCCCGTCCTGAACAAGGTGCCCCGTCCTGAATAAGGTTTACACCTTTGCGTCCTTGGAGAGGTCCTCGGCCCAAGCCTGCACCACCTGATGCTCGACGACTCTGGCCGCGTCCACCTCGGCCAGGCCCTCAGAAGGCAACAGGTCGAGCGTGGCCGCCAACTCGGCAAGCCTTGCGGCATCGCGCTCATCCCCCAGTTGCGCGGCGCGCTGGTGATAGGCCAGGGCCAGGGCGCGTACTTGTGGATGCCGGGCTTCAAGCAAGGCACCACGGGCCACCCGGAGAAAATTCAGGTTGCCGCCGACCAGGGCCCGTTGCAGCCATTCCACCGCTTCGCCAACACGCCCGGCCTCGGCCAGCACTGCGGCGTAGCTGAACTGCCCCCGGAAATCGCCGCCTTCGGCCGAGCGGCGATACCAGTCCCGGGCCGCCTCGAGGTCGGCCGGGCAGACCTGCCCTTCTTCCAGGTAGCGCCCCAGCAGGTTCATCGACTTGGCATGGCCCAGTTGCGCCGCACGCTGGTAGCAGGCCAGGGCCTGGGCATGGTCTTGCACCACGCCACGACCGGTGGCCAACAGGTTGGCGTAGTTGTACAGGCCCCAGTCCAGCCCGGCGGCGGCAGCCTGGCGGTAATGCCCGGCAGCGATGCCAGGGTCCGCCGGGCAACCCCAGCCATGTTCATGGCAGCGGCCGAGCATGTTGCGCGCCATCAGGTGGCCGCCCTGGGCGGCGATGCCGAACCAGCGCAGGGCCAGGACCGGGTCCTGTTCGATGCCGCGGCCATCGAGCAGGATCTGCCCCAGCAGGGCCTGGGCGTCCACCAGCCCTTGGCCGGCAGCCAGCAGGATCGCCTGGGCGGCGCGGGCCGGGCTCTCTTCGAGCATGGCGCCCAGTTGCTCGCCGTCGAGGCGTTCCTCGCGGCGCAGTTGAAAAGCCACGGCCTAGACCTCGACCCAGCGGCGCAACAGGTTGTGGTAGGTGCCGGTCAGGCGGATCAGCGAAGGATGCTCGGGCACATCCCGGGTCAGTTCCTGGATCGCCCCGTCCATCTCGAACAGCAGTGCTCGCTGACTGTCTTCGCGCACCAGGCTCTGGGTCCAGAAGAACGAGGCGTAACGAGTGCCCCGGGTCACCGGGTTGACCTTGTGCAGGCTGGTGCCGGGGTACAGCACCAGGTCGCCGGCTGGCAGCTTGATCCGCTGCACGCCGTAGGTGTCCTGGATCTCCAGCTCGCCGCCGTCGTAGTCCTCGGGGTCGCTGAAGAACAGGGTCGACGACAAGTCGGTGCGTACCCGCTCGGCGCTGCCCTTGGGCTGGCGCACGGCGTTGTCGATATGGAAGTCGAAACTGCCACCTGCGGTGTAGCAGTTGATCAGCGGCGGGAACACCTTGTGCGGCAGGGCCGCGGACATGAACAGCGGGTTCTGCCACAACCGCTCGAGCAGCGCCTCGCCGATCTCCCGGGCCAGGGGATGGCCTTCGGGCAACTGCAGGTTGTGCTTGGCCTTGGCCGACTGGTAGCCGGCGGTGATCTTGCCGTCCGCCCAGTCCGCCTGTTCCAGGGCCTGGCGGATACGCCCTACTTCATCGCGGGTGAACACGCCGGGGATGTGCAGCAACATGGCCAGGTACCTGGAAGATAAAAGTGCGGCAATGGTATTGATTCTTATTGACTGTGTAAAACGCCCGGGACGGATGGGAATGCAAAAACCGTAAAGATAAATTGTAAAGAATGTAAATTCAGTGCGAATAGCAATGTTTCGCAATTGATAACGAATGCTCGTATCCCCTATATTCCGCGGCCTCAAAACCTCGGGGAGGGGACAAGACATGACACGCCAACAACCATTATCCGCTGTCAGTTCGCCACGTCTGCTGGCATCCGCCATCGGCGTCGCCATCACCGCCGGCTCCGCCGGGCACATGGTCCAGGCCGCCGAGGACACCGGCAAGAAGACCTCGGGCAACGCCATCGCCCTGGATGCCACCAGCATCACCGGCGAGGCCCAGGACGCGACGTCGTACAAGGTCGACAGCTCTTCCTCGAAGAAATACACCGCACCGCTGCGGGAAACTCCCAAAAGCGTGACCGTAATTCCTCAGCAGGTCATGCGTGACACCGGTGCCACCAGCTTGGTGGACGCCCTGCGTACTACCCCGGGCATTACCTTTGGCGCTGGAGAGGGCGGCAACCCCGCCGGTGACCGACCGATCATCCGAGGCTTCAACGCCGAAAGCGATGTGTTCATCGATGGCATGCGAGACCCTGCTTCGCAAAGCCGGGAAATCTTCAACGTTGAATCCATCGAAATCAGCAAAGGTCCAGGCTCGGCCTTTACCGGTGCAGGTTCCACCGGCGGCAGTCTCAACCTGGTATCCAAGACTGCCAAATTGGGCAACTCCTACAACGGCGGTTTCACCTGGGGCTCGGACCAGACCAAGCGCACTACCTTGGACCTGAACCAGCAGATGACCGACACCTCGGCCTTCCGTCTGAACCTGATGAAACACGAGGCCAATGTTGCTGGCCGTGACGCAGTGGATGTAAGCCGCTGGGGCGTGGCGCCATCCTTCGCCTTCGGTCTGGGCACCGATACCCGTGTGACTGTCGGCTACTACCATGTGCGTACCGACGACATGCCCGACTACGGTCTACCACTGACGTCCAGCGCTAATCGCAGCAAGTACAACGTCGACAAGCCAGCCCATGTCAACCGTGACAACTTCTATGGCCTGACCGGACGTGACTATCGCAAGACCACCAACGACAGTGGCACCTTCAAGATCGAGCATGATCTGAACGACAACCTGACCCTGTCCAACAGCTTCCGCCTGTCGCGCTCGACACTCGACTACATCGTCACCAACCCAGATGACAGCAAGGGCAACGTCGCCAACGGCACCCTGTATCGCAGCTCGAAGAACCGCAACTCGACATCCAAAGGCTGGACCAACCAGACCGACCTGAGCGCCAAGTTCAATACCGGCGCTATCGAACATAGCCTGGTCACCGGGCTGGAGTTCTCCTATCAGGACACTCACAACCGTCCATACGTACTGACCTCCAGCGCCTCTGGCACGACTTGTAATCCGGCGCTGTTCAGGTCCGGCGATTGCACCAGTCTCTATGACCCGACCCCAGGTGATAGCTGGAACGGCACCATCAAAGACAGCGAAGCATTTACCGACACCGATACCAAGACCACTGCGGCCTATGTATTCGACACCTTGAAGTTCAACGAGCAATGGTCGCTGAACCTTGGCCTGCGTTATGACAACTACAAAACCCAGTCCAGCGGCTATAGCACTGGCGGTCGTGGTTCCGTGGCAGGTAGCTTCTCCCGCGAAAACACCAGCGATCTGTTGAATTACCAGATCGGTGTGGTCTACAAACCACTGCCCAACGGCAGCATCTACGCCGCTTATTCCACCTCCAGCAACCCCGCTGGGGAAACCAGCGGCAACGGCGGCCTGGAGCTGGCAGCGAACAACAGCGACCTGGATCCGGAAAAGAACCGCAACTACGAAGTCGGTACCAAGTGGGACTTCTTCGATGATGACCTGTCGCTGACCGCTGCCCTGTTCCGTACCGAGAAAACCAATGCACGTATCGACGATCCGGACGGAGCAACAACCCAGGTGCTGGACGGCGAACAACGCGTCAACGGACTGGAGCTGACCTATACCGGCAAGATCACCCGTAACTGGAAGGTCTATGGCGGCTACACCTACATGGAAAGCGAAGTGGTGAAGACCACCAAGTCCGAAGATGAAGGCAACCACATGCCGAGCACCCCACGGAACAACTTCACCCTCTGGTCGACCTACGACCTGATTCCGGAAAGGCTCACCATCGGTGCCGGGGCCACCTTCGTCGACTCGCAGTTCGGCAACGTCGCCAACTCGGTAGAAATTCCGTCCTACTGGCGTTATGACGCAATGGCCAGCTACAAGCTGACCAAGAACGTCGACCTGCAATTGAACGTGCAGAACCTGACCGACAAGCGTTACTTCGATCAGGTATTCCAGACTCACTACGCCCACGTTGCAGCAGGCCGTACCGCCCTGATGAGTGCCAACTTCCACTTCTGATCCGCAACGACATCCTGTGGCCCCGGCCACAGGTGCCCAAGCCCCATGCACCCGCTGCCTGGGGCTTTTGCGTGTAAAGAAGAATGCTTCTCGCTCACACACGGCATAATGCGCGCCGTGTTTTACCTTTCCGGATCATCAAGGCGGTCGATGTGTTGAAGAAAACCCTGTTCCAGCTGCACTGGTTCTTCGGCATCAGCGCCGGGCTGGTCCTGGCCCTGATGGGGATCACCGGGGCCGTGGTGTCGTTCGAGGACGAGATCCTGCGCGCCCTCAACCCATCGGTGCTGCAGGTCGACAAGCTGCCCGCCGGCCCGCTGCCGCCCGCCGAACTGGTGGCCAAGCTCCAGGCTGGCGAGGGCAAGGACGTGTCCATGCTCTGGGTCGAGACCGACAGCGGCAACGCCGCGCGGGTGTTCTTCACACCACCGCCCGGCGAACGCCGTGGGCAGATGCGCTACTTCGATCCCTATACCGGTGAACTCACCGGCGAGGCCCTGGGCCAGGGCTTCTTCGGCTTCATGCTGCAACTGCACCGGTTCCTGGCCATGGGCGACAGCGGCCGGCAGATCACCGGGGCCTGCACCCTGATCCTGATTTTCTTCTGCCTGTCCGGCCTGTACCTGCGCTGGCCGCGCCAGGTCGCCAGCTGGCGCGCCTGGCTGACCCTGGACTGGGCCAAGAAAGGCCGGGCCTTCAACTGGGACCTGCACGCGGTGTTCGGTACCTGGTGCTTGCTGTTCTACTTGTCGTTCGCCCTGACCGGCCTGTACTGGTCGTACGAGTGGTACAGCAAGGGCCTGACCCGCCTGCTCTCGGATGCACCGCAGAGCGAGCGCGTCCGTGGCGGTCGCGGCGGCCCACCGCCCAAGGGCCCGGCCCCGGTGGCCGACTACCGAGCCATGTGGAGCAGCATCTACAGCGCCGCCGGCAAGGATCTGAGCGCCTACAACGTGCGCATGCCGCCCGTGGCCGGGCAACCGGCGACGGTGTTCTACCTGCTCAAGGATTCGCCCCACGAGCGCGCCCTGAACCAGATCACCCTGGACCCGGCCACCGGCGTCATCAGCCGGCACGATCGCTACGCCGACAAGAGCTTCAAGGCGCAATTGCTGACCAGTGTCTACGCCCTGCACGTGGGCAGCTACTTCGGCCTGGTGGGACGCATCGTGCTGACCCTGGCCTCGCTGTGCATGCCGCTGTTCTTCATCACCGGCTGGTTGCTGTACCTGGATCGCCGGCGCAAGAAACGCCAGATCAAGGATGCCCGCCAGGGTCTGGAACAGCCTGCCGACGACGCCAACGGCTGGCTGATCGGCTTTGCCAGCCAGAGCGGTTTCGCCGAGCAACTGGCCTGGCAGACCGCCGGGCAATTGCAGGCCGCAGGCATCGGTGCCCGGGTCCGCCCGCTGGCCAGCCTGGGCGAGCAGGACCTGCGCAGCGCTCAACGGGCGCTGTTCGTGGTCAGTACCTTCGGTGACGGTGAGGCGCCGGACAGCGCCCGGGGCTTCGAGCGCAAGCTGCTGGGCCGCGAGCTGGCCCTCGACGGCCTGGAGTACGCGATGCTGGGCCTGGGCGATCGCCAGTACCCGCAGTTCTGCGGGTTCGCCCGGCGCCTGCACGCCTGGCTGTCGAGCCAGGGCGGTAGCAGCCTGTTCACCCCGGTGGAGGTCGACAGTGGCGACACCTACGCCCTGCGCCACTGGCAACAGCAACTGGGCCAGCTCACCGGCCATGCCCCGGTGGACCTGTGGCAGGCCCCGGCCTTCGCCAACTGGACCTTGAGCCAGCGCACCTTGCTCAACCCCGAGAGCAGCGGCTCGGGGGTCTACCTCCTGAAATTGCAGCCGCCCGGCACCAGCAGCTGGCTGGCCGGCGACCTGGTGGAGGTCATGCCGCGCAACTGTCTGTGGCTGGTGGAGCACTTCCTCGAGGGCCTGGGGCTTTCCAGGGACACCCCAGTACAGCTCGACGGTCTGGAAGAGAGCCTGGAACAGGCCCTGGGCAGCCGCCAGCTGCCGGACAATCGCACCCATCTGGTGGGCCTGCATGCCCAGGCCCTGGTGGATGCGCTGGTGCCGCTGAGCCCGCGCGAATACTCCATCGCCTCGATCGCCGCCGACGGTTGCCTGGAACTGCTGGTGCGCCAGGAACGCCACGCCGACGGCAGCCTGGGCATCGGCTCCGGCTGGCTCACCGAGCACGTCCAGGTGGGCGCGAGCATCAGCCTGCGGGTGCGTCGCAACAGCGGCTTCCACCTGCCGACCGAGCCCTGCCCGCTGATCCTGCTGGGCAACGGCACGGGCCTGGCGGGCCTGCGCAGCCTGCTAAAGGCACGGATCGCCGAGGGCCAGCAGCGCAACTGGCTGCTCTTCGGCGAACGCAACGCCGAGCATGATTTCTACTGCAAGGATGAGCTACAGGAATGGCTGGCCCGCGGCGACCTGAGCCGCCTGGACCTGGCCTTCTCCCGCGACCAGGAGCAGAAGATCTACGTCCAAGACCGCCTATGCCAGGCCGCCGGCACCTTGCAACAGTGGCTCGACGACGGCGCCGCGCTCTACATCTGCGGCAGCCTGCAAGGCATGGCAGCGGGGGTGGACCAGGTGCTCAACGAAGTGCTGGGCGCCGAACAGGTCGAGCGCCTGATCGAACAAGGCCGCTACCGCCGCGACGTCTACTGACCGGTAGGAGCGAGGCTCGCCCGCGATAAGCGCGATGCGGTGTGTCTGGAACACCGCGTTAGCATTCATCGCGGGCGAGCCTCGCTCCTACCCATAGGCAACAGGCGTGCATCAGGCTGGTTGCAGCGTGCGCTCGAACACCGCCACGCCATCGAGATCACGCAGGATCACGTTCATCTGCGCCGTCTGGCCATCGATCTGCACCTCGCCAAAGAACTGGAAGCCGGCAAACGGCGAGGCATTCTGGGTCGGCGGCGCCTTCTGGAACACCACCTCGGGGCCGAAGGTCTTGTCCAGCGCGTTGGGCCCGAAGCTGCCGGCATTCAGCGGGCCGGCGACGAACTCCCAGAACGGCTCGAAATCCTGGAATGCCGCCCTGTCGGGGTGATAGTGGTGGGCCGCGCAGTAATGCACGTCGGCGGTCAGCCACACATGGTTGCGCACCCGATGCTTGCGCAGGTAGGCCAGCAACTCGGCGATCTCCAGCTCGCGGCCCTGGGCCGGGCCCGGGTCGCCGTTGGCGATGGCCTCCCAGCGCGCCACGCCAGGGCTGACCTCACCGTCGGGCACGCCCAGGCCGATGGGCATGTCTGCGGCCACCACCTTCCACTGCGCCTGGGAATCCTTGAGTTCGCGCTTGAGCCAGTCCAGTTGCTCACGGCCGAGGAACGGCTTCTCGCCGCCAAGGTTGTCGTCGTTGGGCCCGCGATAGCTGCGCATGTCCAGCACGAACACATCCAGCAACGGCCCGTAGCTGAGCTTGCGATAGATCCGCCCGCCGCCATCGGCGCTCTGCCGGCGCATCGGCGCGTACTCCAGCCAGGCCTGGCGCGCACGGCCGACCAGGGTCTGGATGTCCTTGACCATGTAGCGCTCGTCCAGCTGCTTGCTCGGCGACCAGTTGTTGACCACCTCGTGGTCGTCCCACTGCCAGATCTGCGGCACCTCGGCGTTGAACCGGCGCAGGTTCTCGTCCATCAGGTTGTAGCGATAGTTGCCGCGGTACTCGTCCAGGGTCTCGGCCACCTTGCTCTTGGCCTCGGTGGTGAGGTTGCGCCAGATGCGCCCGCCCTCGGTGGTCAACTGCGCCGGTACCGGGCCGTCGGCGTAGATGGTGTCGCCGCTGTGGATAAAGAAGTCCGGCAAGCGCAGGCGCATCGCCTCGTAGATGCGCATGCCGCCGATGTCCGGGTTGATGCCGAAACCCTGGCCGACAGTGTCGCCGCTCCAGACGAAACGGATATCCCGGCGCTGGCTCGGGGCACTGCGCAAATGGCCGAACCAGGGTTCGCTGGCGACCCCGGTGCGGGCATCCTCGAAGGTCACCCGATAGAAGATCGCCTGGTTGGCCGGCAATCCGCTGAGCTCGACCCGGGCGGTGAAATCGGTGCGGGCATCGGCCAGCGGCGAGACCAGGCGCCGCGGGTTGGTGAACATGCTGCGGGTGTCCCATTCCACCACCATCCGCGCCGGGCGGTCGCTGCGGCTCCAGATGATCGCCCGGTCGCCCTGCAAGTCGCCGGACTGCACGCCATCGGTGAGCTTGGGCCGATCCTTGACCGAGGCGATCACCGCCGGCGCCAGGCTGGGCATCAACATCCCCGCCCCGGCGATTTGCATGATCCGTCGACGGCCGAGGTTGAACTCGCTCATGGTGACTCCCTGACATGGTCAAAAGAGGCCACCTTAGCCAGCGGCGATGAAGGGGATGTGACAAAGACGCGTCCTGGCCCGGGAGTCCCAGGCCAGCCGGCGACGGGTGCAGCGGGTCTCTCAAGCTGCCTCTACGGCAGTAACGGGTGCCGATGGATTGATGGATTGTGTTTTGCCTGCCTGTTCGGCAATCGAGATGAACAGCACCGAAGGACGGTGAAGGACTGGTTTCTTAGCTGCCTGTGCGGCAGTGCCCCCAACGCAGGGCGTACAGCCTTTTTGAGGTGCCTTGTAAGTCATTGACGTGACAAGGCGCTCCACTGCGTCAGGGGAAAAAGGTCAGAACCAGGGCACCGTCGCACTGGAGCTCAGGCCATAACCGTTGAACGTTCCGGGCTGCGGTTGTTCAAGCAGAGGGCCGTGGCGAATGAACAGGTTGAACAGCTGATGGCTGGTATGGCTGCGCATGACAGCGAACGGCAGGTCGCAACGTTTCGCCGCGCTGTCGGGCAGGCGCTGGCGGGCTTCGTCCTCGGTCAACCCATGGCGCTTGATCAGGCGGCGGCGCAGGCGTGCCGGGCTGCTGTCGACCTGCACCCGGCTGACATGGCGATGCTGAACCTGCGTCGGCGCCGGGCATGGCTGGCCGATCTGTACATGGTCGCGCATGCCGGTCAGCCAATCGATGGCCAGCAACTGGCCCAGGGCCTGGCGATTGCCGTGGATGCGCAGGTGCGAGCCCAGGTGCCTGATTGCGCTTCGGGTATCGGGGAAGCTGATGCCGATATCGTTGCGCCGCAGGTCATGCAGGGCCCGATGAAACTTGTTGAGCAAAGCGCTCATCAATTGCGGTGCGGGGAACTCCGGATCGGCCAGCAGTTTCAAGTCGAGGTAGTGGTCCATGACTCAACCCGCCTCACCGAACACGCCACCGCGAATCAGGGTGGCGATCACGAAGTGTTGCTGCTCCAGCGGTGGCTGCCGATCCTTGAGTACCCAGCGGTCCAGCAGGGTGTAGAAATCGTCCTTGCTACCACGGGGCTGGCGATAGGCCTTGCCCTGGGTGGTCACCGAACCATAGGGTTCAACAGCGATCGGCCCGTTGCTGTCGGCGCTCTGGTACCAGGTGTCAATGCTGCGCAGGGCATTGCCGATCTTCTGCGAGTGGATGCCGGCAATGTCGCCCACGCGGTACAGCGTCTTGCTCTTGTCGCCGCGACCACGCTCCAGGATCAACTCCTGGGATGGGAACACTTCCTGCCCGGCGCCCATGCGGGCGTAGGCCGTGATGCGCAGCAACACATGCTGCTCGCCGGCCAGCCCCTGGGCAATCAGGCCAGCCAACGGCTGCAAGGCTTTGCCGTGCCGGCCCTCATCGTCGAAATGACGCAGGGACAGGCTCAGGCTGTCGAAGCGCCATTGAGTCGCTGCCCGGCCTTCCATCAGATGCTCGACCTCCACCTCGACCTGCTCGGCGCCCATGCGGTTGCGCCACAGGAAGCGGCCGTTGGCCAGGTTATGGGCATAGCGGCGGGCCAATTCGCCGAAGCCATTGGCCTGGACGTACCCCTGTACGGTCTGGAGCAGTTTCTGCCGGTAGGCAAAATCGTTGCAGGCCGAAGGCTGGCCAGTACCGGCCAGCACTCGCAAGGTGAAGCTGACCCGCAGGGTGTCGGCATCATGCGGCAGGGTCGCAACATCCACGGTTTGCAGGTTGGGATGCTCGATGGCGGCATCCAGCTTGGCCGGGTCCAGTTCCTTGGCCTTGAGCCGATGGGAAATGGTCCCGCGCACGGACTTCTCCCGCACCACCACCGGCACCCACTGACTGCGCGTCTGCCAGTCACCGGCATGGAACAGCGCATCGGAAGGATCGAGCTTGCGCTCGAAGGCCAGGACCGAAGCGGTTTTCAGAGCGTCACTGCTCATGTTCGAACTCCTTTGTAATCAGTCGAAGTGCACCAGCGAGGGCGCGCGGTAGTCGTTGCGACAGCGGTACAGGCCCTGGTCGCTGCGGGAGTCGGCGTACCACAGCAGCTGTTGCGGGGACTGCAAGCGGTGGGGGCTGACCCACTGCCCGATGCCATAGAGGTTTTCCACGAAGCGAAAGGCCGTTTGCGGGTCGCGGGCCCGAGCGACCGAACCCGGCGCTTGCAGCGCGGTGAGCGCGCCATAGCCCACGGGGATCGGTACCAGCCAGCCCAGGTCGGTGCGGTCGTTGCACCACTGCACCGGCCCTGGAGCCTCTGCCTCGTCGACGGGGGTTACGCTGGACCAGTTGATCCGCGCCAGCGACAGCCAGGCATCCAGCACAGTGGCTTCAGGTTGACGGCTTTGCAGATCGCGATGACGCCGCTCCAGCAGGTCCTGGCGCTCCACCAGGGTGAAGCCCGGCAACAGGCGCAACTTGGCCTGATAAAACAACTCGTCCCGCGCCTCTTCGTCACCGGTCATGGGCATCGAATACGGCTGCTGAATACCCCGAGGAGCGCCGGAGGGAATCACGCTGCCGCCGGCGATGCGCATCTGCATCAACAGTTCCCGCACTTGGCGGGCGATGGTGCTCTGCTGGTCGTCAAGGGCCTGGCTCTGGATCGCGAATACCAGGCTGATCTGCAGGTGGATGCGCCCTTCTTCGTTGATCGCCGCCATGCTGCCATCGCGGCTGAGGGGGTTGCGGGTCAGGTGCAGCCGGTTGATGAAACCAGCAGTGGAGACCTGTTCTTGATGATCGTGGACCACCACGCCCACCGCGTTGAACTGTAGATCCAGGCCCGCGTCGATGGTCTTGCGCTCCAGGGCCCACATCAGCCCGAGAAAGGCGGTGATCGAGGGGAAGCCATGGGTCAGCGGGCTGGAGAGGCAGTTGGCGTTCTGTACTTGCAGGTGAGGGATGACCAGCAGGTGCTCGAAATGTGGGCACTCAGCCATGTCCCTCCTCCCGCTCCGCCCCGTCACGGGGAGTGCAAGAACACTCGGCATCGACCACGGCTTGCCTTGCCCAATGAGCCTGTTCGGTATCGCCCACCGGCAGCCCCCGCTGCAGCAGGAAGGTGTTCAACCAGTGGCCGAAACGCTGGGCGATTGCGTCCGGCCAGCGGCGCTGGGCGAAGGCAGCAGTGAAGGCCAAGTCCGCTTCCTGGTGGCCGTCACGCGGCGCCAACTGCGCGCGTTGCGGGTCGAGCCAGAGTTGTTCGCACAGCGGCAACTGGCACCGCCGGTCACGACTCCAGCCAGCCACCAGCGATGCACGCAGACTCAGGCCAAAGGCCGCCAACGCCCGGCCCAGGGCTCGTTCGATGCGTTCACGTTGGGTTCGAGTGCGCAGGCTGCGCGCCGGGTCGGCTCGCAGCAGAGCACAGAGGGCTTCGATCAGTTCGCCCATGTCTTCGAAATACCGCAGGCGGCCGAAGACTGAATCCAGGTGCAACAGGTTGCCCGGATGCTGCTGTCGCCATTTGGGTGGCAAGGACGCCAGCAGATAATTCACACCGCCACGCTCGCTGTTGAGCAGGCTGACGTTCTGCGGCTTGGTTCCGCCGAGCTTGCGCACCAGCAGTTGCGGATAGTCGCGGTAGATGCCGTCATGGGCGACGCGCTGGCGCCGGGCCTGGCGCGCCACCTGGTTGCTTTTTCCGAAGCGTGCATCGTTGATATCGGCATGGACCGCGTGGACCAGGCTGCTGGGAAACATTGGTTGCAGCAACTCGAAACCGGCATCGTCGCCAGGCTCGCCCGACACACACCAGAACAGCTGCTTGGCCAGGGCGTGGGAGCTCAAGGCCGGATTGGGGCGTACCAGGCCCTTGAAGGCTTCGGCCCAACTTCGCGCCAGGACCGGGTCCGGGCCCAGGGCGGCCAACAGGTCGGCATCGTCCTCCCGCAACCAGTCCAGCAGCCGACGTTGCTCCACCTCCAACCTGAGGAACTTGTAGATATCCAGCGCTGCGGCGTTGCCGACGATGTCCTGCGCGTAATCGCTGCCCAGCATGTGGCTGCCGACTTCCCGGTGCCGCGGCAATGTTTGCGGAGCGGCATGCAGGCTGCTGCCACGAGCGTCGGGGTGGGTGGCCTTGAGCACATGGGTGACAGCCTGGATCTGCCCTACTCGGCGAGCGGCGTCGGCGAGCCAGGTGGCGTATTCATATTTTGCGGCGCTGAGCGCATCGCTTGTGTCAGCGCCTTTCAGTTTTGCGTCCCGCCGTTCATGGATGAACGCCGTGATGGCGTTACGAAAAAGCAGAGTGCGCGTTATGTGATCCGATCCTTCGTTCATATCTCTTCCTTGAGTGAACTGACAGATGACAAATCTATAACGGTTTTACCGGGCACTTAGCCACTACCGTTTTTCGGCCATCTGGGGTTTGCCCCTCAAGAACCTGGCTCCTGGAGGGCACCGGTGTTGGGTCACGGTTTTGCACCCACTCCCAGTACCGGATGAAAACGCCAACCATGGGTGCTGTCGCTCAACTTGACCGTGGTAAAGCGCTCGGCGCAGGCCCGCAGCGACAGGCCTTGAATGTCCGCCTGCTCGATCAGCAGCGACAGCAGCTCATACCGCCCCCAGGGCCTGATGCCTGGGCCGGACAGTTCCTCCAGATCGACTTCCTCCAGCAACGAAGACGCCGGCAGATAGAGATCAGGCGTACGCGACCCGGGCTGCTGATGAATACGGTGCAGGACCAAACGTTGTTCATCGTCATCAGGCAACCACAACAGCTCCGTCTCCCTGATCGTGTTTTCACGAAAAGGCTGCTGCTGGGGCAAGGCCCAGGTCAGGGCCGCCCTGGGGTATTGCCAGGCACAGGCCGCGTCCAGATCGAAAGCCACCGGCTTGACCCCGCGTGGGGTCGGTTGGCCTGCGCGGCTGCGAACCTTGGGCAGCATCTGCGCGCTGAGCCGCGCATGCTCCAGGTCCACCAGGTTGTGCCGTGGACGCCACGCCTGGCTGGCCCTGGGCTGGATGCGCGGACGGGCGCTGAGCTCCTGGTAGTCGGCCGGATCCAGCAGCTGCCCGAGGCGATGGCTGGCCAGGCGCATGGGGTGATCCGCCTGGCGGTTGCCATGCTCGAAACCCGGGCGGATGAACGCTGCGGCTCCAGGCTGTTCGAAATGCCGCAGGTTGCTATCGAAGATAAACATGTTGGCGTGCCGGCACGGCTGCTGGCGGTGGCGCTGTACCCGCCCGGCCAGCTGGATCAGCGAACGCATCGATGAGGGTTCGACCACTGCCCAGTCGTAGTCATGGTCGCGCCCGACTTCAGTGACCGGTGACCCCAGCACCACGAACACCTGCTCCTCTTCGGGGTACTGGTCGAGCAACTGGCGGATCTGCGGTTGGTCATACACCGCGCCCGGCTGCCGACGGTCCAGGCAGGTGTCCAACTGCGCCTCGATGGCCGAGCGCAGCAACAGCGGGAACCGCGAGTGGTAGACGCACAGATGAATACGTTGGCCGGCTGGCGCGCCGAGGGCGAACAGGGCCAGGGCGACATCGAACAGCGGTTCGATATTGGCCATGCGCACCAGGCCAAAACTGACGCGCTTGCCACTGTGCGGGCACACCTCGGCATGCCGGGCATGGGCCCGCAACATCGTGGCCCGCACCTGTTCGGCGAACGCCCGGCGTATGTCCGCCACTGGCTGCGCGCCAATGCTCAAGGCAACCAGTTCGCCACGCTGCCTGGGCTCGATACGCCCGAGCGCCTGCACCCGCTGGTCAACGAAGGCCCGATGCTGTTGGCAGAAAGCCTCGGCGTCGTGGCAGTTGAAGGGCTGGGCCGTGAACTCATCGATCCACAGGCAAGGAATCTCGCCAGGCGTGTCGGGCTGTCCACGGTTGCGTCGATAGTGCCGGCGCCCGGCACCATAGGCCTGGAACATCCCCTGCACCAGGGCCGCTGGCAGGGTCGCCGACGACAACAGCACCCGCGTGCCCAGCAAACCTGCCCAGTACACCAGGCGCGTCAGGGCCGGCAGGTCGGCCAGGTCGAAATCATCCAGCTCATCGAGCACCAGGTCGCTGCTGAGCAGGCGCAACATCGGCGCAATCTGCCGCCCGGCCCTTTGCGCTTCGGTGGCGGGCATCAAGTGATCGATGGTGCAGACCAACATCGGCGCGTTGAGCAACGCGGTGATCTGGGGCTGGCTCAGCACCTTGGACAACAGGCTGTGGGCGGCCAGCGAGCCCTCGTAGCGCACATGGCTGTCTTCTTCGATCAACGCCTGGGTCGAAGCCGAACCGCTGGCTTCGGCCTCGGCCTGGTAATGCTCGAACAACGCCCGACTGGCGCAACCGCCAACCCGGATGGCCAGGTCGTCGTCCCCCAGGTTCAGTAGCTGGCGGTAGCTGTTGCCGGTCTGCAAGGTCAGGCTGCGCAGCCCCAGGGCGAAGGTACAACGCATGCCGGCCTGGGGGTCGGCCAGGGCATGCATGATCCGTGCGTTGGCCAGGGTCTTGCCGCATCCGGTAGAGGCCATGTTGACGATAAAGGCCCCTTGTCGCTGCGACTGGCCACGCAGGCCGGTCGCCGCATCCACCGCCTGATCCTGCCAGGCAAAACGCCCGGAACCACTGCGTTTGCGCAAGCCTGCATGACGCGCCAAACGCGGCAGACACCGCTCGAAATCGGGCAAGCCATGGACGATGCTGCGGGTCATGCGGGCAACCCCGAGCAAGTGTTCATCCAGGGGCTGCTTGAGCTGGCCGTCGCTATGGGTATTGGCGAACACCGAGCCCTGGTCATCACCCCTGACCCGCTGGCTCGACTCCGGCGGCAGGCTGGAATAGTGATGATCAGCCAGCATCAGGCTCATGCGCGCCAGGTGCATGACATAAGGGTTGTCCAGCCAATCGCCATGCCCAGGCTTGGCTTGCAGCACCAGCAACCGCTGGGCGATCTTGGCCGCCTGGGCCCGCCACTTGGGATAGACCACGGGCAGGCCGTGCGCGAATTGCCAGAACCCCTCGACCTCTTCGAGCGGCGCCGAACGACTGCATTCGTTCCACTCGTGGGTGATGCCTTCGATCAGGTTGTCCAGCATCGCGGGATTGAAGCGGGCGGACTTCTTGCCCAGCCATGATTGCTCACCATCACCGGCCTCGTTCCAGCTGGGCAGCGTCGGCAGGCGATGATGGCTGACCACCAGCCAAGCCACGGCAGCCGCCAAGGGCGCGAGCTGCTTGAATGGCGGCGTCGTGACATCGAGCCCATCCCGCTGAAAACGCCCGGTAGCCAGCCAAGTCTGATCATCCTCGGCACTGGGCGCTGCCAGGCGCCGGAGCCAGGCGGGATCATCGTCAGCCCCGACAAAAGCCAGGAACAGTCGCAGCGATACCCACTCATGGCGATACAGGTCCTTTTCCAGGCCGCGGCGCCGCAGCTTCTGCTGGAAGGCCCGGCTGGCCTTGCCCACGTCATGCAGCAGCGCCGCCAATTGCGCCAGCAGCGAGATGTCATCAGCGGTGTGCCAGTCCTTGCTTGCGGCACTACGCAGCAAGTCAGGGTGGCGAGTGCGTTTGGAGTGAAGCTCTGTTTCTAGAATCGCGGAGTTGATGTCTTCCATGAAATACAACCGCCTGCTGCATCGTCCATTGAGCGCTAGCGGTTATAAGCAATGTCCGATTGTTCGTCCATGGCGTATTGAAAGTTCAAATAGAGGGCATGAAGGCACGTCCCAAGCCCCGGCAAACAGCAACCGCCCCCTGCTGGAGCCAGGGTTTACGGGCACAAGGCCAAGGTAAAGGAAGAGTTATGGCCAGCTGCGCACGGGCCCATGACTGAAGATCTTGGCCGGCAGATTGCGGGCTCGCCAAGGCATCCCGCTGGCGACGTTGCACACCGGGCACTGGGGCGAGAAAGCGCCCCAGCGGGAGCAAGCTCCCTCGCCACAGGTGGTGCGCACTCAGTCAGGGGAAAGGCGATGGCCATCGAGCAAGGCATCCACCACGCCGCGAGCCATCTCCACCGAATGCACCAGGGACCAGATCAAACCACGCTCGACGCCGCTGGCCTGCTCGGTGATCTCATCGGACACCTCCTCGGCGGCCTTGAGCAGCATGGACACATGGACCAGGGCCTCCTCGGCACTGATGCCGGAGCGGACGTTGAACAATGAATCGCGACCCACCGCTGCGGCGACCGTGGGTTTCAGCGTCCGGATCAGCGAACCGGTACGGGTGTTCACCAGTGCATGGAGAATCACCTCGTTGGCCCGGTCATGCTCCGGGTTGCGACGTGAAACAGAAGAGAAAATGGGTGGATCGGGGACGAGCTTTTTCATGGTGTAGCTCCTTGGAGTTGAGCTATCACCCGACGCTGCTAAACGTGAGGGTGGCAGCTGTACGCGGGTTAGCAGACCGGTCCAAGGAACCCGGCGCACCCGAGGGTGCCCCACGCACAGCCGCCATAACAAAACCCAGCAGGTAGATAACCAACTGGGCTGACGACGATGCTTACGAGTCTTGGTATCGGGCTGCTAAACCCGATCACTGAGGGTCAGTGACGAACCGAGACTAGTGAGCAGAGTGCTCACCCGCAAGCGCCAGGAAGTCTCTCGGAAACCCCTTACAAAAGAAAGAGACTTGGATGGGTTTTGAGCCTGTCGAAGGCTAAGAAAGGCCACAAAATCTTCGGCGGATTCAAGATCCAGGCGGCCGCTGCGCGCCCGTGCGCAGCCTTCGGCAGCGGCTACACGAAGCGATGCCAAACACGCACACCACACCCCGCGATGCGCCGCCCGGTAGGGCGCGCCGTGGTGCTGGTGATCTTGACCCACCCGCCCCCTGGGGAGGCCGAGTGCAGGTGCTTATCAGGGGAATGGCGCGCAGCGCCCCTCGACGCAGTCGAGGACATCGCTGGAAGCGATGCCCCCTGAGAAGTACCGGAACGAGGGAACCCGAGCGCAGCGAGCGGCCGGACGTGGGGGCAAGCGTTTTTGGTTACTTTTTTGGCGTTTGAAAAAAGTGACCCGCCGTAAGGGCGGAACCATAAGCAAGCCACCCCACCAACAACGGATATGTACACAAAACCCAAAGAGCCCGGGCCGGCTATCAGGCCGCCCCGTCCACCTGCCCCACCCCAGACTCCGGCTCCACCCCCATATCCCCCCGCCTCACCACCGCATACACCCCCGCCGTCAACAAACTCCCCGCCACGATCGCCAGCAAATACAACACCCCATGATTGATCGCATTCGGAATCAGCATCACGAACAATCCCCCATGGGGCGCCATCAGCTTGCAGCCAAAATACATCGACAAGGCCCCGGTCAACGCCCCACCGGCAATGCTCGCCGGAATCACCCGCAACGGGTCCTTGGCGGCGAACGGAATCGCCCCTTCGGAGATAAAGCACAACCCCAGCACCAGTGCCGCCTTGCCCGCCTCCCGCTCGGTCTGGACGAACTTGCGCCGGGCGATGAACGTGGCGATGCCCAAGCCAATGGGCGGCACCATCCCTGCCGCCATCGCTGCGGCCATCGACGCATAACTCTGGGACGCCAGCAGCCCCACCGAAAACGCATAGGCCGCCTTGTTGATCGGCCCGCCCAGATCCACACACATCATCGCCCCCAGCAACACACCCAGCAGGATCGCGTTGGTGGTGCCCATGCTGTCGAGGAAATGGGTCAGGGCTCCGAGCATTCCCGCCACCGGCTTGCCCACCACGTAGATCATCACCAGGCCGGTGAACAGGCTGGCCAGCAACGGGATGATCAGGATCGGCTTCAGGGCCTCCAGGCCCTGGGGCAATTGCAGGTAACGGTTGATCACCTTGGCTGCGTACCCGGCCAGGAACCCGGCGACGATACCGCCGATGAACCCCGCGCCCAGGGTGCTGGCCAACAGGCCGCCGATCATCCCCGGGGCCAGCCCCGGCCGGTCGGCGATGGAGTAGGCGATGTAGCCGGCCAGCAACGGCACCATCAGCTTGAAGGCGGTATCACCACCGATCTGCATCAAGGCCGCGGCCAGGGTGCCCTCCTCCTTGTACGCAGTGATGCCGAAGACGAACGACAGGGCGATCATCAAGCCGCCCGCCACCACCATCGGCAGCATGAACGAAACCCCGGTCAGCAGGTGCTTGTAGACCCCGGCCTTGTCCTGCTTGGCCGGCGCCTGGGCGTCACTGGCCACGGACTCCGGCCGCCCCTCGGCCAGCGCCTTGTCCAGGGTCGCCTCGGCCTGCTTCAACGCCACCCCGGTGCCGCAGCGATAGATGCGCTTGCCGGCAAAGCGTTCGGTGGCCACTTCGATGTCCGCCGCCAGCAGCACCACGTCGGCTTCGGCGATGGCCTCGGCGCTCAGCGGATTGCGCGCGCCCACCGAACCCTGGGTTTCCACTTGCAGCTGGTAACCCAGGCGCTTGGCCGCCTGCTGCAAGGCCTCGGCGGCCATGAAGGTGTGGGCCACGCCGGTGGGGCAAGCAGTGATCGCCACCACCCGTGGGGTTGACTGTTCGATGCTGGGCGCGGACTCGAGCGGCTCTTCGGCAGCCGTGAGCACCTGGGCTTGCTCGGCGCCACGGCGCAGCAGGGCATCCACATCCTGCAAGGCCTGGGACGGGCTGCTGCGATAGACCCGCTTGCCGACGAAACGCGACAGATCCACAGGCCCGCTGCTGACCACCAGCACCCACTCGGCGGCAGACAGGATGGCCGCGGACAGCTGGCGTTCCGGACGGGCCGGGTCGTGGACCTCGACGCTGGTGCTCCAGCCCTGGCGCTGGGCCGCGGCGTCCAGCAGGCGTGCGCAGAGCACGCTGGTGACCATGCCGTTGGGGCAGGCAGTAACGATGGCTAACTTCATGGGCACCTCTCTTATTGTTCTGCCAGGGGCTGCACGCGCACCCCCTGTTCCAGGCGGGCCAGTTGTGCCCGGTCGCCGATGCCGAAACCGATCTGGGTCACCGCCATGGCGGCGATGGCCGTGGCCGTGCGCAGGGCCTGGGCGGCGTCCTGGCCGGCGAGCAGGCCGTGCAGCACCCCGGCCAGCAACGAGTCGCCGGCGCCCACCGTACTGACCACCGCAACCTTGGGCGGCAGCGCCTGCAAGGCTTGGTCGGCGGCGAACCAGTGGACGCCGTCGGCGCCGTGGGAGACCACCACATGCTCGATCCCCTGGGCCTGCAACTGGCGTGCAGCGCCAGCCTGGTCAGCCGGCGAAGCCACCGGCCGGCCCAGGGCATCGGCCAGTTCCTCGCCATTGGGCTTGACCAGCCACGGCCCGGCCGCCAGCCCGGCACGCAAGGCCGCACCGCTGGTGTCCAGGGCCAGCTTCAGGCCCATGGCCTTCAGGCGCAGCAGCAGGGCCTGGAACCACTGCGGGCTCACGCCCTGGGGCAGGCTGCCGGCGACCACCACCGCGTCATGCCCGGGGGCGATCTGCTCCAGGCGCGCCAGCAGCGCCTGCTGAGCGACTTCGTCGACCTGCGGACCGGGGCCGTTGACGTCGGTAACGCGCCCATCGGCCTCGGCCAGCTTGATGTTGCTGCGGGTTTCCCCCGGCACGCGGACGAAGGCGTCGACGAACCCACGACGGGCGAACAACTCATCGAAGGCCTGGGGATTGCCGGCGCCGAGAAAACCGCTGACGGTCAGGCGATGGCCCAGGTCAGCCAGGACCTGGGCCACGTTCACCCCCTTGCCGGCGGCATGCACGTGCAGGGCCTCGCTGCGGTTGACCTGCCCCACCTCCAGGCGCGCCAGGGGCACGGTCAGATCCAGTGCCGGGTTGAGGGTCAGGGTGAGAATCTTCGCCATTACATGGCCTCCACTAAGGCGCGCACATCATTGGCGCTGCCAACGGCCAGGGCCTGTTGAGCAAGGGTTCGGGCCTGGGCCAGGCCGAGTTCGCGAACGCGCGCCTTGACCTCGGCGATGCTGCGCCCAGAGACGCTCAGCTCATCCACGCCCAGGCCCACCAGCACCGGCACCGCCAGCGGGTCGGCCGCCAGCTCGCCGCACACACCGACCCACTTGCCGTGGGCATGGGCGGCGCGCACGGTGATGTCGATCAGTTGCAGCACCGCCGGGTGCAGGCCGTCGGCCTGGGCCGAGAGGGTCGGATGGCCACGATCGATGGCCAGGGTGTACTGGGTGAGGTCGTTGGTGCCGACACTGAAGAAGTCCACTTCCTTGGCCAGTACCGGGGCCAGCAGGGCCGCCGACGGCACCTCGATCATGATCCCCAGCTGCAGGTCGGCCACGGGGATTTCCCGGCGCAGGCGCTCGGTCATGTCCCGGGCCTGGCGCCATTCCTCGACGCTGCCGACCATGGGGAACATGATCCGTAGCGGGCGGTCGTCGGCCGAGCGCAGCAGGGCCCGCAACTGCGCTTCCATGATCTGCGGGCGTTGCAGGGTCAGGCGGATGCCGCGCACGCCGAGGAAGGGGTTTTCCTCCTGGGCGATCGGCCAGTAGGGCAGCGGTTTGTCGCCGCCCACGTCGAGGGTGCGCACCACCAGCGGCCGCCCGCCCAGGCCATCGAGCACGCGGCGGTACTCGGCTTCCTGGGTGGCTTCGTCCGGGGCCTGGGGGTGGGCCATGAAGATCAGTTCGGTGCGCAGCAGGCCGATGCCTTCGGCGCCGTTCTCCACGGCCGCGGCAACCTCCGCGCTGGCACCGATATTGGCAAACACCTCCACCGCATGCCCGTCACGGGTCTGGGCCGGCAGGTGGCGCTGTTCAGCGGCGGCCTTGAGCCGCTGCTCGCGGCTGTCGCGCTCCTGGACTGCACGCTGCAGGGTCGCCGGATCCGGGTCGACATGCAGGCGACCGCGCTGGCCATCCAGCAGCAACGCCGTGCCGGACGCAATCAACAGTACCCCGGCGCCGGCGCCCACCAGCGCCGGAATGCCCAGGGCCCGAGCGACGATGGCACTGTGGGCCGTGGCGCCGCCACGGGCGGTGAGAATGCCGGCCACCCGGGCCGGGTCCAGGCGGGCCACGTCCGAGGGGCCGACCTCATCCATCACCAGGATATAGGGTTGCTCCGGCTCGACCGGGGCCGCCAGGCCGCAGAGCTGGGCCAGCACCCGGCGCCCGATGTCCCGCAGGTCGGCGGCGCGCTCGGCGAGCAAGGCATCCTGCAAGGCTTCCTGTTGCCGGGCGGCGCCTTCGATCACGCTCATCCACGCGGCCTCGGCGCTTTCGCCCTGCTTGAGCCGGGTGTCCACCTCGTCCACTAGCTCGGGGTCGTCGAGCATTTCCAGGTGGGTGATGAAGATCTCGCGGATGGCCTTGGCCTGGCTGCGCTGGATCAGCCCCTGGATGTCCTCGCGCACCTCGCCCAGGGCCCGCTGCAACCGCTGGCGCTCAATGGCAGCGGACTCACCACGCAGCGGATAGTCGATGCTCTGCTGGACCTGGACATGGGCCGGACCGATGGCGATCCCGGGGGCAGCGGCGACCGCCTGGATCAGGCTGCCGGAAGTTGGCGCGCTGAGCGGTGCGGCGATCTCTTGCGACACATCCACGTGCGCCGCGACGGTCGGCAAGGGCTCGACCTCTTCACCCAGTCCTTGCTCGATGGCCGCCAGCAACACCGGCAAGGCCTGGGCGGCGATGCTCGGCTCGGCGATCAGCTCCAGCACCTGGCCACGCCGGGCGCCGAGGCTGAGCAGCTTGCTCAGGCTCTTCAGCGAGACTGCCGGTTCCTTGCCGTCGGCGAGACGAATGCGGATCTCGCCCTCGAACCCCTTGGCCAGTTGCGCCAGCTCCTTGGCCGGACGGGCGTGCAAGCCATGGACGTTGGCCAGGGCAATGCGGGCACTGGGCCAGTCCGCCGGCAACTCGCCGCCCAGGACTTCGAGCACCGCGCGGGTGCTGGTAGCGCGCCACAACTCCTGGCCACGACCGTCGATCAGCAGCGTGCACAAGCGTTCGAGCAGGGCCTGGTGGGCTTCACCGAGGCTGGCCAGGCAGAACAGGCCGCTCAGCGGCTGGCCCAGGTAACGGATGGGTTTGTCCGGGGTGACGAAGGCCAGGCCCGGGCGCAACACGGTCTGTTCACTGTGCAGCCACCACAGGCCATCCCCCAGGGGCAGCGCCTCGACCTGCTGCAGCACGGCGGCAAAGCCGTTGCTCACGCACTCGGCCTGGCGCAACAAGCGCGCACCGCGCCACACCAGTTCTTCGAAATCTTCGGCCGCCACCCCAAGGCTGATCATCTGTGCATCCAGCGCCAGCTCCTGGGGCGCGCCTTGCAGCAGCTTGAGCAGGGCCTGCGGCGAACTGGCGCGGCGCAGGGCCTGGCCCAGGTCGGTCTCGCCCAGGGCGCGGGTCAGCAATTGCAGCAGGCGCAGGTGCTCGTCGGACTTGGCGGCGATGCCGATGGCCAGGTAGACGATCTGCCCGTCGCCCCAGTCCACGCCTTCGGGAAACTGCAGCAGGCGCACGCCGGTGGCAAAGACCTGGTCGCGGGTTTGCGGGGTGCCGTGGGGGATGGCGATACCTTGGCCAAGGAAGGTCGAGCCCTGGGCCTCGCGATGTTCGAGGCCGGTCAGGTAACCCGCGGCCACCAGGCCGTCAGCCACCAGTTTGTCGGCCAGCAGGTGCAGCGCTGCGGACTTGTCCACAGCCGTCTGGCCCATGGATATCTGCTCTACGGTGAGTTCGAGCATGGATTCTCCTATTTAGCGCGGGGGGCAGCGCTAGGTATTGTTTTAAGTCAGCAGCGTAGGCGCTGTCATGGCCAAAAATGGGACTGGCCAGCGGGCGGCAGCGTTTCTACGTTGACGCTGTGGCCCAGAAAATACGCTTGCTGAAACGTTTAATCTAGCAGGATCGGCAAGTTACTCGATAATCTCTGCCCCTTGAAGTCCTGCTGGTCGCCTGCCGGTTCCGACGTTGGTCGCGTGCCCAGATCAGGTAGGATTGGCGAAAATGTCGGGGCAAGCACCAAAAATAAGGAAATCCCGGGTTGAAACTCAGTGATATAGCTCGATTGGCCGGTGTGTCCGTCACCACCGCCAGTTACGTCATCAACGGCAAGGCCGAACAGCAACGCATCAGCAGCGCCACCGTGGAACGGGTACGGGCGGTTGTCGAGGAACACGGCTTCACCCCCAACCCACAGGCGGCCGGCCTGCGCAGCCGCCACACCCGGACCCTGGGTTTCATTCTCCCGGACCTGGAGAACCCCAGCTACGCGCGTATCGCCAAATTGCTGGAGCAAGGGGCGCGAGCCCGGGGCTACCAGTTGCTGATCGCCAGCTCCGACGATGCGCCGGACAGCGAGCGGCAACTGCTGCAGCTGTTTCGCGCGCGTCGCTGTGACGCGCTGTTCGTCGCCAGCTGCCTGCCGCCCGAAGACGACAGCTACCAGCAATTGCAGGCCCAGGGCTTGCCGATCATTGCCATTGACCGGGTGATGCCAGCCGGGCAGTTCTGTTCGGTGATCAGCGATGACCTGCAAGCCAGCCTGCAACTGACCCAGAGCCTGCTGCAACCCGAGCCCCGGCAGATCGTGCTGATCGGCGCTCGCCCGGAGCTGGGCATCAGCCATGAACGGGCTGCGGGTTTCCGCCAGGCCCTGCAAGGCTTCGGCGGCGAGGTGCTGATCGAGCATGGCGAGGCCTTCAGCCGCGATTGCGGCCGGCAGTTGATGGAGGAGTTGCTGCAGCGCCTGGGCCACCTGCCCGATGCCCTGGTGACCACCTCCTATGTGCTGCTGCAAGGGGTGTTCGATGCCCTGCACGACTTCCCGCTCAAGTCTCGGCCACTGCGCCTGGGTACCTTTGGCGATACTCAGTTGCTGGATTTCCTGCCGCTGCCGGTCAATGCCATGGCCCAGCAACACGCGTTGATCGCTGAAAAGGCCCTGCACCTGGCCCTGGCCGCCATCGAGGAAGGGCATTACCAACCCGGCGTGCAGGCCATCGCCCGGACCTTCAAGCAGCGTATCCAGCAGGGCTGAACCGTGGAGCTGATCGACAGCCACACCCACCTGGATTTTCCCGACTTCGACGCCGACCGCACGGCGCTGCTGGCCGACAGCCGCGCCCGGGGTGTCGGGCGGATGGTGGTGCTGGGGGTCTACCAGGACAACTGGCAGCGGGTCTGGGACCTGGTGCAAGGCGACTCGCAGCTATACGCGGCGTTCGGCCTGCACCCGGTGTACCTGGACGATCACCAGCCCGCCGACCTGCAGCACCTGGGCGACTGGCTGGCACGCCTGGCGGGGCATCGGCAGTTGTGCGCGGTGGGCGAGATCGGCCTGGACTACTTTCTCCAGCACCTGGACCGCGAGCGTCAGCAGGCGCTGTTCGAGGCCCAATTGAAGCTGGCGGCGGACTTCCAGCTACCGGCGCTGCTGCATGTGCGGCGCAGCCACGCAGCCGTGATCGCCACCCTGAAGCGCTTCAAGCTCCAGCGCGGCGGGATCATCCATGCCTTCGCCGGCAGCCGCGAGGAAGCCCGGGAATACCTCAAGCTGGGTTTCAAGCTGGGCCTGGGCGGCGCCGCGACCTGGCCCCAGGCCCTGCGCCTGCGCAAGTTGCTCGCCGAATTGCCCCTGGAATCCCTGGTGCTGGAGACCGACTCGCCGGACATGGCCCCGGCGATGTACCCCAACCAGCGCAACAGCCCCCAGCACCTGCCGGAAATCTGCGCGGCCCTGGCCGAGATCATCGGCATCAGCGCCGAGCACCTGGCCAGCGCCAGCACCCGTAACGCTTGCGAAGTGTTCGGCTGGCCCTCAGCCAGCCTGTAGCAGCAGGGGGCGGCGCTGCCGACGCCGGGCAATGGTCATCACCAGCAGGTAAGCCACCAGCACCAGCGCCGAGATGCCCAGTTGCAGGGTGCGCTCCAGCAACCCGATCCATTGCAGCGCCAGGCTGACCAGCAGCACCGTGGCACACAGCACGATCAGCATGGCCCGCAGGGTGGCGAACGAGCCCAGGGCCTTGAGGCGCTTGACCTGTGCGGGGCACTCGAGCTTCAGCGGCTTGTGGCAGTGCTTGCAGGCGAAGGGCTCCTGCATGGTCATGGCGTTGAGTTGCCAGGGTTCAAGATCGAGCAGGGCCTGGCAATGGGCGCAGCGCCCCAGCACTCCGGAAGAAACGGTCATCGGCGGATTTCCTCAGGGCCATGGACGAGCCATGGCTGACTGGCCGAGCGCGAGCGACGCTCGAAAAAACGCGCAGGAAAGCAGGAAACACGCCGCAGACAAAGCGATTAATTACTACAGCTTGTGGCAGCCCCGCCGGACCGGGGCTGTGCTGGAGGGCGTGTTCAGACCCGGAACGCGCCGATCAACTGCTTGAGCTCGACCACCTGGGCTGCGAGCTGGCGACTGGCATCTTCGGTCTGGTGGGCGCCTTCGGCGGTACGTTCACCGGCGCGGTTGATCTCGACGATGTTCTGGTCGATGTCGTGGGCCACGGCCGTCTGCTGCTCCACTGCCGCGGCGATCTGCTGGTTCTGGTCAACGATCATGCCCACCGCGCCGAGGATGTTTTCCAGGGCTTGCTGGACCTTCTCCGACTGGTCGACCGTGCCATTGGCCATGGCATGGCTGGTGCCCATGGCCTTGACCGCTGCACTGACCCCGCCATGCAGCTTGCCGATCATGTCTTCGATTTCTTCGGTGGACTGCTGGGTGCGCTTGGCCAGGGTCCTGACCTCATCGGCCACCACGGCGAAACCCCGCCCCTGCTCGCCGGCCCGGGCCGCCTCGATGGCGGCGTTGAGGGCCAGCAGGTTGGTCTGCTCGGCGATGCTCTTGATCACCTCCAGCACCCGGCTGATGGACTGGCTGTCGCTGGCCAGCTGGTTGATCACCAGCACCGACTGGTCGATCTCGCTGGCCAGCCGGGCGATGCTGCCCTGCTGGGATTCCACCAGGCCCCGGCCGCTGACGGTTTCATCGTTGACGCTGTGGGCACTGCTGACCGCCGCCGCGGCGCTGCGGGCCACTTCCTGGGAGGTGGCCGACATCTGGTTCATCGCCGTGGCCACCTGCTCGATCTGGCTGCGCTGGCCGGCCACCGCCTGGTTGCTCTGGGCCGAGACACTCTGCACTTGCCCGGCCTGGCGCTCGACTTCGCTGACGGTATGGCCGACCCGCTCGATCAGGTCATGGATCTTCAGCACCGTGCCGTTGAACAGGCTGCCCAACTCCCCCAGTTCGTCACGGCTGTGGGCGGTGAAGGTGACGGTCATGTCGCCGGCCGCCACTTTGTCCATCATGGCGCCGAGGCGCCGCAGGGTGGTGCGGGTCGAGGCATAGAAGCCGCCATAGAGATAGACGATCGACAGGAACACCAGGGCCAGGGCCGCCACCAGCAGCACCATGTGGCTGCGGTTCTGCGCCAGGCGCTTTTGCAGTTCGACATCGAGGAACTTCAGGGTGCTTTCGTTGAGCTGGTAGGTCTGGCCCATCAGCTGGCTGACCTGCTCGTAGAACGCCGGCCAGGGCGCCTCCAGGGTCTCGGCCATCACCACCTGCTCTTCGAACAGCTCGCTGGCTTGCTTGAGGCTGCCCTTGCTGGCATTGGCCGCGCCATCGAGGGCGTCGTGGGCGGCCCGGCTGGAACCCAGGGCATCCTGCAGCTTGAGGCCATACTCGGCCTGGAGTTTTTCGATCTGCACCAGCAGCTCGTCGAAACGGGTACTGGACGAGGAGTTGAGGAAACCCTGGCCCAGGGAGAAGGCACCCATGGCCCGGCCCTCGCCCAGGACCTGGGTGACCTGCGGAGTGACGCCGGTGATCAGTTCGCTGAGCTGGCGGATATCGCCCTGGGCGTCACGGCTGAGGCCCGACTGGCTGGCGATGATCTGGCTGAGCAGCTGCGCGCTGCCCAGCAGCTTGCCGATCAGCCCGCTCTTGTTCAGCAGCGAGCTTTCCGCTTGCTGGGTCTTGAAGGCGGCCACCAGTTCGTCGCGCTTGGCGTTGAATATCTCCACCTGCTGGGGGTCGGTGGTCACCGCGTGCATGGCTTGCAGGCGCTCGAGCACCAGGCGCTCCTGGGCGACGATCTTGCTCTCAAGGTCTCCGGCCTTGCCGGACTGGCCGAGGCCGGCATTGATCTGTACCTGGTTGTTCAGGGTTTCCAGGTCTCGGCGTAGCGCCAGGCTGCTGCCCAGCAGGTCGAGGCTTTGCAGTTCGACCCGGGTGCCCTGGAATTCGCGATAGGAATCGCGCACCAGATAGAAGTTGGTCACCAGCATGGGTACAAAGAACAGCACGCTGATCAGGCTGAACTTCATGCCGAAGCTCAGGCGGTTCATCAGCGCGACAGCGGGATAGAGCAAGCTCTTCACAAAGAAGTCTCCCTTTTCTTTTATTTTTATTGGCAGGCAGGCGAAGGCAGCAGATAGCCACTATTCGGCGCTCCGTCTGTATAGCTCAATTTCGGGGGAGGTTTTGTAACTTAAAGTTAACCGCGCCTGGGTGGCGCTGCGGGGAACAGGGCGAGGGAAGCGGCTCCCTCGCCAAGGGGCTCAGATGAGCACGGTGTACAGGGCGAACCCGGCGTACCAGAGCACCGCGGCCCGCAGCAGCAGCTCCCAGATGCGATCGAGGCTGTTGATGCCTTCCGGCCCGGTCACCGGTGGTGGAATTTCTCCCGCCACCAGGCCGACCTTTTCCACCAGTTGCGCCGCACCGATATGCCAGTTGAGCAACTCGTGGAGCATCACCCGGCCCACTGCGACGAAGTTGCCCACCAGGGCGAAGCTTGCCGCCAGGAGCCGCACGGGCAGCCAGTCAAAGGCATGCCGCAGCTGCGCCGCGCGCTCCACCAGGGCCGGGTTCTTGCCGTGCTCGGCGGCCAGCGCCAGCAGGCGGTAGCTCAGCGCCGCGACCGGGCCCAGCAGGAAGTACCAGAAAATGACCGCGAAGAAGCTCTGGTAGGCCTGCCACAAGAGATGGCCCTGGACCCGCTCCAGCAACTGCTCGCCGGTGTCGGCGCAAATGCCCAGGTCACGCTTGGCCACGTGCAGCGCCGCTTGCAGGTCCTCGCGCCGCCAGGCATCGCGAAAGGGGCCCAGGCCGCCGAGCAAGTCGCCGCGGCCCAGGGCATAGATCACCACGAGCAGGTGTACCGGCAATGCCAACAGGCCATAGGCTACCGGTTGCAATACCAGCAACAGCAGGCCGAGCACCACCACCGGCAGCAGCACCAGCAACCCCAGCACTCCCCACGGATGCCCGGCCAGGCGCGGGCTCGACTCCATCCGCGCCAGGCGCGCCAGCCACCCGCTGTCGCGCTGCACTTTCTGACGCAGGGCCGAGAACTTCTCGATCCACACGGCCAGCAGCAACACCAGAAAACTCATTGTCCTTCCCCCTTCTCCAAGGCGGCACGATAGCGTGCCCAGTCAAAAGCCTGGCCCGGGTCGGTCTTGCGCCCGGGTGCGATGTCGCTATGGCCACAGATCCGTTGTGGCGTGATGGCACCAAATGCCGCCTGCAGTTGTTCGGTCAAGAGACTCAACGCCTGGTACTGGGCGCCTGTGAAGGGCAACTCATCGGTGCCTTCCAGTTCGATCCCCAGGGAAAAGTCGTTGCAGGTCTCGCGCCCTTCGAAACTCGACACACCGGCATGCCAGGCCCGGTCCAGACAGGAGACAAACTGGGTGACCGCACCGTCACGTTCGATCAGAAAATGCGCAGACACGCGCAAGTCGGCGATCCCGGCAAAGTAGGGATGTTCTGTGACATCAAGGCGATTCTGGAAGAATTCCTGCACCTTGCCGGTGCCGAACTGACCCGGCGGCAGGCTGATGTTATGGATCACCAGCAGGGAGATCTCGCCCGCCGGGCGCTCATTGAAATTGGGTGACGGACAGTGACGTACGCCATGACACCAACCCGTGGCAGGGTCCAGCCGCATACCGATTCCTTCAACTAAAGCCTTGGGTGGCCCAGTATGCCGCGATCCCTGCCCTGGTTGCGATCACTTGCCGTGATTGAGTCGCTGCAGATTGCCGATCACCGACTCCAGGGCCCGGTCGAACAGGAGGGTATCGTCCAGGGCACGGACCGCGTCGCGGTGGAATTCCAGGGCCAGGCCCATGCGCGTGCGTTCCAGCACCTTCATCCCGGTGCGGTTGACGAACACGTACTTGACCACCGGATGGGGGACGATCGCCGCCAGCTTGCAGCGCAGGATGTTGTCCTCGTCCTCCTGGAACTCGACCCAGGCGCCGAGGCGCAACTGATCCACCCACTGCACGCTGGCGTCGTTGGCCGGCAGGGCCAGGGGCGCGGCTTCCAGCGGGCCCTCTTCGGCGCTGGGCAGGACAATGTGCTGGGCGACCTCGATCATGTCCGTGGGCGCCACCTGCAGGGTGGCCACAGCCTGTTGAGCGGCCTGGGCCTGATGCTCGAAAGCCTGCAGGTGCAGGAGCTCCAGCTGGGCGAAGAACTCGCTGGTGGCGAACGGATCGAAAGCCGCACCGCTCAACCCCTCGCGCAAACCCTTGAGCAGCCCCGGCACCAGGGCCAGCAGGCGCATGGCGGTGTCCGGCTGGGCATGGCGCTGCACACTCCAGATCAACTGCTCCATGGTCTGCTCGGCGGCTTGCCATTGCTCCGAGTCGTCACCGTGCTTCAGGCAACTGAGCAGCAGGACCTGGCTCCAGGCGTCACGAATGAAGTCGACCACTCTTTGCGGCAGCACTTTGCCCAGCAACGCCTGGTTAAGGGCCCGTTCCACCCGGCGTCGGGCCAGCTCGGCCTTGGCCCGGCCTTCTTCGGCATCGCGAGTGCGCTGCTCCAGCAACTCGGCACGGCGCCGCTCATCGGCGGTGAAGGCCAGGAAGTCCGCCAGCAGTTCGGAAAAGATCGCCGGATCGTCGGTGAACTCGCTCAGCAGGCGCTGTACCACTTGCTCGATCCGCAGATACAGGCTATCGCGCTGATGGTCATCGCAACCGCCCCAGCCCATGGCGGCAGCGGCAATTTCATTGAGCAGGCGCCGGGCCGGATGGCTGCCGCGGCTGAAGAAGCTCTTGTCCAGCACCGCTACCTTGAGCATGGGGATCTGCAGGCGACCGATCAGTGCCTTGAGGGAATCCGGCAGGTTGCGATCGTCGAGAATGCATTCGAAGAGCATGGCGATCAGGTTGATCACATCCTCGTCGGCTACATCCACAACCCGAGACTTGCCGCTCTTGACGCTGACCCGGGTCAGCAACTGCTCCAGCTGGTTGCGCAGGTCGAAATCATCCTGAACGCTGGGAGGCGGCACGTACTGCTGCAGGTGCGACAACAGCCGCAACAGGTCGCGGGTGGAAATCGGCTGGGTCTCGGCGCTGGCTTCCAGGGTTGGCGCCACGCTGCCGCGTACATGGCACAGCAGGGTCTGCAAGGCGGCGAAGACTTCCTGGACACTTTCGTCGAAGGGATGTTGTCCGGATTTGCCCGGCCCGGCCTCGCCCTGGACCTCGGCCCGGGCCCGATCCGAAGCCCGACGTGCCGGTGCCGGCAGCAGCTCGGGCAGGACGCCAGTGGCGATCAGCAGCTGGTTGGCCTCGGCATAGAGTTGTTCGGCCTCGCTGAGCACGTAGCGCTCGAACAGCTTGAGGATGATCAGCTTGACCTTGATCTCCACGCCCAGGTTGCGCCCGGCCTGCAGGAAGTACTCGCAGAGCAGCGCCGGTCCGAGGGGGTTTTCGCCCTCTGCCAGGCGCCGGCCCAACAACACGCCCAGGCGCGCGGTGAGGTGCCCCAGGGCGAAGCCGGCGCGGTTGAACACCTTGGCCACCATGGCATCCACGGCCACGGATTTTTCCAGTTCGTCCCGGGACGACTGCGGCTCGCAGTCGTAGGCCGCCACGTGGGCAATGATCAGGGGCGGATCGTATTGGGCCAGGCCGGCAAAGGCTTCGAAGAACTTCTCGAGGAAACCGCGCTCGATGCTCTTGCGCTTCAGGCGCAGGTCGCGCATGGCTTCGAACAGGATGTTCTGCTCGACATTGTTCTGCGCCCGGTCGGCCATCTCGAACAGGGTGTCATCGGCGTTATCGAACAACTCTTGCAGGCCGTGGCGCAATTGCTGGGCGGCCTTGTCACGAACCTGAAGCAGAATCACAGGCAGGCGGGCAAGCGGCGAAGCCGTCGCCTGATCTGTAGCGGCCTTGTGCAAAGGCACTACATTCCCGTCGTTGTGCATCCAAGCCTCCTGCATAGGTGTTTCTTCGGTTCGATATCAAGGTCCTGCCGAGCCGGTGACGCTCACAGCCGACGCTGAGCGGAGGCAGATGCACTCCACTGCACTTCATGTAAGGGGAAGCCAAAGATACGTCAAAGCTATGACGTCAATTACAAGTCGCATTATCTTGTAAAACGCCCCTGTTGCGCCAGCAGACTCTGTCGTCTCCTCGGAAATATCTCTTACTTTTCTAAGAAAATTCCCTCTCATTAATCAGACAAAACGAGGAAACACAGGTTCGCCTCAGTCTGTCGGATCAGCCGCCTTGGGTTCGTCCATGCCGTGCCCCTATAATCGGCGCACTTTGTTTGTGGAGTCCGTTATGCCGAATCTACGCCTCGCCGACCTGACCGCCGAAATCGAAGCCAACGTGCGCCGCGCGCTGCTGGAAGACATCGGCAGCGGCGACATCACCGCGCAATTGATCCCGGCCGAACGCCTGGCCAAGGCCACGATCATCACTCGCGAAGCCGCAGTGATCAGCGGTACGGCCTGGGTCGACGCGGTGTTTCGCCAGCTGGACCCACGGGTCGCCGTGCACTGGCAGGTAGCAGATGGCGAGCGGGTGGCGCCCAACCAGGCGCTGTTCCACCTCGAAGGTCCGGCCCGTTCGCTGCTCACTGGTGAGCGCAGTGCCCTGAACTTCCTGCAACTGCTGTCCGGCGTAGCCACCCGCGCCCGCTACCTGGCCGACTTTGTCGCCGATACCCAGGTCAAACTGCTGGATACCCGCAAGACCCTTCCCGGCTTGCGGCTGGCGCAGAAGTACGCCGTCACCTGCGGCGGCTGCCACAATCACCGCATCGGCCTGTATGACGCCTTCCTGATCAAGGAAAACCATATCGCCGCCTGTGGCGGCATCGCCCAGGCCATCAGCGCCGCCCACAAGATCGCCCCGGGCAAGCCGGTGGAAGTGGAAGTGGAAAGCCTGGGGGAATTGAAAGAAGCACTGGCGGCGGGCGCCGACATCATCATGCTCGACGAGTTGAGCCTGGAGGATATGCGCGAGGCCGTGCGACTGAATGCTGGTCAGGCCAAGCTCGAAGCCAGCGGCGGGATCAACGAAAGCACCTTGCGTCCGATCGCCGAAACCGGGGTGGACTACATCTCCATCGGTGCGATGACCAAGGACGTGAAGGCCCTGGACCTGTCCATGCGGCTGAGCCTCTGAAAACCGCGGCGAGTATCAAGCCACAAGCTTCAGGAGACCTTCTTGAAGCTTGTGGCCAGTAGTGGCGCTCAATCGTCGATTTCGTTCAGTTCCAGATATTCCTCAAGTTCCATGCCCAGTGCTTCAGCAACCTCCTGATGCACTTCCAGGCGCATGGCCTTCAGCTCCTCGGGTGTCTCGGCCACCAGGTCGAGTACCAACTCCCACGGCTCGATGCCGCGAGACTCCGCCTCGTCTTCAAAGGCCCATTGCGCCTGCTGCTTCTGCTCCGCAGGGCTGAGGGCGCTGATTTCTTCCTTCAGGGAAGGCGTGGCATCCAGGTACCTTTCAAGTGCTACGTCGATTCTTGCCTCTTTAGGAATCATCTCGTTCTCTCTGATCGTGGGAATGGAAATGGATCTGGGTCGCTGGGATCTCTGGGCCGCTCGATTCAACCGGCCTGCAGAGCCATTCGGGATCATCTGAAAACAGCATGCTGGTACTCAGACAGGAATCGAATATAGGGACTTTGGCCCACGATTTATATGACCTGATGCACCCATTGCAGAAAAATCGGAGGTTTTGCGGAGCATCATCAAACACCCACTCGCCAGAACCCTGCGAAACAGGATTTCGCAGATCCAGTCATCGCAATGGGCTACATCGGTGCTTAAAAGGGGAGCCAATCAGGGTAATGCCAGTCAGTTAAGCGAAGTGCCCCCCTGCCCGAGCGAAGCTTGCTCGCGATGGTCGTCAACGGTAGCGCGCAGGTATTGGATAAACGCAGCGCCCTGAAGTCCATCGCGGGCAAGCCTCGCGCCTACCCTTTCCTGAACTGATCGGCATTAACCAATCAGGGCCCGACGAAGATGAGTGGTTGTTTCACGCCGAATTGCTGAGAGCTTGCGGTGAACTCGGATTGATTCACGCTCAGCCCGTCGCCGTTCCTTTTCTCAAGCAGGCGCCTGTCCGCCCGACATCGATAAGGTCTTTCAGACGTTCAAGGATATCGAACTCTTTCACTTCCCCATCCTTGGTAATGATCATCTTGTTCTTGATCAGCCAAAGATGCCCTTCCCTGTCTTGATTGGGGATTACGGTAACTACGATAGTAAAGTCCGGATTCTCCGGAGGAACCCCGTACACCCTGGCTTTGCTGAAATTGAAAGTGAGTTGATTATCATCATTGGGCGAGACGTCTTGCGCACTGACAACAGGCAGCCCGGCTTTTGCCGCTGATGGCAACTTGGCGGAATACACCACCTTTCCCATGCTGGCCTGTTTGGTTATTTCCAGAAAATAGTGCTCCAGGTCCTTGGTATTCGCTGGAGTCGTGCATTCTTCGCCTTCGGCGGCGAAGTACTGCCCCTCAAATTCATAGGAGGGGCCTTTCTCACAGCCTGCAAGGGCCAGCGACACCACACCGAACACAGCCAACTTCCACTTCTTCACACGGGACGCTCCATGATTTCTGGCTGTCATTATGCGCAATACCCCTAGCGGCTACTATCCGCTTCATGATCAGCCGGGGGATGATCAACCGGGCCCAAAACTCGTCCGGACACAAAGCGCATAAACCCAGTAGCGCCGAGCACATGGCTGAGGCCCGGTACATGATGCAGGCTAAATACAGGCAACCTCTTGGTTGATGCAGTTATCTCTGGCTTGCCGGCATCCGTAAACCAGACGTCATTCAACAAGCAACTAGAAGAGCGCTCAGCTCAAATAATCAGGAGAAGCCTGGAGCTTATGGAGCAAGTTGGGGTAACTGTTTAGTACGGTTTTTGGATAAAACACGCAAACTCGACATGGTGGCTACAGCTGTCTGCCGATGTTTTTAATTCGGTGTCTTTCGAGGGCGTTCATTTATCGCCAAGCGGAAGTTCTTGAAGGGCGTAGGCAGTCATGATCTGCCCTGACCTGCTATCTGGTGCCGGAGACAGGAATCGAACCTGCGACCTTCGCGTTACGAGTGCGCTGCTCTACCGACTGAGCTACACCGGCGTCGGCTAAACCTAGCACCGGCATCCGGGACGCGCCAGGCAAAGCAGCAGATGCGAGCCGCAGATAGCAAAACGCCCCGAACCAGTCGGGGCGTCTGCTGTTCAGCTTAAGGCTGGCGGGGGATTAAACGCCCGAAGCCTTGGCTGCTGCCACGTCCTTGATGGACAGCTTGATACGGCCGCGGTTGTCCACGTCCAGTACCAGCACTTCCACTTCCTGGCCTTCTTTCAGGATGTCGGTGACTTTCTCTACGCGAGCGTCGCTCAGCATGGAGATGTGCACCAGACCGTCCTTGCCAGGCAGGATGTTGACGAAGGCGCCGAAGTCGACGATGCGCTCAACCTTGCCGACGTAGATCTTGCCGATCTCAGCCTCTGCGGTGATGCCCAGGACGCGCTGGCGCGCGGCCTCTGCCGCTTCCTTGGTTTCACCGAAGATCTTGATCGAACCATCGTCTTCGATATCGATCGAGGCCTTGGTTTCTTCGCAGATCGCACGGATGGTCGCGCCGCCTTTACCGATGACGTCACGGATCTTGTCGGTATCGATCTTCATCGCGATCATGGTCGGAGCGTTGGCCGACAGCTCGGTACGGGATTGACCGATGACCTGGTTCATCTGACCGAGGATGTTCAGGCGAGCTTCCAGGGCCTGGCCCAGGGCGATCTCCATGATTTCTTCGGTGATGCCCTTGATCTTGATGTCCATCTGCAGCGCGGTGACGCCCTTGGCGGTACCGGCTACCTTGAAGTCCATGTCGCCCAGGTGGTCTTCGTCGCCCAGGATGTCGGTCAGGACGGCGAACTTCTCGCCTTCTTTAACCAGACCCATGGCGATACCGGCAACCGGTGCCTTCATCGGCACACCCGCGTCCATCAGGGCCAGGGAAGCACCGCAAACGGAAGCCATCGAGCTGGAACCGTTGGACTCGGTGATTTCCGATACCACGCGGATGGTGTACGGGAACACGTCAGCGGCAGGCAGCATGGCCTGAACGGAACGACGGGCCAGACGGCCGTGGCCGATTTCGCGACGACCAGCGCCACCCATGCGACCACACTCGCCTACCGAGAACGGCGGGAAGTTGTAGTGCAGCATGAACGGGTCTTTTTTCTCGCCTTCCAGGGTATCCAGCAGCTGCGCGTCACGGGCGGTGCCCAGAGTGGCAACGACCAGCGCCTGGGTTTCACCACGGGTGAACAGGGCCGAACCGTGGGTCTTGGCCAGGACGCCGACTTCGATGTTCAGCGGACGTACGGTGCGGGTGTCGCGGCCGTCGATACGTGGCTTGCCGTTGACGATGTTTTCGCGAACGGTGCGGTATTCGATTTCGCCGAAAGCGGCTTTGACTTCAGCGGAAGTCGGCTGGCCTTCTTCACCGGACAGCTTGGCAACCACTTGGTCCTTCAGCTCGCCCAGGCGAGCGTAACGGTCGGCCTTGACGGTGATGGTGTAGGCCTGGGAGATCGCTTCACCGAACTCGGCACGGATAGCGCCCAGCAGTTCGGTCGCTTCGGCTTGCGGAGCCCAGGTCCAGGTTGGCTTGGCGGCTTCGGCAGCCAGTTCCTTGACAGCCTTGATCACCGACTGGAATTCGTCGTGGGCGAACAGTACGGCGCCCAGCATCTGGTCTTCGGTCAGCTCTTTGGCTTCCGATTCAACCATCAGTACGGCTTCTTCGGTACCGGCCACGACCATGTCCAGGCTAGATGCCTGAAGCTGCTCGTAGGTCGGGTTCAGCAGGTAGCCGGTGCTTTCGTGGAATGCCACGCGAGCGGCGCCGATCGGGCCGTCGAAAGGAATGCCGGAGATCGCCAGGGCAGCCGAGGTACCGATCATCGCAGCGATGTCCGGATCGGTCTTCTTGCTGGTGGAAACCACGGTGCAGACAACCTGCACTTCGTTCATGAAGCCTTCTGGGAACAGAGGGCGGATCGGACGGTCGATCAGACGCGAGGTCAGGGTTTCTTTCTCGGAAGGGCGGCCTTCACGCTTGAAGAAACCGCCAGGGATCTTACCGGCAGCGTAAGTCTTTTCCTGGTAGTGAACGGACAGAGGGAAGAAGCCCTTGCCTGGATCCGCTTGCTTGGCGCCAACCACGGTCACCAATACGCTGACGTCGTCGTCAACGGTGACCAATACTGCGCCGGAGGCCTGACGGGCGATACGGCCAGTCTCGAGGGTTACGGTCGACTGACCGAACTGGAATTTTTTGATTACCGGGTTCACGGTGTCCTACCTTCTTTGTGGCTCTTGGGGAAACTTGATTCTTGCGAAATTCTTGGGCAATACCGGGAATCGGCCCAGCCTTTATTGTCCAGGTAAAACGGTGAAGCAGATAAAACTTGAGGCTGGAAGCCTGCCATACGCCAGCGGAAAAACCGCTGACGCATGGCAAACAACCAACCTCATAGCGCAATCGCTGATTAGCGACGCAGACCCAGGCGGCCGATCAGAGTCTGATAACGACCCAGATCCTTGCCTTTCAGGTAGTCCAGCAGCTTACGGCGCTGGTTTACCATGCGGATCAGACCACGACGGGAGTGGTGATCTTTACCGTTGGCCTTGAAGTGACCTTGCAGCTTGTTGATGTTGTGGGTCAGCAGTGCAACTTGCACTTCTGGCGAACCAGTGTCACCAACAGCTTGCTGGTAGTCAGCAACGATTTGTGCTTTTTCTTGAACGTCGAGAGCCATGAGGCAATCCTTTTTTCAGGAAACCACCCAAAGGGCAGTTTCAACAGGCCAGGGACAAATCCCTGTATCTAAAAATGAGTGTTGACCGTGCCTGTTAACAGCCACACTCGTTCGGTCATTCTGACCGAATCAGTCGACGCGGCGCGATGCGCCCGTCTTCGCTCACTTCACCGATACCGATGAAACGACCGTTGTGATCCTGTACCCGCACCATGCCGAACTTCGGTGCATCGGGAGCGCGCACCGGCTGGCCGTTGAGCCAGTAGAACGCGCTGTGTTCCGAGAACTGCAGCAGCGGCCAATCCAGCAGGCCACTGTCCGATGGCATCAGGAAGCGATCTACCGCTTCATTGCCGCCCTCGGCATGCACTGCTTCAAGCTCTTCCAGGGTGACCGTCTGGGCCAGGCTGAAAGGTCCGGCCTGGGTCCGCCGCAGTTCCGCAACGTAAGCACCACAGCCCAGTTTTTCACCGATATCTTCCACCAGGGTACGGATATAGGTGCCTTTGCTGCAGTCCACCGCCAGACGGGCAGTGTCGCCTTCGCAGGCGAGTAATTCCAAGCGCGCAATAGTAACAGAACGCGGTTCACGCTCCACCACTTCCCCTGCACGAGCCAATTTGTAGAGTGGCTGGCCATCACGCTTGAGGGCGGAGTACATCGGCGGTATCTGTTTGATTTCGCCGCGAAATTCCGGCAATACCGCTTCAATGTCGGCACGACCAACGGTCACCTCGCGAGTCTGCAAAACTTCACCTTCAGCGTCCGCCGTGGTGGTGGTCTTGCCTAGCTGTGCCAGGGTCTCGTAACCCTTATCGGAATCGAGCAGGTATTGCGAGAACTTGGTCGCCTCGCCGAAGCACAACGGCAGGACGCCAGTGGCCAAGGGGTCGAGGCTGCCGGTGTGACCGGCCTTCTCGGCATTGAGCAACCAGCGGACCTTCTGCAAGGCCGCATTGGAGGTGAAGCCCAGCGGCTTATCCAGAAGGATGATGCCGCTGACGTTACGACGGATACGCTTGACCTGAGCCACCATTTACTCCTTGGCGTCTTCAGGGGCAGGCGCGTCGCCATGCTGGCTGTCTTCAGCCACGGCACGCTCGATCAGGGCCGACAGATGCGCCCCGCGAGCCACGCTCTCATCGTAATGGAAGTGCAGTTGCGGCACGCTGCGCAGCTTCATTTCCCGGGCCAGCTGCATGCGCAGGAAGCCTGCCGCCGAGTTCAGCACCTTGATGCTCTGGGCGATTTCTTCTGCGTTTTCCTGGCCCATCACGGTGATGAAGATCTTCGCGTGGCCGACGTCGCGGCTGACTTCCACGGCGGTGATGGTCACCAGGCCGACACGTGGATCCTTGACTTCACGACGGATCAATTGCGCCAGTTCGCGCTGCATCTGATCCCCGATGCGTTGGGTACGGCTGTATTCTTTTGCCATGTCTTGTTACCTGTTACTGCCTCACGGTGAAACCCGTGTGGTCTGAAAGCGGCAAACGCCCGGCCTGGCAGAAGCCGGACCGGGCGTTGCGTTTAGAGGCCGCTGGCGGTGCCGTGCATGCACATGCGACGGTCTGCCAGGGCTCTTGAAGTACGCGAGTTAGAGGCTGCGAGCAACCTGGACCTTCTCGAAGACTTCGATCTTGTCACCGACTTTGACGTCGTTGTAGCTCTTCACGCCAATACCGCATTCCATGCCGGCACGGACTTCGGAAGCGTCATCCTTGAAGCGGCGCAGGGATTCCAGCTCGCCTTCGAAGATCACGATGTCTTCACGCAGCACGCGGATCGGACGGTTACGGTGCACGACACCTTCGATGACCATGCAACCGGCGATCGCACCAAACTTCGGCGAGCGGAATACGTCGCGAACTTCGGCAATACCCAGGATGTTCTCCCGGACGTCGCTGCCCAACATACCGGTCAAGGCCTTCTTGACGTCTTCGATGATGTCGTAGATCACGTTGTAGTAACGCATATCCAGACCTTCCTGCTCGACGATCTTCCGGGCGCCGGCATCGGCACGCACGTTGAAGCCGAACAGTACAGCGCTGGAGGCCAGTGCCAGGTTGGCGTCGCTCTCGGTGATACCACCGACACCGCCGCCGACGACGCGCACTTGCACTTCGTCGTTGCCCAGGCCGTTGAGCGCGCCTTGCAGAGCTTCCAGGGAACCACGGACGTCGGACTTGAGGACGATGTTGAGCGTCTTCTTCTCTTCCTGGCCCATGTTCTCGAAGATGTTTTCCAGCTTGCCGGCATGAGCACGGGCCAGCTTGACCTCGCGGAACTTGCCTTGACGGAACAGAGCCACTTCACGGGCTTTCTTCTCGTCGGCCACTACGCTCATTTCGTCGCCAGCGTCCGGGGTACCGTCCAGGCCGAGGATCTCGACAGGGATGGAAGGACCGGCTTCCTTGATCGGCTTGCCGTTCTCGTCGAGCATGGCGCGCACGCGGCCATAGTTCGAACCGACCAGCACCATGTCGCCCTGACGCAGGGTACCGTCCTGAACCAGCACGGTAGCAACCGGACCACGTCCCTTGTCGAGACGGGACTCGACCACCACGCCACGGCCAGGAGCCGAAGGCATCGCAGTGAGCTCCAGTACTTCGGCCTGCAGCAGGACGGCTTCGAGCAGATCGTCTACGCCAGTACCCATCTTCGCGGAAACCGGTACGAATGGAGTATCACCACCCCACTCTTCCGAAGTCACGCCGTGGGTCGAAAGCTCGCTGCGGATACGGTCCAGGTCAGCGCCTGGCTTGTCGATCTTGTTCACCGCGACTACCAGCGGAACACCAGCAGCCTGAGCGTGCTGGACGGCTTCGATGGTTTGCGGCATCACGCCGTCGTCTGCCGCGACCACCAGGATCACGATGTCGGTAGCCTTGGCACCACGGGCACGCATTGCGGTAAACGCGGCGTGGCCAGGGGTGTCGAGGAAGGTGACCATGCCACGCTCGGTTTCCACGTGGTAGGCACCGATGTGCTGGGTAATGCCACCGGCCTCGCCCGCGGCCACTTTGGCACGACGGATGTAGTCCAACAGCGAGGTCTTGCCATGGTCAACGTGACCCATCACGGTCACGACCGGTGCACGAGAAACTGCCTCACCTTCGAACTTCAGGGACTCGGCCAGGGAATCTTCCAGGGCAGTGTCGCTGACCAGGGTCACCTTGTGGCCCAGCTCCTCGGCAACCAGCTGGGCAGTTTCCTGGTCCAGTACCTGGTTGATGGTGGCCGGGGTGCCCAGCTTGAACATGAACTTGATGACTTCAGCAGCCTTGACCGACATCTGCTGGGCCAATTCGCCCACAGTGATGGTCTCGCCGATCTGCACGTCACGGATTACCGGCCCGGTCGGGTTCTGGAAACCGTGAGCGTTGCGTTTCTTCAGCTTGGCCTTGCCACGGCCACCACGACGGAAGCCATCGCTTTCTTCGTCGGTAGTACGTGGGGCAACACGAGGCGCAGGAGCCTTTTCCTTGACCGAAGCACGATGCGGAGCGTTCTTGCGATCGCCATCACCGCTACGGCGGTTATCGTCGTTGCGGGGCTTGTCTGGACGGCGCTGCTCATCTTTCTTGCGTGCGTCAGCTGCAGGAGCCGCAACTGCCGCAGCGGCCGCTGGAGCTTCTTGCACAGCCTCCACCACAGGCGCTGGAGCAGGTGCTGCTTGCGCGGCAACTGGCTCGGCAGCCGGAGCAGGCTGGCGACGCGCTTCTTCTTCGGCGCGACGCTTGGCTTCTTCTTCAGCCTTTTGACGGGCAGCATTTTCTACTGCGCGACGCTCTTCCAGTTCACGCTGACGCTCGGCTTCGATTTCTTCCGGGCTGCGCTGCACGAAGACTTTCTTCTTGCGCACTTCAACACTGATGCTCTTGCTGCCAGCAACACGCAGGGTGCTGGTGGTCTTGCGCTGCAAAGTGATCTTGCGTGGTTCTTCCACTTTCGCCTT
Organism: Pseudomonas sp. L5B5; assembly: GCF_020520285.1. NCBI lineage: Bacteria > Pseudomonadati > Pseudomonadota > Gammaproteobacteria > Pseudomonadales > Pseudomonadaceae > Pseudomonas > Pseudomonas sp. L5B5. Next base: position 3,240,451 of record NZ_CP084742.1, read on the forward strand.
GTGGCTGCTTTTCAGGTGAGTCAGCAATGACTGCTTCTCGCTGTCGCTCACATGTTCCTCGGCGGCGGTGTGCGGCAGACCTGCCTCACGCATCTGCTGCAGCAGGCGCTCTACCGGTGTTTTGACCTCATCGGCCAGTTGTTTCACCGTGACTTGCGTCATGCACTTCTCTCCTCAGGCCGCGCCTATTACTCGAACCAATGGGCTCGGGCGGCCATGATCAACTTGCCGGCACGATCATCGTCAATGCCGTCGATGTCGAGCAGGTCGTCAATAGACTGCTCGGCCAGGTCTTCGCGGGTAATTACGCCGCGCACCGCCAGTTCCATCGCCAAATCCTTGTCCATACCCTCAAGCGAGAGCAGGTCTTCGGCCGGATGGGCGTCTGCCAGCTTTTCCTCAGTAGCGATGGCTTTGGTCAACAAGCGATCCTTGGCCCGAGCGCGAAGCTCGTTGACGATGTCTTCGTCAAAGCCGTCGATGTTGAGCATTTCTTCCAACGGTACGTAGGCAATCTCTTCCAGGCTGGTGAAACCTTCATCTACCAGCACCTGAGCCAGCTCTTCGTCGACTTCCAGCTCGTCGATGAAGTTGCGCAGGATGTCGCCGGTTTCTGCTTGTTGCTTAGCCTGGATGTCCGATTCGGTCATCACGTTCAGGGTCCAGCCAGTCAACTGACTGGCCAGACGCACGTTCTGGCCACCGCGACCAATGGCCTGGGCCAGGTTGTCTGCGCCAACGGCGATGTCCATGGCATGGGCATCTTCGTCGACGATGATTGCCGCGACTTCGGCCGGCGACATGGCGTTGATCACGAACTGCGCCGGGTTTTCATCCCACAGGACGATATCCACACGCTCGCCACCCAACTCGCCGGAAACGGCCTGGACACGCGAACCGCGCATACCGATGCACGCGCCTTGCGGATCAATGCGCTTGTCCTTGGAGCGAACAGCAATCTTGGCGCGCGAACCCGGATCACGGGAAGCGGCCATGACTTCGATCAGGCCTTCGGCAATTTCCGGCACTTCGATACGGAACAGCTCGATCAGCATTTCCGGTGCAGTACGCGACAGGATCAGCTGCGGGCCGCGGTTCTCGGTGCGGATTTCCTTGAGCAGCGCGCGCAGGCGCACGCCAACCCGGAAAGTTTCACGGGAGATGATATCTTCGCGAGCCAGCAACGCCTCGGCGTTGTTGCCCAGGTCGACGATCACGTTGTCACGCGTCACCTTTTTCACGGTGCCGGAGATGATCTCGCCCAGACGCTCGCGGTAAGCGTCCACCACCTGCGCGCGCTCGGCTTCGCGAACTTTCTGCACGATGACCTGCTTGGCGGTCTGGGCAGCGATGCGGCCGAACTCGATGGATTCGATTTTTTCCTCGATGACATCACCGACCTTGGCATCGGGATGAGTCTCGCGGGCCTTGCTCAGCCAGGTTTCTACCGCCGGATCATCCAGGTCGGCTTCATCGACCACCGTCCAGCGACGGAAAGTCTCGTAGGAACCAGTGTGGCGGTTGATTTCCACACGCAAGTCCACTTCGTCTTCAAAACGCTTCTTGGTAGCAGTGGCCAGGGCCAGCTCCAGCGCCTCAAAAATCACGCTCGCCGGTACACCCTTTTCATTGGATACCGACTCAACAACCAGCAGTACTTCTTTGCTCATCGTACGCCTCGCCTTTCGCAAGCCATTGGATCCGCGGGATCCGCGTCTCAGTCAAAACTGGGAATAATGTTGGCCTTGTCGATCATATCGATCGGCAACAGGAACTCATGGTCGTCCACTTGCACCACGACATCCTGCTCCTCCACCCCGCGGAGAAGGCCCTGGAAATTACGCCGACCTTCGAAGGGCGAGCGCAGTTTGATCTTCACTTGCTCACCGACATACTTGGCAAACTGTTCAAGACTGAACAGCGGGCGTTCCATGCCAGGAGAGGAAACTTCAAGGGTGTACTCAATGGAGATAGGATCTTCAACGTCCAGAACACCGCTGATTTGACGGCTGACGATGGCGCAATCGTCCACCAGCACACCGCCTTCCTTATCGATATAGACGCGCAACAATGAATGGCGGCCCTGGGCCGAAAACTCGATGCCCCAGCATTCATAGCCAAGGGCCACGACCACCGGGGCCAACAAGGCCTGCAACTGTTCTAGCTTGCTCGACACCTGAACCCCCTCGTGCATGCTTGTGCAAATAAAAAATGGGCGAAACGCCCATCACGGAAACGCCGTTGAATAGCGGCGTTATAAAGTGTCCAGTTAACAAAAAGCCCCTGAAAAGGGGCTCCGCTAAAACTGGTTGCGGGGGCCGGATTTGAACCGACGACCTTCGGGTTATGAGCCCGACGAGCTACCAGACTGCTCCACCCCGCGACAAAGCTGGGGCGGAAGTATACGACTGATCCCTTTTTGGGTCAATGTAACCTTCCACCTACAAGAAAGCCCGCAACAGCGGGCTCTCCTGATAATTGGTACCGAGAAGGGGACTCGAACCCCTACACCCTATGGGCACAACCACCTCAAGGTTGCGTGTCTACCAATTCCACCACCTCGGCATAGACTACGTTACTGCATGAAACTCTTCTTACTTCTGCTCTTGAGCTGGAGGTACGTCAGTCGCACTGTTGGCCGACTTTTGCTCTTGGAGCACCGGGACATCATCAGAAGCCGGTTTTTGCTTTGGCACTTCAAGCACTGCTGGATCCGGCAAACCTGCTTGAGTCAGCTGATGAGCTTTCTCTTTAGCAAAGTAACCTAACCCCAAGCTGGTTATGAAGAAACCGGCGGCAAGTATAGCAGTAAACTTACTAAGAAAGGTAGAGGAACCTTGGCTTCCGAACACAGTATTTGAAGCACCTGCACCGAAAGACGCGCCAGCTTCCGCACCTTTACCCTGCTGCAGCAAAACCAGAGCAACTACGCCCAAGGCACCCAGCAGATGAAAAACGACTACGACTGTTTCCAGCATTTTTTCAGTTTCCCGCGGCGCGACAGATCGCACCGAACTCATCTGCGTTCAGGGAGGCTCCACCAATCAGCCCCCCATCGATATCCGGCATGCCGAACAGCTCGACCGCATTGGCCGCCTTCACGCTGCCGCCGTATAGAAGCCGCACACCTCGTGCCACTTCAGAATTCTCTGCCGCCAACTGCGCCCGAATGGCTGCGTGCACATCCTGGGCTTGCTGCGGTGTCGCAGTCAGCCCGGTACCAATGGCCCAGACTGGCTCGTAAGCAATAACAGCATTGGCAAACGCACCAACACCCAACTCCTCGATGATGCTGCCCAGCTGACGCCCGACAACTTCCAGAGTCTTCCCGGCTTCACGCTGCTCGAGAGTCTCCCCTACACACAAGATCGGCTTCAAGCCACAGGCCTGTGCTGCTGCGAATTTGCGATTGAGAGTCACATCGCGCTCACCCATCAGCTGACGGCGCTCGGAGTGCCCAACCAGCACCAGGGAACAACCTGCATCCACCAATTGACTCGAGGCGATCTCGCCTGTCAAAGCACCTTGCATCGGTTCAACCGCGGAATTCTGTGCGCCGACAAGAATCGACTTGCCTTTCAAGCCATCAATCACCTGATTGATATACAAGCAAGGCGGGAATACCGCGACGTCAACACCGCTTGGCAAGGCCAGGTGACGAAGGCCATTGATCAGCTCAGCGACGCTGGCGCGGGTACCGTGCATTTTCCAGTTACCAGCTACCATGGGGCGACGCATGCTTTACCTCGTCGATCAAAGTGGGCGCAGATGTTACCCAACCAAAACATCACTGGCAAGCTGAAATCAGGCAGAAACTTCAGCAACCAGCTTTGCCAGCTCATCAGCATAGGCGCGAACCTGGATTTCATCGTCGCCTTCGACCATGACACGCACCAGAGGCTCTGTTCCGGACTTGCGCAGAAGAACTCGACCACGCCCGGCCATGGCAGTAGTCACTCGCTCGCAAGCCTCTTTCACCGCTGGATGCTCGACAGGACTGTCGCCGCCGCCAAAACGCACATTGACCAGAACCTGAGGGCACTTGCGAAGCCCCTGCCGACACTGAACCAGACTTTCACCGCGCGCCTTGAGCGCCATCAGCACCTGCAACGCCGCGATGATCGCATCACCCGTGGTGGCGTGGCGCAAGCAGAGGATGTGTCCCGAGTTTTCGCCGCCTACCAGCCAGTTACGTTCCAGAAGCTCGGCAATCACGTACCGGTCGCCAACATTGGCACGAACAAAAGGAATGCCCAGTTCCGCCAGGGCCAACTCCAGACCCAGGTTGCTCATGAGGGTACCCACAACCCCCCCCTGCAACTTGCCGCGCTCGTGCAAGTCACGAGCGATGATGAACAACAGTTCGTCACCGTCGACAACAGTACCCGTCTGATCGACCATCAGAACCCGATCGCCATCACCATCGAAGGCGATGCCCAGATCAGCATGCTCAGCCAGAACTGCAGCCTGCAGTTGCGCCATATGGGTAGAGCCGCAGTTCTCATTGATGTTCAAGCCATTGGGCTGCGCAGACAGCACCGTAACTTGCGCACCCAACTCACGGAACACGCTCGGCGCCACCTTATAGGTCGCACCATGGGCACAATCAAGAACGATCTTCAGGCCAGCGAAGCTGGTGCTGGAAGGAACACTGCTCTTGCAGAACTCGATATAGCGCCCAGAGGCATCGTTGATTCGCGACACCTTGCCAAGCTTGCTGGACTCCACCACTGTCATTGGTGCATCCAGCAACTCCTCGATCATCAGCTCGACTTCATCAGGCAGCTTGGTGCCCTCTCCCGAGAAGAACTTGATGCCGTTGTCATCATGAGGATTGTGCGAAGCACTGATAACGATGCCTGCCTCGGCATGGAACGTACGAGTCAGGTAAGCAATCGCGGGGGTCGGCATGGGGCCCAGCAACATGACATCTGCACCGGCAGCGGACAACCCGGCCTCCAGGGCCGATTCGAACATGTATCCGGAAATTCGCGTGTCCTTACCCACCAGAACTCGGCATGCGCCCATGCTGCGAAAGGCCATGCCGGCAGCCCAACCAAGCTTGAGCATGAAATCAGGAGTAATAGGGTATTCGCCCACACGACCACGAATGCCGTCGGTGCCAAAGTATTTCTTAGTCATAGGTACTCCATCATTCTTATTCGGCGGATTCCACTGCCGTAATCATTCGCACCACATCCATGGTCTCGGCGACATCATGGACACGGATAATCTTCGCCCCCTTGGCAACGGCCAAGGCCGCCAGCGCCAGACTGCCATACAGCCGCTCGCCAACGGGATGCCCCAAGGCCTGGCCGATCATGCTCTTGCGCGAGACACCCACCAGCAGCGGGCGACCCAAGGCGTGCAGTGCTTCCATATGCCTGAACAGACTCAAATTGTGCTGCAGGGTCTTGGCGAAACCAAAACCGGGATCAAGAATGATCCGCTGCGCATCGATTCCCGCCGCAGCACAGGCCGCCATGCGCTCAGCCAGGAACCCTTCGACCTCAAGGGTAACGTCCTGATAGTGCGGATGATCCTGCATATCACCAGGCTCGCCGAGCATGTGCATCAGGCACACCGGCAACCCGCTGGCAGCTGCCGCATCCAGCGCACCGTCGCGCCGAAGCGAGCGCACATCGTTGATCAACCCCGCACCCAGGCGAGCGGTTTCCCGCATGACTGCTGGTGTTGAGGTATCAACGGAAATGATGACGTCCAGCTCGCGACTGATGCGTTCGACCACCGGAGCCACGCGCTCCAGCTCCTCCAGAGGAGATACCGCACGCGCCCCTGGCCGGGTCGACTCACCGCCGATATCGATCAGCGTAGCACCCGCCGCAACCATGGCTTCGGCATGACGCAAGGCGACATCGAGCTGGTTGAAACGACCACCATCGGAAAAGGAATCGGGAGTGACGTTCAAGATACCCATGACATGTGCATGGGCCAAATCAAGAACCCGGTTACCGCAAGGCAACCGGGTAGAGGAAGGAACAGAAGTCATTTAAAACCTTAGTGATCGGCAGCAGGGCCGCCGATGGGCGTTTCCGGGCGCTCGTTCTGCGCCACTGGAGGCGTAGTGCCCGAACCGCCCTCCCAATCACGAGGCTCACGCGGAGTACGCCCCGCCATGATGTCGTCAATCTGCTCGGCATCGATGGTTTCATACTTCATCAACGCATCAGCCATCGCATCCAGCTTGTCGCGATTGTCGGTCAGAATCTGCTTGGCGGTGCCATAACACTGATCAATGATGCTGCGCACCTCGGAGTCGATCAGTTTCGCCGTTTCAGCAGACAGACTTGCATGTTGGGAACCTGCGCTGCGCCCCAGGAACACTTCACCCTCTTCTTCCGCATACATCAGTGGGCCCAGCTTCTCCGAAAGCCCCCATTTGGTCACCATGTTCCTGGCAATCTGGCTGGCCCGCATAATGTCATTGGAGGCGCCCGTGGTCACACCATCGAAGCCCAGGGTCATCTCCTCGGCAATACGGCCGCCGTAGAGCGAGCAGATCTGACTGATCAAGGCGCGCTTGGACAGACTGTAGCGGTCTTCCTCCGGCAGAAACATGGTAACGCCCAGAGCCCGCCCGCGAGGAATGATCGACACCTTGTAGACCGGGTCATGCTCAGGCACCACTCGACCGACGATGGCGTGACCCGCCTCATGGTAGGCCGTGTTCTGCTTCTCCTTCTCGGACATGACCATCGATTTGCGCTCGGCGCCCATCATGATCTTGTCCTTGGCCAACTCGAATTCCTTCATTTCGACAATTCGCTTGCCGCTACGTGCAGCGAACAGCGAAGCCTCGTTGACCAGGTTGGCCAGGTCTGCACCGGAGAAACCCGGGGTACCACGTGCAATCACCGCAGGAGCGACGTCATCGCCCATTGGTACCTTGCGCATATGCACCTTGAGAATCTGCTCGCGACCACGGATATCAGGCAGCCCCACAACAACCTGGCGATCGAACCGGCCAGGGCGCAACAACGCTGGATCCAACACATCCGGACGGTTAGTGGCGGCAATCACGATGATGCCGTCATTCATTTCGAAACCATCCATCTCGACCAGCAACTGGTTGAGAGTCTGCTCACGCTCATCATGGCCACCGCCCATGCCGGCACCACGGTGACGACCGACAGCGTCGATCTCGTCGATGAAGATGATGCAAGGAGCGTGCTTCTTGGCCTGTTCGAACATGTCGCGCACGCGACTGGCACCCACGCCAACGAACATCTCGACAAAGTCGGAGCCGGAAATGGTGAAGAACGGTACTTTCGCCTCGCCGGCGATAGCCTTGGCCAGCAGGGTCTTACCTGTACCTGGAGGGCCAACCATCAGCACGCCACGAGGAATACGACCACCCAGGCGCTGGAACTTGCCCGGATCACGCAGGAACTCAACCAACTCACCGACTTCTTCCTTGGCCTCGTCGCAACCAGCGACGTCAGCCAGGGTGGTTTTCACCTGATCCTCAGACAGCAGGCGCGCCTTGCTCTTGCCAAAGCTCATCGGTCCGCCCTTGCCGCCAGCACCACCTTGCATCTGGCGCATGAAGAACATGAAGACCGCGATGATCACCAGGATCGGGAAGCTGGCGACCAGCAACTGGGTCCAGATGCTCTGCTGCTCGGGCTGCTTGCCCTCGACAACTACATGGTTGTCCACCAGGTCGCCGATCAGGCCGTTATCCTGAATCGCAGGACGGATGGTCTTGAAGCTGTCGCCATCATTGCGCTTGCCGGTGATCACATAACCATCAACGGCAACTCGCTCGACCTTGCCATCCTTGACTTGCTGAATAAAGTCGGAATAGTTGAGGGTCTGCGGCTCGTTAGGGCTGGAGAAGTTGTTCATCACCGTCACTAGGACGGCCGCGATGATCAACCAAAGGATCAGATTCTTTGCCATGTCGTTCAATTAACTACCCTCTGAAGCAAGCTCCGCTACTGGTGCGCGCTTCGCATGATATTCACCGGCCTAACTTACTACATTACCTACAGCTCTGGCAGGCGCTGTCTGTAACCCTATGTGAAACCTAGACTACACAATATTCGCTTAATCCCACGGGGCGAAATATGAAAATCCTATCACCCCGCTCAAAACCTTCAGTTACTCAGCGCGACCACGAAAGCCACGCCCCAGCAGATACTGCTCCCTGGAGCGGTCGCGGGAAGATGTCGGCTTGCGCATCTGCACTTTGTCGAACATCTGCCGGACACTCTTGTGGAACTCGTCAAACCCCTCGCCCTGGAAGATCTTGATCAGGAAGTCACCACCCGGGCGCAGCACTCGACCAGCAAGATCCAGAGCCAACTCGCACAAGAACATCGCTCGAGGCATATCCACTGCTGCCAATCCACTCATATTGGGGGCCATATCGGAAATCACAAGGTCGACCTCGGAATTTCCCACCGCCTCCAGGATTCGTGCGAAGACCTCATCTTCAGTGAAATCGCCCTGGATGAAGGTCACATCGGGAATGCTATCCATCTCCAGGATATCGGAGGCGATCAATCGCCCCTGACCACCAATCAGACGACTGGTCACCTGAGACCACCCCCCCGGAGCCGCCCCCAAATCGATTACGCTCATGCCGGGACGAATAAGACGGTCCTTTTCCTGGATTTCCAGAAGTTTGTAACTGGCACGGGACCGATACCCATCTTTCTGCGCCATTTTGACGAATGGGTCGTTGAAATGCTCTTTCAGCCAGTTATGGCTTGTCTTGGAACGGGCCACAGGGCACCTCAAAAAATAAAACGCGTCGTGATTAACTGGGCGGTCCCGGACTCGCTCGGGTAAACTGGCCGCCGCTTTTTTCAAGATCAGACGCAGGGGTCAGATTATGCCGCTCACTCAAGAGCAGAAGAAACAGTACAAATCCATTGGCCACCATCTGAAACCAGTATTGACTGTGGCTGATAACGGTTTGACCGAAGGTGTACTAGCCGAACTTGAACGCGCCTTGAGCGATCACGAGCTGATCAAGATCAAGCTCAACATCCTCGAGCGCGAGTCGCGCCTGGAAGCCATCAGCGAACTGTGCAAGGCCGGCAAGGCCGATCTGGTGCAGGTCATTGGCAAGATGGCGTTGATCTATCGCAAGAACGCCAAGGTAAACAAGCAGCTGTCGAACGTCCATCGCTTCAACTGACGTCGACTCGGGTCAAGGGTGTGCCTGGCGCACCCTGCCACCCCACCCCGGCACCGGCTGCAAGACCAGCAGCAAACCGGAAAGACCCAGGACCAGATAGCTGAACAACTGCCAGCGCTGGGACTCAGGCAGCAGCATGTGCACAGTGAAATACATCGCACATGCATACATTGCCATCAGCAGCAGTTGCCCCCGAATTTCCCGCCACAGGCTCTGCACTCCCTCGGACTGGATCAACACCAGCGCCTGAAGAGCCAGGCACACCGCAGAAAACCCAACCAGCAGCGTGCTGAGCAGCGTCGAGATCTCTTCGATCAGCAACGGTGCAAGACCGATCTGCCCAAGAGCCGGCAACAGCCCAAGATGCAGTAACCACAAGCCACCGACCCATAGCATCTGGGTCAGCTGCCAAAGCATGGCGCCCGCATGCAGCGGGCGCCTTCTTTCAGATGTGACGGACTTCGACAATCTCGTACTCGATAACGCCACCAGGCGTTTTGACCACCACCACATCACCCTCTTCCTTGGCGATCAAGGCGCGAGCAATTGGCGAACCGACGGATATTTTACCGAGCTTGATGTCAGCCTCGTCCTCACCAACGATCTGGTAGGTCACGCTTTCGTCGGTCTCGACGTTGGCGATCTCGACCGTGGTACCAAAAATCACCTTGCCGGAATGAGGAATGGTCGTGACATCGATGACCACCGAATTCTGCAGACGACCTTCGATATCACGGATCCGCGCCTCGACCATGCCTTGCTGCTCACGCGCAGCGTGGTATTCGGCGTTTTCTTTCAAGTCACCCAACTCGCGAGCCGTGCCGATGTCCTGGCTGAGCTTCGGACGCACGACCTTGGTCAGGTGAGCATGCTCTTCTTCCAGGGCGCGAGCGCCCTGGACAGTCATGGGGTATTTGTTCATGCCTTCAATCCCGCGTGTAGGTCCTGCAAGCGACGCACGGTTTTTTCAGGACCGAACTTCAACGCTTCGCAGATAGCTTCGCCAGCAGCGATCGTGGTGGTGCAGTAGATCTTGTGCTGCAGGGCGTTACGACGAATGGAGTAGGAATCAGCGATCGACTGGCGACCTTCAGTGGTGTTGATGATCAGGGTGACTTCGTCGTTCTTGATCATATCGACCACATGCGGACGCCCTTCAGTCACCTTGTTCACACGACGTACTTTCAAGCCAGCCGCCTCGATCACCTTGGCAGTGCCCGCAGTGGCCACCACTTCAAAGCCCAAGTTGATCAGATCACGAGCCACGCCTGCAACCAGAGGCTTGTCGTCATCACGCACGCTGATGAACGCAGTACCACCGGTTGGCAGTACTTCGCTGGCACCCATCTGGGCCTTGGCAAAGGCCTCACCGAAGGTATCGCCCACGCCCATCACTTCACCGGTGGATTTCATTTCCGGGCCGAGGATCGGATCGACACCCGGGAACTTGGCGAACGGGAATACCGCTTCCTTGACGCTGTAGAAGTTCGGAATGATTTCCTGGGTGAAGCCCAGCTCTTTCAAGGTTTTGCCAGCCATGACCCGCGCGGCGATCATCGCCAGCGAGGTGCCGATGCACTTGGAAACGAATGGCACGGTACGCGAGGCACGCGGGTTGACTTCGATCACGTAGATCTTGTCGCCCTGCAGGGCCAGCTGCACGTTCATCAGGCCAACAACGCCCAGCTCCAGGGCCATTTTCTTGACCTGCTCGCGAACTTCGTCCTGAACATGGGCCGGCAGCGAGTACGGAGGCAGCGAACACGCCGAGTCACCGGAGTGCACACCCGCCTGCTCGATGTGCTGCATGATCGCGCCGATCACCACATCCGTACCGTCGCAGACTGCGTCCACGTCCATTTCAATGGCGCAGTTGAGGAAGTGGTCGAGCAGTACCGGACTGTCGTTCGACACCTGCACCGCTTCACGCAGGTAGCGCTTGAGCTCGTCCAACTCGTAGACGATCTCCATGGCGCGACCGCCCAACACGTAGGAAGGACGCACCACCAGTGGATAACCGATGGTGCCGGCGGCACGGATGGCCTCGTCTTCGCTGCGCACGGTGGCGTTCGGCGGCTGAAGCAGGTTCAGGCGCTGAACCATCTGCTGGAAGCGCTCACGGTCTTCGGCACGGTCGATGGCGTCAGGGCTGGTGCCAATGATCGGCACGCCTGCTTCTTCCAGGGCACGAGCCAGTTTCAGCGGGGTCTGGCCGCCGTAGTGGACGATCACGCCCTTCGGCCGCTCGACACGCACCACTTCCAGCACGTCTTCCAGGGTCAACGGTTCGAAGTACAGGCGATCGGAGGTGTCGTAGTCGGTGGAAACGGTTTCCGGGTTACAGTTGACCATGATGGTCTCGTAACCGTCTTCGCGCAGGGCCAGCGCCGCGTGCACACAGCAATAGTCGAACTCGATACCCTGGCCGATACGGTTAGGACCGCCGCCCAGGATCATGATCTTGTCACGAGTCGACGGATTGGCCTCGCACTCTTCCTCGTAGGTCGAATACAGGTAGGCTGTGTCGGTAGCGAACTCGGCCGCGCAAGTGTCAACACGCTTGTAGACCGGGAACACTTCCAGCTTGTGACGATGACGACGCAGGTTCTTGTCAGTGATGCCCAGCAGCTTGGCCAGGCGCTGATCGGAGAAGCCCTTGCGCTTGAGGCGCAGCATCAGTGCCTTGTCGATATTGGCCAGACCCAGGGTCTTGACCTTCTCTTCGTCCTTGATCAGATCTTCCATCTGAACCAGGAACCAGTGGTCGATGCCGGTCAGGGCAAAGATATCGTCACAGCTCATGCCCGAGCGCAGGGCGTCGGCCACGTACCAGATACGCTCGGCACCCGGAACGGTCAGCTCGCGCTTGAGGATACCGGCCGCATCAGGACTGGCCAGATCGACTTTCGGATCCAGGCCACTGACACCAACCTCAAGGCCACGCAGCGCTTTCTGCAGCGATTCCTGGAAGGTCCGGCCGATGGCCATGACTTCACCCACGGACTTCATCTGAGTGGTCAGGCGAGCATCGGCTTTCGGGAATTTCTCGAAGGCAAAACGCGGCAGCTTGGTGACCACGTAGTCGATTGACGGTTCGAACGAGGCCGGAGTGCGGCCACCGGTGATGTCGTTCTGCAACTCGTCGAGGGTGTAGCCGACAGCCAGCTTGGCGGCGATCTTGGCGATCGGGAAGCCAGTAGCTTTCGAAGCCAGGGCCGAGGAGCGAGACACCCGCGGGTTCATCTCGATCACGACCATGCGGCCGGTGTCCGGGCAGATGCCGAACTGCACGTTGGAGCCGCCAGTTTCAACGCCGATCTCACGCAGCACCGCCAGGGAGGCGTTGCGCATGATCTGGTATTCCTTGTCGGTCAGCGTCTGAGCCGGGGCGACGGTAATGGAGTCGCCGGTGTGCACGCCCATCGGATCAAAGTTCTCGATAGAGCAGACGATGATGCAGTTGTCCTTTTTGTCGCGGACCACTTCCATCTCGTACTCTTTCCAGCCGATCAGCGATTCGTCGATCAGCAGTTCCTTGGTCGGCGACAGGTCCAGACCACGGGCGCAGATTTCTTCGAACTCTTCACGGTTGTAGGCGATACCGCCACCGGTGCCGCCCATGGTGAAGGACGGACGAATGATGCAAGGGAAACCCAGCTTGTCGAGGACGGCATTGGCCTCGTCCATGCTATGGGCAATACCGGAACGCGGGCATTCCAGGCCGATGGCCTTCATGGCCTTGTCGAAGCGCGAGCGGTCTTCGGCCTTGTCGATGGTGTCGGCGTTGGCGCCGATCATTTCCACACCGAACTTTTCCAGAACACCTTCGCGCTCCAGGTCCAGTGCGCAGTTCAAGGCCGTCTGGCCACCCATGGTCGGCAGCAGCGCGTCAGGACGCTCTTTCTCGATGATCTTGGCAACGGTCTGCCACTTGATCGGCTCGATGTAGGTGGCGTCGGCCATGGCCGGGTCGGTCATGATGGTGGCCGGGTTGGAGTTCACCAGGATGACGCGGTAACCCTCTTCGCGCAGGGCCTTGCAAGCCTGGGCGCCGGAGTAGTCGAATTCGCAGGCCTGGCCGATCACGATCGGGCCAGCGCCGAGAATCAGGATGCTTTTAATGTCTGTACGTTTTGGCATGGTTGTCACTCAAATCCGCAGGTCAGTCGGCAAGCCGTCTTGAACATTCTCTGAGGCGCCTGAGGGGACTCCACCGGGGTCGCCGGGGCCGCCCTCGGGCGCTGCTCGCTATACTTTCAAGGCGAGCGCTTAGCGTCGCTTGGCCATCTCGTTGATGAAGCGATCGAACAACGGCGCCACATCGTTCGGACCAGGGCTGGCCTCAGGATGGCCCTGGAAACTGAACGCGCTTTTGTCAGTACGCTCGATACCTTGCAGGGTACCGTCGAACAGCGACTTGTGGATCGCCCGGACATTCCCCGGCAGGGAGTTCTCGTCCACCGCAAAACCATGGTTCTGGCTGGTGATCATCACCACACCAGTGTCCAGGTCCTGGACCGGGTGGTTGGCGCCGTGGTGGCCATGTCCCATTTTCACGGTCTTGGCACCGGAAGCGAGGGCCAGCAACTGGTGACCCAGACAGATACCGAACACCGGGATCTCGGTTTCCAGGACGTCCTTAATGGCCTTGATCGCATAATCGCAAGGCTCGGGGTCGCCGGGGCCGTTGGACAGGAACACGCCATCCGGGTTGAGCCCCAGGACTTCGCTCGCAGGCGTCTGGGCAGGCACCACGGTGACGCGGCAACCGCGCTCCACCAGCATGCGCAGGATGTTCAGCTTGACCCCATAGTCATAGGCGACCACGTGGTAAGGCAACTCGGAAGCTTCAATGGTGGCGTGGCTGTCGGTCTTCAGGTCCCAGACGGTCGAACGCCACTCGTAGCTCTGCTTGGTGCTGACGACTTTCGCCAGATCCATGCCCTTCAGGCCAGGGAAACCACGGGCCGCGGCAATGGCGGCTTCCTCGGAAATATTGTCACCCGCCATGATGCAACCGTTCTGGGCGCCTTTCTCACGCAGGATGCGGGTCAGGCGGCGGGTATCGATACCCGCGATCGCCACCACGTTGTTGGCGTTCAGGTAATCGGACAGGGATTGGGTGTTACGCCAGTTGCTGGCCACCAGGGGCAGATCACGGATAACCAGGCCGGCCGACCAGACACGATCGGATTCGGCATCTTCCGGCGTGGTACCGGTGTTGCCGATATGGGGATAAGTGAGGGTGACGATTTGCTGGGCGTAGGAAGGATCGGTAAGGATTTCCTGATAGCCGGTCATTGCGGTGTTGAACACCACCTCACCAACGGTTTGACCGTCGGCTCCAATGGCTTCGCCACGAAAAATGCTGCCATCAGCAAGGGCGAGTATGGCTGGCTTAGTCAAGAGACCTCCCGTATATAGAGCCTGAAGGGGCGATCGCAGGTTGCAAAAAAGCGGAATGACGTTTGGACACGTCACCCCGCTTCTTCATCGAATTATCTGCGCGCTTTTAGTGGACACACTAAAGCTGTAGCTTACAGAAAAAGGCTTTTTTGGTCCACCACTAATGAGTCTGAAAAGCAGGAGAATGCGACAGGACATCGCTCATGCGGGTCGGAACGGGACCGCAGGTACAAGCCCGGCCCCACTCCCGACTGTATTTCAACGCAGATCCAGCACGTCCTGCATGTCGTAAAGGCCCGATTGACGAGCCTCCAGCCACAGGGCTGCACGCACCGCCCCCTTGGCAAAAGTCATGCGACTGGAGGCCTTGTGGGTGATTTCCAGACGCTCTCCTTCGGTAGCGAACAGCACCGTATGGTCGCCTACCACATCCCCCCCACGGACCGTCGCGAAACCAATGGTTTCACGCTCGCGAGCCCCGGTATGGCCTTCGCGACCATACACGGCGACTTGCTGCAGGTCGCGCCCCAGGGCACTGGCAATCACTTCACCCATGCGCAGGGCGGTACCCGACGGAGCATCGATCTTGTGCCGGTGATGAGTCTCGATGATTTCAATGTCCGCATCATCGCCCAGCACCCGGGCCGTCATGTCCAACAGCTTCAGGGACAGGTTCACACCAACGCTGAAATTGGCGGCGAAGACGATCGGGATATCCTGGCTCGCCTCCGCCAGCAATTGCTTTTCCTTGTCCCCCAATCCCGTGGTACCAATCACCATGGCCTTGCCGGCCTTGCGGCAGAACGCCAGGTTCTTGAGCATCACTTCGGGCAGAGTGAAGTCGATCAATACATCGAACTCATCGACCACCTTCTCCAGGCTGTCGGACATCGGTACGCCCAGGCGACCCAGCGATGCCAGCTCGCCGGCATCCGCCCCCACCAGAGAGCTGCCCGGACGCACGATGGCGGCCGTCAGGCCGGAGAGCGGCGAACGCAGTTGCACGGCCTCGACCAGGGTCTTGCCCATGCGCCCTGCGGCGCCCATCACTGCTATACGTCGCATGCGTTACTCCTTACAGGTCGCCGAAGAAGCGCTTGACGCCCTCGAACCAGCCGGTGGTTTTCGGCGAGTGGGAATTGTCGTCGTCCAGCGAACCACGCAACTCCTCCAGCAGCTCGCGCTGACGACGACTCAGGTTCACTGGCGTCTCCACCGCAACCCGACACATCAGGTCGCCGGCACCGCCGCCACGCACCGGAGCAACACCCTTGCCACGAATCCGGAATTGCTTGCCGGTCTGAGTTCCTTCCGGAATCTTCAGCTTGACCCGACCGTCCAGAGTCGGAATCTCCAGCTCGCCACCCAGGGCCGCATCAACGAAGCTGATGGGCACTTCGCAGAACAGATGCTTGCCATCGCGCTGGAAGATCGCGTGCTCGCGCACATTGATCACCACATACAGGTCGCCGGTCGGACCACCCTGGGTCCCTGCCTCGCCTTCACCGGACAGACGAATGCGGTCGCCGGTGTCGACACCCGCCGGCACCTTCACCGACAGCGTCTTGTACTCCTCGACCCGGCCCTCGCCATGGCAGGAATCGCACGGATCGGAAATGATCTTGCCCTGGCCATGGCAGCGCGGGCAGGTCTGCTGCACCGAGAAGAAGCCCTGCTGCATGCGCACCTGGCCAATACCGCCACAAGTCGGGCAGGTAACGGGCGAGGAGCCCTTCTTGGCACCCGAACCATCGCACGGCTTGCAGTTGACCAGTGTCGGTACACGGATATTCACCGTGGTGCCACGTACCGCTTCTTCCAGGTTCAGCTCCAGGGTGTAGCGCAGGTCGCTGCCGCGCTGTGCACCACCACGGGAACCGCCCCGGCCACCACCAAAGAAGTCACTGAACACGTCACCGAAGATATCGGAGAAATTCTGCCCGCCGAAGCCGGCACCGCCGCCACCCATGCTCGGGTCGACACCCGCATGGCCATACTGGTCATAAGCGGCACGCTTGCTGGAATCGGACAGCACTTCGTAGGCCTCGTTGGCCTCCTTGAACATGTCTTCCGACGCTTTGTCGCCGGGATTACGGTCCGGGTGATGCTTCATCGCCAAACGACGGTAAGCCTTTTTCAGCTCTGCATCACTGGAGCCACGCTCCACACCCAACACTTCGTAATAGTCACGCTTTGCCATAAGTCTTTGCACTCTTAAGGACGTCCGGCAAACCCCTCCTGAGCTCCGCCAAACTCGTTGAGCCCCTCTACAGGCCCGGACCCAACTCACGTCAATTCAACGATCCTGGTCTTGGAAAGCCAACCCTATTGCGGGTCGACCATTGCGGTCATCACAGCCGGAAAGCAGGAGCTTCTCCAGCCCGACCGCCAGCGCACAAACGGAGCTTGTACGCCGTCAAAAATTCGCTGACTCCAGACACGCCAACGCGGGAGCAAGCTCCCGCGCGGCGACATCCTACCAGTCACCGCCCAAAGGCAGTCAACCGGCCGACCAACAAGCCATTACTTGTGGTCTTTCACTTCTTCGAACTCGGCGTCGACCACGTCGTCGGCTTTTTCAGCGGACTCAGCGTGCGGTGCCGCGCCTTCTGCAGGCTGGGCCTGTTCGGCGTACATCTTCTGAGCAACCGGAGCCGAGACCTTCGACAGCTCTTCGACCTTGGCGTCGATAGCGGCCTTGTCGTCGCCTTTGACGGCGGTTTCCAGGGCAACCACGGCCGCCTCGATCGCGGTTTTCTCTTCCGCGGTCACTTTATCGCCGGCATCAGCAACCATCTTGCGAGTCGAGTGCACCAGTGCATCACCCTGGTTACGGGCAGCAGCCAGCTCTTCGAACTTGCGATCCTCTTCCGAGTTGGCTTCGGCATCACGGATCATCTGCTGGATTTCTTCATCCGACAGACCGGAGTTGGCCTTGATCACGATCGACTGAGTCTTGCCGGTAGCCTTGTCCTTGGCACCTACGTGCAGGATACCGTTGGCGTCGATGTCGAAGGTCACTTCGATCTGCGGCACGCCACGTGGAGCTGGTGGAATGTCGGCCAGGTCGAATTTGCCCAGGGACTTGTTCTGCGCGGCTTGCTTGCGCTCACCCTGCAGTACGTGAATGGTCACTGCGCCCTGGTTGTCGTCGGCAGTCGAGAACACTTGCGATTTCTTGGTAGGAATCGTGGTGTTTTTCTCGATCAGCGCGGTCATCACGCCACCCATGGTTTCGATACCCAGGGTCAGCGGGCTGACGTCCAGCAGCAGCACGTCCTTCACATCACCAGCCAGTACCGCACCCTGGATGGCAGCACCCATGGCAACAGCTTCGTCCGGGTTGACGTCCTTGCGAGCTTCCTTGCCGAAGAAGTCGGTTACGGTCTTCTGCACCAGCGGCATACGAGTCTGGCCACCGACCAGGATCACGTCGTTGATCGCGCCGACGTCGATACCGGCGTCCTTCAGGGCGATACGGCATGGCTCGATGGTGCGCTGAACCAGATCCTCGACCAGCGATTCCAGCTTGGCGCGGGAGATCTTCACGTTCAGGTGCTTAGGACCGGTGGCGTCTGCGGTGATGTACGGCAGGTTGACGTCGGTCTGCTGGCTCGAGGACAGCTCGATCTTGGCCTTCTCGGCAGCTTCTTTCAGGCGCTGCATGGCCAGCGGGTCGCCCTTGAGGTTCATGCCGCTTTCTTTCTTGAACTCATCAACCAGGTAGTCGATCAGGCGGATGTCGAAGTCTTCACCACCGAGGAAGGTGTCACCGTTGGTGGCCAGTACTTCGAACTGGTGCTCGCCATCGACTTCAGCAATCTCGATCACGGAAACGTCGAAAGTACCACCGCCCAGGTCGTAAACGATCACGGTGTGATCACCCTTGGCCTTGTCCATGCCGTAGGCCAGAGCGGCCGCGGTAGGTTCGTTGATGATACGTTTTACGTCCAGACCCGCGATGCGGCCGGCGTCCTTGGTAGCCTGACGCTGACTGTCGTTGAAGTAGGCCGGAACGGTGATGACCGCTTCGGTCACAGCTTCGCCGAGGTAGTCTTCGGCGGTCTTCTTCATCTTCTTCAGGATTTCAGCCGAGATCTGTGGCGGAGCCATTTTCTGGCCGTTCACTTCAACCCAGGCGTCGCTGTTGTCAGCCTTGACGATCTTGTAAGGGACCATCTGGATATCTTTCTGCACCACTTCTTCGTCAAAGCGACGACCGATCAGACGCTTTACTGCGTACAAGGTGTTGTGCGGGTTGGTGACAGCCTGACGCTTGGCCGACTGACCTACCAGAATTTCGCCATCGTTGGCGTACGCGATGATCGACGGCGTGGTACGCGCGCCTTCAGCGTTTTCGATAACTTTTACGTTGCCGTTTTCAAGAATGGAGACGCACGAGTTGGTGGTCCCCAAGTCAATACCGATAATTTTGCCCATGTTAACTCTCCCGAAACTTTGGATTTGGATGCCGCAGCTGTGGTGGCAAACTGCGGTAGCACTTAAACGCTTGACTGATAAATGGGGGCTCTACAGCCGTTTTCAAGCCTTCTCGTTGATCGAAGGCGAAACCGGTGCCGGAGCCTTGCTGACCACGACCATGGCCGGGCGCAGCAGGCGACCATTGAGCTGGTAACCCTTCTGGAACACCTTGAGAACACTGTTGGGCTCGACGTCCGCGCTTTCTTGCATGGCCATGGCCTGGTGCTGTTCAGCGTTGAAGGGCTCGCCGTGAGGATCGATGGCTTCCAGCTGATAACGCTTGAGGGCGTCGTGGAACATCTTCAGGGTCAACTCGATACCTTCGCGCATCGGACGAATGCTCTCGTCATCCGGGCTGGACAGTTCCAGGCCACGCTCCAGGCTGTCGATCACCGGCAACAGGTCGCCGGCAAACTTCTCGAGTGCAAACTTGTGAGCCTTTTCCACGTCCTGCTCGGCGCGACGGCGGACGTTCTGCAGATCGGCCGCGACACGCAAAGCCTGGTCTTGTGCAGTAGCCAGTTGTTCCTCGAGCACTTGTACACGAGCCGCCAGATCTTCACCGGAAGTCTCTGGGGCCTGGTTGATATCCGGGTTTTGCGTATCCAGGGTCTGTTCGTCAGCCATGAAATTCTCCTTTCAATATCGTCTGCGGGCCGAACCCACTCTTCTGCCCAGCTATATGGGGACGCATTTTCAGGGTTCAAGGCCGCGGCCGCGGCAAAAGTCGACACCTGTCGGCAAATCTGCCGAAACACCATTCCCGAACGCACTAAGCAGAAGCGACAGCCAAGCGAATCGAGCTAAGGAAGGGCATTGTCAGCCAGAAACAAAACACTGTATAAATAACCAGACATCTAGTTTGGGAGCGGCCTTAATGCTGGTGCACCTGTCCGTACACAATTACGCCATCGTCGAACACCTGGATCTGGAACTGGATCGCGGGATGAGCGTCATCACGGGTGAAACCGGCGCCGGCAAGTCGATCATGCTCGATGCACTCGGCCTGACCCTGGGCGATCGCGCCGACAGCGGTGCAGTACGACCGGGAGCAGACAAGGCCGACATTCTGGCCACCTTCGACCTGGCGGATATTCCCGAAGCCCACACCTGGCTGGCCGAACGAGACCTGGACAGCGACGGCCCCTGCATCCTGCGCCGGGTGATCACCGCCGAAGGCCGATCCCGCGGCTACATCAACGGCACCCCCTGCCCGCTCGGAGACCTCAAGGCCCTGGGCGAGCTGCTGATCGATATCCACAGCCAGCACGAACATCAGTCGCTGCTCAAGACCGATACCCACCGTCGCTTGCTGGATGAGTACGCCGGCGCCACCGACCTGGCTCGCCAGGTTCAACTGGCGGCTCAACGCTGGCGCCAGACCCGCCAGGAGCTTGAACGCCTGTCCAATTCCGGCGACGAGCAACGGGCCCGTCATCAACTGCTCAGCTATCAACTGGAAGAGCTGGAGAACCTGGGCCTCGGGGAAAACGAACTCGAGGATCTCGAGCAGGAACACAAGAACCTGACCAACGCCGAAAGCCTTCTGGGCATTTGCCGACAAGTGGTGGAACAGTGCAGCGAGAGCGATTCGGGCAACGTGCTCAACGCCTTGACCGTCAGCCTCAATCGCCTGTCCAGCATTGGCAGCTTGTCGGGCTCCCTGGCAGAGGCGACCAACCTGCTGGCCAGCGCCCAGATTCAGGTTGAAGAAGCGGTGGGAGAGCTGAACCGCTTCGTCGACAACTTCGATGCCGACCCGGCGCGCCTGCAGCACCTGGAAGAACGCCTCGATTCCATCTATACCCTGGCACGCAAGCACCGCATCCAGCCTTTCGAGCTGGCCGTGATGCAGCAGACGCTACTGGACGAGATAGAAAGCCTGGATGCCAACGATGAATCCATCGAGCGGCTAGGAGACGAACTGCAATCCTTCGCCCGTCACTATCACGAGAAAGCCCGGGAACTGAGCCAGCTGCGCCAACAGGCCGCCACCAGCCTGGCCAGCGCGGTGGAACTGGAGATCCAGCGCCTGGGCATGCCTGGTGGACGCTTCACCATCGAACTACGGGCCAATAGCAGCGATGAATTGCTGCCCCATGGCCTGGAGCAGGTCGAGCTACTGGTCAGTGCCAACCCTGGCCAACCACTCAAGGCGCTGGCCAAGGTGGCCTCGGGTGGCGAGCTATCACGCATCAGCCTCGCGATCCAGGTCATTACCGCCCAGACATCCCGAGTTCCAACCCTGGTGTTCGACGAAGTCGACGTAGGGATCGGCGGACCAACCGCCGAGATTGTCGGCCTGCTGTTGCGCCGCCTTGGCGAACGCGGGCAGGTATTGACCGTCACCCACCTGCCACAAGTCGCCGCCCAAGGGCACCAGCACCTGTTCGTGCATAAGGTGCGCGGCAACAACGCGACCCACACCGCTGTATCCAAATTGGGTAAAAACGAAAGGGTCGAAGAAATTGCGCGGATGCTGGGCGGAATCGACCTGACCAAGGAGTCCCTGGCCCACGCCAAGAAAATGGTAGTGACCACCAAGGCCTAAACCTTTAGCCCTTCCTTCTTTATATAAGACGCTTGATGCAGAAAACACGAAGGCGACCCTGAGGTCGCCTTCGATCGTTTCACGACTATAAAAGTCGCGTAAAGAGCTTACTTTTTCTTGCGCACATACAGCACAAGATTGTGATCCACCAATTCGAAACCGTGCTTTTCGACAATCGCCTTCTGAAGTTTTTCGATTTCTTCGTCGAAGAACTCGATCACTTCACCAGACTCCACGTTGACCATATGGTCGTGGTGGCCGCCGTCAGCCAACTCGAATACAGCGTGACCGCCATCGAAGTTATGGCGCACCACCAGTCCGGCGGCTTCGAATTGAGTCAGTACACGGTAAACCGTGGCCAAACCCACATCCTCACCAGCCTCCATCAGCGCCTTGTAGACATCTTCAGCGCTCATGTGCCGCTGCTCGGTGGAATCGAGCATTTGTAGAATTTTGACTCGTGGCAGAGTCACTTTAAGGCCGGCTTTACGTAGTTCGCTATTTTCAACCATGGTCAGCTTTCTCGCCGATGCTGCTTCGCAGCTTCTCTTAATGCGGGTATGATCGGGGTTTACGTTGTCCCAGCCAAGATAGTGGAAGTCGCCCACCGATGCAAAACACCAAGCTCTTGCTAACCAGTTTCACCTTCGTGGGACTGCTCGCACTCGCCGGTTGTTCATTCCCCGGGGTTTACAAAATCGACATCCAGCAGGGCAATGTCGTGACGCAGGACATGATAGACCAGTTGCGCCCCGGAATGACCCGACGGCAAGTACGGTTTATCATGGGCAACCCTCTGCTGACCGACACGTTCCATGCCGATCGCTGGGATTATCTCTATAGCCTGCAACCCGGTGGCGGTGAACGCCAACAGGAACGCGTCAGCCTGATCTTCAACACCAATGATCAACTGGTCAGCCTCGCTGGCGACTTCATGCCAGGCGTGAGCCGCGACGAAGCCCTGCTGGGGAAAGAGAACGGCAATACCGTTACCACCCCTGCAGAGAACGCCGAGAAACCAAAAGCCGAGAAGCCGGTCAAGCCAGGCTCCCTGCTGGATCAGATCCAGAAGGACGTGGACGGTGTCGAGACCGTTCCCGTACCTACGCCAGAACCACTGGATACATCGCCGCAATAAACCTGCGGCCAGTAAAAAGCCCGGGCCAGCCCGGGCTTTTTATTGCCTGCCATGACCCCTACCCTTCAGCCTTGCGCGCCTGGGCAGCCTTGGCCGCCCGCAGACGCCGCACTTCCTTGGGATCAGCCAACAACGGACGGTAGACCTCGATCCGGTCGCCCTCCTGGAGCACATGCCGCCCTGGGGCGCTGGCCTGCCTCCCGAAGATCCCCACCGGGCAAGTCGCCAGGTCCAGCTCGCAAAAATGCTCGCCCAGGCCCGAGGCCAGCAACGCCGCGCGCAGTGTCGTGCCGTGGGCCACCTGCACTTCGAGCAGCAACTGGCGATCGATGGCGGCATACACCACTTCGATCCGCATCAATGGCTCAGCCATGCAGCTGCTTGGCGCGCTGGCAGAAAGCATCCACCAGGGTATTCGCTGCCTGGTTGAACAACGGCCCCAAGGTCGCTCGAACCAAGGGCCCCGCATAATCGAAGGACAGATCAAGGCTGATCTTGCAGGCCTTGTCTCCCAACGGCTTGAACACCCACAAACCGTGCAGCTGGTTGAAGGGCCCTTCTTCCAGATTCATTTCGATCGACTGCCCCGGCACCAGGTTGTTGCAGGTCACGAAGCGCTGGCTCATGCCGCCCTTGGCCACCGCCAGGCTGGCGCGCATCCGCTCTTCGCTGCTTTCCAATACCTCGGCCGACGAGCACCAGGGCAGAAACTCCGGGTATCGGGCCACGTCATTGACCAGGTCATAAAGAAACTGCGCCGGATAAGGCAAAAGGGCCGAACGTTGAATATGGGTCGTCATGTGAGCTTCATTTCCACAACTGGGCGGCAAACACCACAAGAATGCCGACGGGCGCCACATAGCGCATCAAAAACAAGGCCAGGGCGAACAACAAGGGGCTACGCAGCGACAACTCATCACGCACCGCCTCACGGCCCATCACCCAACCTGCAAACACCACGAAGCACAAACCGCCCAGAGGCAACATGATCCTCGAAGTGAAAAAGTCGACAACACCAAAGAAATCCAGACCGCCGGCCGCCCCCCATTGGTAGAGGTGAAAAACGCCACCTTCGTTCACGAAAAACTTGGCCTGCTGCCAGATATTGAAGGAGAACACCGTCCCCAACCCCACGAACCAGCAACTGAACGCCAGCCAGAATGTCACCCAGCCGCGGCGGATTTTAGTCCTCTCGACCAGATAAGCCACCATCGGCTCCAACAGGGAAATGGCCGAGCTCCAGGCAGCGATGGCCACCAGGACAAAAAACACTACGCCCATGAGCTGGCCGAACGCCACATTACCAAAGGCGAACGGCAGGCTGATGAACATCAGCCCCGGCCCTTCGCTGGGGTTCAGCCCGGCGGCAAACACTATGGGGAACAACGCCATCCCCGCCACCAGCGAGACGAAGGTATCCAGCAGCGCCACGCCCACCACCGTCCCGGCCAGGGACGAGTGCTTGGGCATGTAGGCGCCATAGATCATGATCGAGCCGACTCCCACGCTGAGGGAAAAGAACGCATGCCCCATGGCCGGCAGCAAGCCATCCAACAGGCGCTCCAGGCTGAAATCGAACATGAAGTGCAGGCCCTGCATGAAGTGCCCGGTGGTCATGCTGTAGCCCAGCAACACCAGCAGCATCACGAACAGCAGCGGCATCATGATCCGCAAGCTGCGCTCAAGCCCGGCGACCACGCCCTTGGCGATCACCAGCGCCGACAGCAGCATGAACAACGTATGCCACAGCGTCAGGCGCCAGGGATCAGCCGTGACCGCAGAGAAATAGGCCCCCACCTGATCCGCCGTCACGCCCTGGAAATCGCCACGCCCCATGTCGATGATGTAGTCCAGCGACCAACCACCCACCACGCTGTAGAAGGAAAGAATCAGCAGTGCGGTGATCATTCCGGCAAAGGCGCCCCAGGACCATCTGGCCGAATGCCCGGACTCCAGGGCCAGGACCTTCAGGGCATTGGCCGGACTCTGCCGGGCACGACGCCCGATCAGGGTTTCGGCCAACATCACCGGCAGGCCGATCAGTGCGATACACGCCAGGAACACCAGGACAAAAGCACCGCCACCATAAACGCCGACCATGTAGGGGAACTTCCAGATGCTCCCCAGGCCCACGGCCGAACCAGTTGCAGCGAGTATAAAGACCCAGCGGCTTGCCCAGCCGCCGTGGACAGAGACCCTGTCTGTCGACATCGTTAACGCGCCCAACCGAAAAAAAGAGCGCGCATTGTCCGGGATTCAATCAACCTGCTCAAGCACGCTGCGTCACCGTAGCGGGCGCGCGCGCAACTCCCTATAATGCCGCCCCTATGGCTAAACAGAAGAAACACCCAACAGGGACCATCGCGCAAAACAAAAAGGCGCGACACGATTACTTCATCGAACACAGGTTCGAGGCTGGACTGGTCCTGGCCGGCTGGGAAGTAAAGAGCCTGCGGGCGGGCAAGGCACAACTGGTGGACAGTTACGTGCTGCTCAAGGATGGCGAGGCCTGGCTGTTCGGCAGCCATTTCACCCCGCTCACCACCGCCAGCACCCACGTCATCGCCGACCCGACGCGCACGCGCAAGCTGCTGCTCAACCAGCGCGAGCTGGAGAAGCTGTTTGCCGCCGTGCAACAGAAGGGTTATGCCTGCGTCTGCCTTTCGCTCTACTGGAGCAAGCATCTGGTCAAGTGCGAGATCGCACTGGGCAAGGGCAAGAAGGAGTATGACAAGCGGCACACCGAGCGCGAGCGCGATTCCGACCGGGAATTGCAGCGCGCCGTGCGGACCAAGGGCAAGGAAGACTGACCGTCCTGCCCCGAGGTCATCATCGCCGGCCACCCGGTTTCTGCACTGCCGATGCAGGAGCCAGGTGGCCGGCGATGATGCATCAAATACCCTTGCGCCGTTCGGCGCGAGCCACTCGCTGCACTTCCTGACGCACTTCCTCGAGAACTTCCTGCACATACAGGATGTGCCGGCTCGAAACTTCCCGCGCGTCTTGCGCACGCCCCTCGATAATCGCCAGGTACAGGTCCCGATGCTGGCTGATCAGCATGTCGCGGGTTTCCGTACGCTGCTTGTACATGCCACCGATGTTGGTCACCACGTTGCGCTTGAGCAAGTCGAACAGCCCGCGGATGGTATGTAGCAACACCGCGTTGTGGCTGGCCTCGGCAATGGCCAGGTGAAAGCGGGCATCCGCCGCCCCTTCCTCACTACGGCTGTTGTCGTCGGCACGGGCATAACAATCCTGCAACGCCTCGAAAGCCTGGGTCAGGCGCTCGCGGTCCACAGAAGTTGCCCGCTGCGCCGCGTAATAGGCACAGGAAGCCTCGAGGGTATGACGGAACTCCAGCAGGTCGCGCTGAGCCTCGGGATTGTTTTCCAGGAGGTGCAGCAGTGGATCGCTGAACGTCGAGCCCACGCCTTGCACCACATAATTGCCACCGCCCTGACGACTGATCAGCAACCCCTTGGCGGTCAGTTTCTGGATCGCCTCGCGCAGCGAAGGCCGCGAAACCCCGAACTGCTCGGCCAGCGCGCGCTCGGCTGGCAACCGCTCTCCTGCCGTCAAGGTGCCTTCGAGAATCATCGCTTCCAGGCGCTCGACAATATCGTCGGACAAACGGCGCTGGCGTATCTGGTCAAAGCTCATCACTCACTCCCCACCCTCCCAACCCATCGTCGGAGGGGCTCTATTCTGGCCTATTCGCGTCGCGCCAACACCTGGCAGAAGGCGGTCATTTCCAGCGATCAGATGCCTCGCTGCACTCACCTGCGACAAAAGTTTTAGGGCGGCAAATTGACACACCGAGCCCAACGCTTTTACCCTAGCCGACAGCGATTGTAAATTGGTCTTACCAATTAACCAAGAACGCTAACAGTGCCTGACCAACAACAATTAGGGGCCACCCCACTATGCAAACCTGGCAACAGCTCTATAGCCCGCTTGGCAGCCTCGGCCTGTCCGCCCTCGCCGCCGTCATCCCGATCGTGTTCTTCTTCCTGGCCCTGGCCGTATTCCGCCTCAAGGGACACGTCGCCGGAAGTATCACCCTGGCCTTGTCGATCCTGGTGGCGATCTTCGCCTTCCAGATGCCCGCCGACATGGCCCTCGCTGCCGCTGGCTATGGATTTGCCTACGGTCTGTGGCCCATCGCCTGGATCATTGTCGCCGCCGTTTTCCTCTACAAGCTGACCGTGAAGAGCGGCCAGTTTGAAATCATCCGCAGCTCGGTGCTGTCGATCACCGACGACCAGCGCCTGCAGGTACTGCTGATCGGCTTCTGCTTCGGCGCCTTCCTCGAAGGGGCGGCAGGTTTCGGCGCCCCGGTGGCGATCACTGCCGCCCTGCTGGTGGGCCTGGGCTTCAACCCGCTGTATGCCGCCGGCCTGTGCCTGATCGCCAACACCGCGCCCGTGGCCTTTGGCGCCCTGGGCATCCCGATCATCGTCGCCGGCCAGGTGACCGGCATCGACGCCTTCAAGATCGGCGCCATGACCGGTCGCCAACTGCCATTGCTATCGCTGTTCGTCCCCTTCTGGCTGGTTTTCATGATGGACGGCCTGCGCGGGGTCAAGGAAACCTGGCCAGCAGCGCTGGTGGCCGGCTTGAGCTTTGCCGTCACCCAGTACTTCACCTCGAACTTCATCGGTCCCGAGCTGCCGGACATCACTTCGGCCCTGGCCAGCCTGGTCTCCCTGACCCTGTTCCTGAAGATTTGGCAACCCAAGCGCAGCGCCGACGCAAGAATCCCCGGCGTCAGCGCCGACATCGCCATCACCGCCAGTGCCGGCGGCTTTGGCCAGCCGCGTACCAGCCAGGCCTCCCCCTACAGCCTGGGCCAGATCTTCAAGGCCTGGTCGCCGTTCCTGATCCTCACCGTGCTGGTCACCATCTGGACCCTCAAGCCGTTCAAGGCGATGTTCGCAGCCGGCGGTTCGATGTACGCCTGGGTGTTCAACTTCGCCATCCCGCACCTGGACCAGATGGTGGTCAAGGTGGCCCCGATCGTCACCGCGCCGACCGCCATCCCGGCGGTCTTCAAGTTCGACCCGATCTCGGCCACCGGCACGGCGATCTTCTTCTCGGCGCTGCTGTCCATGCTGGTACTGAAGATCAATCTGAAAACTGGTCTGACCACTTTAAAGGAAACCTTCTACGAGCTGCGCTGGCCGATCCTGTCCATCGGCATGGTGCTGGCATTCGCCTTCGTCACCAACTACTCGGGCATGTCCTCGACCATGGCTCTGGTACTGGCGGCCACCGGTGCAGCGTTCCCGTTCTTCTCGCCGTTCCTGGGCTGGCTCGGAGTGTTCCTCACCGGTTCCGATACCTCGTCCAACGCCCTGTTCAGCTCGCTGCAGGCCACCACCGCGCACCAGATCGGGGTCAATGACACCTTGCTGGTCGCGGCCAACACCAGCGGTGGCGTGACCGGCAAGATGATTTCGCCACAATCGATCGCCGTGGCCTGCGCCGCCACCGGCCTGGTGGGCAAGGAATCCGACCTGTTCCGCTTTACCCTCAAGCACAGTCTGTTCTTTGCCACTATCGTCGGTCTGATCACCCTGGCCCAGGCCTACTGGTTCACCGGCATGCTGGTGCACTAGGCAACACCCATGGTGCCGCAAGGACTTGCGGCACCAGCCATTCACGACCCGGTCTGCAAGGCTGCTGAAAGCTTGCTGGTTTATCTTTCAGTCGCCGCGCCAGACGAATAACCGGGACCACCCGGAGACACGCCTGATGAGCGAGCTTTTCTACAACGCCGTGCCCAACGCGACCCGTGTCGCGCCACCGCTGGCCGAACCCCGGCAGTACCCCAGCACCAAGCCGGCGCGGGTCTACCTGTTCGGCACCTGCGTGGTCGACCTGTTCTATCCCGAAGCCGGGATGGACGCGATTCACCTGCTGGAGCGCGAAGGCATTCGCGTGGAATACCCACAGGGGCAAAGCTGCTGCGGACAACCGGCCTACACTTCGGGTTACACCGAGCAGGCACGCATCGTGGCCCGCTCGCAATTGGCGCTGTTTGCCGGCGACTATCCGGTGGTGGTGCCCTCGGGCTCCTGCGCAGGCATGCTGCGCGAGCACTATGCGGACTTGTTCAAGGACGAGCCCGAAACACTGAAACAGGTGCAGGCCCTGGCCGCCCGTACCTACGAGCTGGCCGAGTTCCTCCTGCATGTGTGCAAGGTGCAGCTCAAGGACAGCGGCGCACCGGTCAAGGTGGCGCTGCACACCTCCTGCTCGGCACGCCGGGAAATGAACACCCACCTGCATGGCCGTGAGTTGCTGTCACAGCTGAGCAACGTGGAACGGGTAGAACACAGCCACGAAAGCGAATGCTGTGGCTTTGGCGGGACTTTCAGCGTCCGAATGCCGGACATCTCCGGCGCCATGGTCGCGGACAAGACCCGTGCGCTGAAAGACTCCGGCGCCCATCAGGTACTGAGTGCCGACTGCGGCTGCCTGATGAACATCAACGGCGCCCTGGAAAAACAGCAAGAGGCGTTGCGCGGCCAGCACCTGGCGAGCTTCCTCTGGCAACGCACTGGAGGTGCCCGATGAGCACTCCAGAGCTGATTCCGACCACGACGCTGGCGGACGATTTTCGTACCCGGGCCCACCAGGCCCTGGGTGACCAACAACTGCGAAACAACTTTCGCAGTGCCATGGATTCCCTCATGGCCAAGCGTGCGGCCTCGTTCAGCGATGCCCACGAAAGAGAACACCTGCGCGCCCTGGGCAATGCGATTCGCGCCCGGGCGCTGTCCAAGCTGCCCGAGCTGCTCGAGCGCCTGGAACAGAACCTGACCCGCAACGGTGTGACAGTGCACTGGGCGGAAACGGTGGACGAGGCCAATGGCATCGTTCTTTCGATCATCCGTGCTCACGAGGCACGGCAAGTGATCAAGGGCAAATCGATGGTCAGCGAAGAGATGGAAATGAACCATGTCCTCGCTGAACAAGGCATTGAATGCCTTGAGTCGGACATGGGCGAGTTCATCGTCCAGCTCGACCACGAGAAGCCTTCACACATCATTATGCCGGCGATCCACAAGAATGCCGGTCAGGTCGCGTCCTTGTTCCACGACAAACTCGACGTGGAGTACACCAAGGACGTTGACCAACTCATTCAGATCGGTCGCAGGGTCCTGCGGCAGAAATTCTTCGAAGCCGATATCGGCGTTTCCGGCGTCAACTTCGCCGTGGCCGAGACCGGCACCCTGCTGCTGGTGGAAAACGAAGGCAACGGCCGCATGTCCACCACCGTGCCGCCGGTGCACATCGCCGTCACCGGGATCGAGAAAGTCGTCGAGAACCTGCGCGACGTAGTACCACTCCTGTCGCTGCTGACCCGTTCGGCCCTGGGCCAGCCCATCACCACCTACGTCAACATGATCTCCGGCCCGCGCAAAGAGCATGAGCTGGACGGCCCCCAGGAAGTACACCTGGTGCTGCTGGACAACGGCCGCAGCCAGGCGTTTGCCGACAGCGAACTGCGCCAGACCCTGAACTGCATCCGCTGCGGCGCCTGCATGAACCACTGCCCGGTGTACACCCGAATCGGCGGCCATGCCTACGGCGAGGTCTACCCGGGGCCGATCGGCAAGATCATCACCCCGCACATGGTGGGCCTGGCCAAGGTCCCGGACCACCCCAGCGCTTCGTCGCTATGCGGCGCTTGTGGTGAAGTCTGCCCAGTGAAGATCCCGATCCCGGCGCTGCTGCGGCGCCTGCGCGAAGAGAACGTCAAGGCGCCGGACAGCCCTCATCAAGTGATGCGCGGCCAGGGCAGCAAGTACTCGCGCAAGGAACGTTTCATCTGGAACGCCTGGGCCCGCCTCAACAGCTCGCCGACCCTGTATCGCCTGTTCACCCTCGCCGCCACACGGCTGCGGGCACTGGCCCCGAGCAACGTCGGCCCCTGGACGCAGAACCACAGTGCGCCAAAACCCGCCGCCCGGTCGCTGCATGACCTGGCCCGTGAGCACCTGGCCAAGCAGGGAGACCGCTGATGAGCGCCAAGCACAACATCCTCGCCAAGCTGCGCAACAGCCTGACCGGCACCACACCGATTGTGGATAACTTCGACGAGGCGCTGGTCACCGAGCCTTACACCTATACCGCCGAACAACGCATCCCGCAGTTGCGTAAACAAATGGAAGCGGTGCACACCGAAATTCACCTGAGCAGCGCGGCCGGTTGGCCAGAACTGCTGGCTCGGCTGCTGCAGGAGCGCCAGTTGCGCAGCCTGCTGATCGCCCCGGGCACAGCCTATGGCCAGCAAGTGACGCAGCACTGGAGCGAGCATCCCGAGCTGCCTGAACTCAAGGCCTATGACCGGCCGGTGGAAGAGTGGAAAGCCGAGCTGTTCAACGACACCCCGGCCAGCCTCACCAGTACCCTGGGGGCCATCGCCGCCACCGGCAGCCTGATCCTCTGGCCAACCCGGGAAGAGCCGCGGCTGATGAGCCTGGTGCCGCCGGTGCATTTCGCCCTGCTCAAGGCCAGCGAGATCCACGACAACTTCTATCAGGTGCAGCAACAGATGAACTGGGCCGCCGGCATGCCGACCAATGCATTGCTGGTGTCCGGCCCATCGAAAACCGCTGATATCGAGCAAGTCCTGGCTTACGGCGCCCACGGCCCGAAAGACCTGGTGGTGCTGATCCTGGAGGACCAATGAGCCTACCGGCCGCTTTTCTGCGTGACGCCCAGCAACTGATTCCCCAGGAGCGGCGCTTCGACGATCCGCTCTCGACCCTGGCCTTCGGTACCGATGCCAGCTTCTACCGGCTGATCCCGCAACTGGTGATCCGCGTCGAATCCGAAGACGAAGTCGTCACCCTGCTCCAGCTGGCCCAGCGCGACCGAGTACCAGTGACCTTTCGCGCGGCGGGCACCAGCCTTTCCGGGCAAGCCATCAGTGATTCGGTACTGATCGTTCTGGGGGATAACTGGAATGGTAGGGAGATTCGCCACGAAGGAACGCAGATCCGCCTGCAGCCTGGGGTGATCGGCGCCCAGGCCAACGCCTGGCTGGCACCTTTCGGGCGCAAGATCGGCCCCGACCCGGCCTCGATCAACGCCTGCAAGATCGGCGGCATCGTCGCCAACAATGCCAGCGGCATGTGCTGCGGCACCGCCCAGAACACCTATCACACCCTGGCCGGCATCCGCCTGGTACTGGCCGATGGCACCCGCCTGGACACCGAGGATGCCGCCAGCGTCGCCGCCTTTCGTGCCAGCCATGGCCCATTGCTGGAACGCCTGGCCGAACTGGGCCGCGCGACCCGAGCCAACAGCGAGCTGGCAGCAAAGATCCGTCACAAATACCGCCTGAAGAACACCACCGGCCTGTCCCTCAACGCCCTGGTGGATTTCGACGAACCGCTGGAGATCCTCAGCCATCTGTTGGTGGGCTCCGAAGGCACCCTGGGCTTTATCAGCGCAGTGACCTACGACACGGTGATCGACCACCCGAACAAGGCCTCGGCGCTGATCGTCTTTCCCGATGTGGACACTTGCTGCAACGCGGTGACCGTACTCAAGAGCCAGCCGGTATCGGCGGTGGAGCTGCTGGACCGCCGCAGCCTGCGCTCGGTGCAGGACAAGCCCGGCATGCCGGCCTTCGTCCAGCAGCTCTCGGCCAATGCCTGCGCGCTGCTGATCGAGTCCCGCGCCGCGTCCTCATCACTGCTGCACGAGCAACTGGCGCAAATCATGGAGTCCCTGGCTGCCTTCGCGGTGGAAAAACAGGTGGACTTCAGCGAAGACCCACGGGAAAACGCCAAGCTCTGGGCGATCCGCAAGGACACTTTCCCGGCGGTGGGCGCGGTGCGCAAGACCGGCACCACGGTGATCATCGAAGACGTGACCTTCCCTGTGGAACAGCTGGCCATCGGCGTCAATCGCCTGATCGAGCTGTTCGACAAGCACCATTACGACGAAGCGATCCTGTTCGGCCATGCGCTGGAGGGCAACCTGCATTTCGTCTTCACCCAAGGCTTCAACAGCAGCGACGAAGTGAACCGCTACCAGGCGTTCATGGACGATGTGGCGCAACTGGTGGCGGTGGAGTTCGGCGGCTCGCTTAAGGCCGAGCACGGCACAGGGCGCAACATGGCGCCCTTCGTCGAGCTGGAGTGGGGCAGCGATGCCTACCAACTGATGTGGCAGCTCAAGCGCCTGCTGGACCCCAATGGCATCCTCAACCCGGACGTGGTGCTCAGCGAAGACCCGCAGATCCATCTGAAAAATCTCAAGCCGCTGCCGGCGGCCGACGAGATTGTGGACAAGTGCATCGAGTGCGGTTTCTGCGAACCGGTGTGCCCGTCCAAGGGGCTGACCCTGAGCCCGCGCCAGCGCATCGTCATCTGGCGTGATATCCAGGCGCGCAAACGCGCCGGCATCGACACCTCTGAGCTGGAAACGGCCTATCAGTACCAGGGCATCGACACCTGCGCCGCCACCGGCCTGTGCGCCCAACGCTGCCCGGTGGGCATCAACACCGGCGAGCTGGTGAAGAAACTGCGCAGTGAACACGCCACCCATAACGGCACCGCCGATTGGCTCGGCTCGCACTTCGCCACCACCTTGCAGGGCGCTCGCTTCACCCTGCACGTGGCCAACGGTGCGCGCATGCTCCTGGGGGCACCGCGCCTGGGCAAGCTGTCGGCAACCCTGACCCGCTTGTCCAAGGGCCAGGTGCCGCAGTGGAACAACGCCATGCCGCAACCGGAAAAGGCCATTCGCTTCAGCCCTGCAGTGAGCGATTCGCGTCCGCGGGTGGTGTATCTGGCAGCCTGTGTATCACGAGTCATGGGACCGGCCGCAGGGGACAAGGAACAAACATCGCTGTACGAAAAAACCCGTGGCCTGCTGGAAAAAGCCGGCTACCAGGTGGTGCTGCCGGACAATCTGGACAACCTCTGCTGTGGCCAGCCGTTCGCCTCCAAGGGTTATGCCACCCAAGCCGAGGACAAACGCCAGGAACTGATCGGCGCCCTGCTCCACGCCAGCCGTGGCGGCCTCGACCCGATCTACTGCGACACCAGCCCCTGCACCTTGCGCCTGGTACAGGACCTGGGCGACGTGCGCCTGGACCTCTACGACCCGGTACGTTTCATCCGCACCCACCTTCTGGAGCGCCTGGAGTTCACCCCGCAGGAAGCACCGATCGCCGTGCACGTCACTTGCAGCACCCAGCACCTGGGCGAGAGCCAGGCGCTGATCGAACTGGCCCGGCGTTGCAGCAATAACGTGGTGATCCCCGAAGGCATCCACTGCTGTGGTTTCGCCGGCGACAAGGGCTTCACCACCCCGGAACTCAATGCTCACTCCCTGCGCAGCCTCAAGGACGCAGTGCAGTATTGCAGCGAAGGCATCTCCACCAGCCGCACCTGTGAAATCGGCCTCAGCCAGCATGGCGGGATCGACTACCACGGGCTGGTCTACCTGGTGGACCGTGTCACCCGGGCCAAGGCTGGCTGATATCTGGGCGCCCTGAGACGGGCGCCGGGGCTTTTCCCCGCGCAAAAAACGAACCCTGGCGCTCCCTCGCAGTCCATCTTCCAGGCCCGCAGCAAAAGCAGGCCTCCCCCTGTGATTCAAGGAGACGATCATGAAGCGCTCTGCACTGGCTGGACTGTTCATCACCGCTGCCATGTTGGCCTCACCGGTATTCGCTGCCGGGCAAGAGGACCTGTGCCAGATCAACCTGCAAAAAATCAAGGATGCCAAGGTCAGTACCGAAGCCATGAGCTCGGACCTGAGCAGCGACATCGATGCCAAGGTGCAACAAGCCACCGCCGAACACGCCAAGGGCACCGAGCAAGGCACCAAGAACTGCATCTCGCTGACCACCCAGGCCATCCAGCAATTGCAGAACAACACCAAGGGCGATCAGTAGGCCGATACATTGGGCCAACCTTCGGGTTGGCCTTCTGGCCTCGGTTAGCGTAAACTCCGCCCACCTGTTGGTAATGCACAACAGGCTCGGGGCCGTTTTGGATTCGACGCCGGTTGCAAAACTTTAGGTGCATGCCGAGTTGGTAACAGAACTCGTAAATCCACTGTTGCAACTTCCTATAGTTGCCAATGACGAAACCTACGGGGATTACGCTCTCGCTGCGTAAGCAGCCTTAGCACTTCCCCCCTGGTACCTTCGGGTCCAGCAATCATCAGGGGATGTCTGTAAACCCAAAATGATTGTCATATAGAACAGAATCGCCGTGCAGTACGTTGTGGACGAAGCGGCTAAAACTTACACAACTCGCCCAAAGCACCCTGCCCGTCGGGTCGCTGAGGGTTAACTCAATAGACACGGCTAAGCATGTAGGACCGACAGCGGAGTACTGGCGGACGGGGGTTCAAATCCCCCCGGCTCCACCAAACAAACAGAAAAAGACGTCCATGGACGTCTTTTTTTGTGCCTGGAATTCAGTGAATGTGGGGGCTCAGAGCCGTCCGGGCCGGTGGAGAATTGTGGCTTTTCTTACGCTTTGATATCCCTGGCAATACCCCACTCCACCTGCTGCAACCTTCGGGATACCAAAGCGGTGTCCGGAGTAGCTTTTGCATCTACTCATGCAACCCACCTTGAGCTGCCTGCGCACCGCAGATATGTTCCAGCCTCCAGGTGAAGCACTTTCAAAGGCATCAGCAGAACGCCTGGACTCAAGAGGCTAGTTGGGAATGTGCCATATTTCATGGTTCAAACCTCCTGGTTCAGTGGATGAGCACTAGCATTGTGGACGGTGTTGCTTGGCGGCACTTTGGCCGAACGTGAGAAACGTACCGACAGATGGCGCAACAACACATAGAACACTGGGGTCAAGAATAAGCCAAAGAACGTTACACCAATCATCCCGGTGAACACTGCGACCCCCATGGCTTGACGCATTTCCGCACCGGCACCACTAGAGGTAATTAGCGGTACAACACCCGCGACAAAGGCGAGGGAGGTCATCAGAATCGGACGCAGGCGAAGGCGCGCAGCCTCAATTGCAGCCTGACGAATCGAGCGGCCTTGATGCTCCAGTTCGTGTGCGAACTCGACGATCAATATCGCGTTCTTGCAAGCCAGCCCCACGAGCACCACAAAGCTGATCTGGGTAAACAGATTATTGTCTCCGCCGGTCAACCACACGCCTGTGATTGCAGAAAGGATGCCCATTGGAACAATCAGCAGAACAGCGATTGGCAGCGTCAGACTTTCGTACTGAGCGGCGAGCACGAAGAACACCAACAACATCGACAGCGGCAAGATGATAAACAGCGTGTTGCCCGCTATCTTGTTCTGGTAGGTCAACTCGGTCCATTCGTAGCCTATGCCACGAGGTAGAGTCTCGGCGGCAATGCGTTCAACTGCCTCTAGTGCCTGACCGCTGCTGTAGCCTGAAGCCGGTCCCCCGCTGATATCTGCCGACGGAAAGCCGTTGTAGCGCGCCGCTTGATCGGGCCCATAGGTCTGGGTCATTTGCAGCACCGATGCCAGCGGAACCATGTCACCTTTGTCATTACGAGCCTTGAACAAACCGATATCTTCCGCGTGTCCCCGAAACTCGGCGTCAGCCTGTACTTTAACCTGGAAAGTACGTCCGAACTTGTTGAAGTCATTGACATAAATGGAGCCCAGGTAGATTTGTAGTGTTTCGAATACCGACGGGATTGAAAGACCCAACTGTTGAGCACGTGTCCGGTCAACATCGGCGTAAAGTTGCGGTACGTTCATTTGAAAGCTGGAGAACATCCCATTAAGTTCAGGTGCTCGTTTGGCCTGCACCATGAATGTTTGCAACGCATCATTCAATGCAGGTGTGCCGAGTGCTGCACGATCCTGAAGTTGCAACTTGAAGCCACCCACGCTCCCCATGCCTGACACCGGTGGAGGAGGGAATACAGCGGTGTAGGCGCCTTTGATCTTCTCGAACTTAGCATTGAGTCGAGCAGCAATTTCGTTGCCCGTCATGCCTGGCCCCTCACGCTCGGCGAAGTCTTTGAGCAAAAAAAAAGCAACACCGGAATTAGGACTGCTAACGAAACCGTTAATAGACCACCCTGCATAACCAGTAACCGCATGTACGCCTGGCTCCGCCAACGCAATGGCGGTCATTTCACGCAACACTGCCTCAGTCCGATCCAAGGATGCGGCGTCTGGCAGTTGAACAAAGCCCAGCAAATACTGCTTGTCTTGGGGCGGCACAAAACCTGCAGGTACTCTATTGAAGATAAATACGGCAGCGAGGACCAGTGTTCCATAAACCAGCAACGATAGTGACTTGCGCTTGAGGACATGTGAAACACCTGTCCCATAGTTATCAGAAGCTCGGTCAAACAGTCGATTGAAGTGCTTGAAGAAACCGCCGAAAACCTTGTCGAATGCTTTTTGAAACGCATCCTTTGGTACGTCGTGCCCCTTGAGCAACATCGCAGCCAAAGCAGGGGACAAGGTCAACGAGTTGAACGCAGAGATCACTGTCGAGATGGCAATAGTCAAGGCGAACTGCTTGAAGAACTGTCCGCTAAGCCCACTGACGAATGCCAATGGCACGAAGACCGCACAGAGAGTCAGCGCGATCGCGACAATTGGCCCCGATACTTCACGCATGGCCTGATATGTCGCCTCACGGGCCGACAGGCCTAGCCCAATATTACGCTCGACATTCTCAACGACTACAATCGCATCGTCGACCACCACTCCGATTGCCAATACAAGCCCGAACAGGCTCAAAGCGTTGATTGAAAACCCCATCATCAACATGATGGCGAATGTGCCGACCACCGATACAGGCACAGCCAGCAGTGGAATAATGGATGCACGCCATGTCTGGAGGAAGATGATGACCACCAGGACGACCAGGACGATAGCCTCAATCAGCGTATGAACCACCGCATCAATCGAAGAGCGCACGAACTGCGTTGGGTCGTAGATAACCTGATAGTCCACGCCTTCAGGCATGTCCTTTTTCAGTTCCGCCATGGTCTTGCGCACATTGTCAGAAATCTGCAGTGCATTGGAACCAGGCAGTTGAAAAATGAAGATGGCGTTCGCCTCTTTGTTATCCACCAATGTGCGTAGAACATCCTCGCCAGCCGCCAGTTCTACGCGGGCAATATCACGAAGACGCGTGACACGACCGTCAACTGAAGTGCGAACAATCACGTCCCGGAACTCGTCCTCTGTTGTTAGGCGGCCACGAGCGTTCACCGAAATCTGATAGTCGACCCCAGGAGCTGAAGGAGATGCGCCGATCACCCCTGCGGCTGCGTTGACATTCTGCTCACGTAACGCCCGCACCACATCACCTGCTGCCAGATTACGAGCCGCCAGCTTGCGCGGATCAAGCCAAATACGCATCGCATAATCGCCCGCCCCCCCAACCTGAACCTGGCCCACGCCTGGAATACGTGCGAGTTGGTCCTTGATGTTGATCAGGGAGTAATTGCGAAGGTACTGCATGTCATAACGTTCGTTTGGCGACCGCAAATGCACCACCATCGTGAGGTCAGGCGAGCTCTTCAGGGTAGTGACCCCAAGCCGCTGCACAGCCTCGGGCAGACGTGGCAATGCCTGACTAACACGGTTCTGCACCACCTGTTGGGCAAGGTCAGGATTGGTACCGAGCTTGAAGGTTACGGTCAGGGTTAGTTGCCCGTCCGGTGTGGCTTGGGAGTTCATGTACAGCATCCCTTCCACACCATTGATTTGTTCCTCAATAGGCGTTGCTACGGTCTCTGCGATTGTCTGTGGGTGCGCGCCAGGATACTGAGCTTTAACCACTACGGACGGTGGAGCGACATCTGGATACTCAGACAGGGGCAAGTTGAAAACTGCAATCAAGCCTGCAATGAAGATAATCGCAGAAAGCACTCCAGCGAAAATTGGCCGATCAATGAAAAAGCGCGAGATGTTCATGTGAGCCTTACTGACCGAAGATCAGGATCTTCCAGGTTGATTTTAGGCACCTACTGCAACTGCGTTGACGGCAGGCTGCGGATCAACAAGATCATTGGGGCGGATTTTTTGCAGCCCTTCTACGACGATACGCTCACCTTTTGAGAGCCCGGAACGCACTACACGCCAACCATCAATCACTGGGCCAAGAATCACCTCGCGGTAGACCACCTTGTTCTCCGAAGTGACGACAAAAACGTACTTCCTGGATTGGTCCGTACCTACCGCCTGATCACGTATGAGCATCGTGGGCTGCGGAGCGGAGTCACCCGTGCGAATGCGGGCATACATTCCAGGCGTGAGTTCGTCGTTCGAATTGTCGAACACTGCACGCACCCTAAGCGTTCCGGACTGACGATCGAGTTGGTTGTCCAGGGATTTTATGCGGCCGCTATAGGGGTAATCGCTCTCATTCGCTACACCCATGAATACCGGCAGATTGCTGACTCCAGTGTTACCCTTTGCGCCCTTGCGAACGAAGCGAATATAGCTCGCCTCATCAAGCTCAAAGTTCACGTAAACCGGAGATACAGAGACGATGCTGGTGAGGACTGGAGCATCCGGTCCAGTGCTTACCAAGTTGCCTACAGTGAACTCGACACGAGAAACCCGGCCGGTTATCGGCGCTGTAATAGTCGTGTATTGCAGATTGAGTTGCGCCGTCAATACGTCTGCTTGTGCAGCGCTAAGGGCCGCTTGAGTCTCAAGTACATCATTTGCGCGTTGATCCTGCTCGCGCTGGGAAACTGCTCGCTCAACAATCAATTTACTTGAACGAGCCAATTCAGTTTTGGCTAGATTGAAGCGCACCTTGGCACTTTCGCGAGTCGCTTCGGCTTTAGCAAAAGCAGCTTGATAAGGCCGCGGGTCAATTGTGAACAGTGGAGTTCCTTTGGTGACCACCTGCCCTTCCTGGAAATGCACAACATCGATAGTGCCGTTGACTCGTGGGCGAATCTGGACATGTTCAACCGCTTCTACCCGGCCAGAAAAGTCCCTCCACTCGACCATCAATTTTTCAACGACTTCTGCAACGCCCACAGGTATCGCCGTGACTGCAGGTTGGGCCGCTGGAGCGGCGACTGGGCGTTGCATTTGGTAGGTACCCACGCCCAGTACGATCAACACACTGACAGCAAGTGCTGTTTTACTTTTTTTAGCCATTGGCGTTGAGGTCTTCACGTTAGATCTCGTTTATTAAGCTTAATGCAACTACTGAGCAGTGATAACGTCATCAGCCAGCGAATAGATTCACTCCACAAAGGTAGATTCCCGGGCAGCAGATAGGAACATCCAATTTCTTATAAAATTCATATACCAAAATCGGTCATCTGCTTAATTACCCAAAAATTGGCCATCTTGTTTTTTTCCGAATTGGACGTTTTTCGAGTGCAGCCTTTCAAATAACTTGAAAATTCAAGTCACGCACCGTGACACTATTTGGAACATACCTTCATGAAAAATCTTATTATTGCAATTACTTTTTTCTTGCCGGCACTTAGCTCTCAGGCCTTCGCTGAGGGCGGCGCCGACAGATTGCAGGAAAAAAATGAAGCTCGTGTTCAAGAAGCTATGGCAGCACAAGCTAAATCCAAGAACGACACTCAAATAACCACCAAGAGCGAAGATAAAGAAAACACAAAAGTCGACTGCTCGACGACAACTGCGCCACTGTAAGTAGGGGGGGGCTAGCAGTCCTTACGCCGCATTAAGGACTGCTTTCTTATTTCTGACTCTACACTGACGAGAGCCTATTACTTATAGGCGAGCGCCAAGCACTTTATAGATCTAATAATATTTTCACTACTTCCTTAAACAGCCAGGTTCTCGAAAAAAATTCCCAGAACAAGAACAAGCACTTTATTAACTGACTCCCCGGCAAGGCGTCGGTCTCAGCAGATGAGAACCATCAAGGAACCTTGACCAGAAAAGCCCCACCAAACGGTTAGGCTCAAGAAGAAAACGCATGTAATGTCACCGTCAATCTCTCATTCACTCCACCTGTAAACACATCAAGAAACAGGCTGCTTGAGTATCGAAAGCATTGCTACCAATTCGAAAAAATCGCTTGCTCGGCACAAGGCAAGTATCAGTTAAAACTTTAACCTCTCAGATTTCAAGGCTCCAACTTCCCAACTAGCCATTGCAGATTGGTAAATCTGCGAAAATTCAACCAGACCAATACAGAGAAAAAAGGCCTTACCATTTTCTCCCCCCTAGCCTTCAGTGCCTTCTAACGTCATGCTGTTTTGAACAACACTCTACGAGGGGCCTAGCAGTATGGAACTACATGTTGTCATCAATGGGCGTAAAGATCTGGCTGGTCAGTTGTATAAACAACTGCGTGGAGCGATCGAAAGCGGCCGATTGGCAGCAGGTATGCAGCTGCCACCAACTAGGTTGCTCACAGAACAGCTAGGCATCTCACGCAAAACCATTTCCGATATTTACGCACAACTAACATACGAAAATTTTCTGATAGGCAAGGTTGGCAAGGGAACCTACGTCAATGCTCGTCCTCCGCGCTCCCCGCGCCAGCAGAAAACTCCTGAGCTGGCATGCGTCGATACCCTAGATCTTTGGAAGTCGCTCCACTTTCCCCTTCCCGATCCAGCTTTGGAGGGCACATTACGCCGTGAATTTATAGGCGGCGCGACCAGCAAGAGTCCATTCCCTCAAAACGAATGGCGTCGTTGCGTGCAATATGGGTTGCGCCAGATGCAACGATCGATAGGTTTCTACAGTAGCATCGCAGGCATTCCTGCTTTGCGCAGTGCTATCGCTCAGCATGTAGCATTCTGCCGAGGAGTCGTTTGCCAAGATAATGATGTGGTTGTTTGCAATGGGGCGCAGCAAGCACTGGATTTGATATCTCGCGTGGTATTGACCAAAGGCAGCATTGTAGCTGTGGAGGATCCCGGCTACCCACCGGCTAGATTGTTGTTCGCGTCGCAGGGAGCAACTGTCGTGGGTGTGCCAGTCGACAAGGAGGGTATGCGTGTAGACCTCATTCCAGACCAAACATGCCTTATCTACGTCACTCCAGCGCACCAGTTTCCGCTAGGCATGCCGATGAGCCCAGATCGAAAACGGGCCCTCCTCAATAGAGCTAGAGAACTTGGCGCTGTTATCATTGAAGACGACTATGACAGCGAATTCAGGTACGAGGGACTACCAACAGACTCGCTACAAAGCATGGATGAATACGGGGTAGTCGCGTTCGTGGGAACATTTTCCAAGACAATGCTGCCAGAACTACGCTTGGGCTACGTCGTTGCTCCACCCGCGATTCTAGAGGCTGTAATAAAGGCCAAACAGTTCACTGACTGTCATACTTCGTTACTGCCACAATGGGCTTTGGCCAAGTTTATGGCTGATAGGGGATTGCAGAAGCACATCCGGCGATGTCGCACTGTTTATGCCGGGCGCAGAGTGCGCATTCGCAATCGTCTCGATGGTGATTTGTCTCCTTGGCTGGAGTCGATCCACACCACCGCGGGCTTCCATATAGCAGCCTTGTTCAAGAACCCTATCGATCTCAAACTGCTGATTGAGTTATCCAGGAAGGTAGAGGTAGGCCTCTGCTCAATTGAGGGCTATTTTTATCAGGAGCCCTTCAGAGCAGGCCTGCTATTCGGATTCGGCTCCATCGAAACGCTCGACATTGACCCGGCTTTAGATTGTTTACGTGACATCCTTCTAAAAGTTGATCCAAGGTGAGTGGGGATTTTTGAAACTTTTAACTCTCTCAGTCAGCAGTATTTTTTGTTATCCGTGTGAAAAAATATATTAAATGTCCGAAAGTTTACCCAAGACGTCCGACTACCGGTGCTGAAGTTCCTAATCATCAACCAAAACGGCGGCGTTACTTAAGTAATTTTTACTCAACCAGGTACTAAAGCTTTTAGCCGAAATGAAAATAGAATTGTTTAATAAAATTATAGCTCTAGTTCAGATTAACCAATCTAAACGCCATCACTGATACTTACTAAACGCTCCGTTTTTCGTAAAGCCAAGTATCAGGCGGTGCTCGGGATTGGCTCCCTAGCACCATGTTGACAGCGGCTCGACGGCAATGCCAACGGCCCGTGCACATTGAACGCGCTCGACATCACCACCCTAGAGAAGGTCCGCGACCAAGTGCATGCTTACTTCCGGACCTGCACTTAGCGCTGACGCTGTGCTCCTTACCTTGCTGGGTCTGGATGTCCTTGGTATGGACAGGTCCGCGGTTGGCTTCACCACAATGAGTACACTGTTCTGCCAGACTGCAAGCACTGCCGCCCGCTCGTCCGAGCGCTGCAGGGACAGCACTGAACGCTCTCCCCGCATCTTCCATCACCCTCAGTTCTTCACCGTTTCCTCCAGCGACAGGCGGCCCAGCGGGCTCTGCTGGAAGTGCTCGATATTCTTGCGCGAAATGTTGATGTACGGGCTGTAGTAGAGGTCGATCCAGTGGGTGTCCTGCTTGGCGATGGCCTGCAGCTCGGTGTACATCTGCTGGCGCTTGGCCGGGTCGGCTTCTACCCGGGCATCGGCTACCAGGGCCTTGACCTTGTCGTTCTTGTAGCGGGTCATGTAGTTCATGTTGGTGTCGTGCCCCAGGACGAAGGTGCTCTTCTGGTCGGGGTCGAGGATGTCGTTGGTCCAGTACATCACTGACAGGTCGTAATCGCCGTCCACCAGCATCTGCCAGCTCTGGGTCGGATCGACTTTCTGCAGGCTGGTGGTCACTCCCACGGCGGCCAGCTGCTGCTGGACCAGGACGGCGATCTGCTCGTCGGCCTCGTTGCCGGCGTTGACCACGTAGTTGAGTTTCAGGCCCGAGGCACCGGCATCCTTCAACAGTTGCTTGGCCTTGACCGGGTCATAGGGGCGTTGCGGGTTGTTGGCGTTGTGATACAGCGCGCCCTTGGGGATGTAGGAGTAGGCCACCTGGCCCAGGCCGAAGGTCACGGTGTCGACCAGGGATTTCTTGTCGATCGCCATATCCAGGGCCTGGCGCACTTCGGGTTTGCCCAGCAGGCCGTGATCGTGGTTGATCAACAGATGGTCTTCACGAGTGGACGGATCCATGTGGATCACCAGGTTCGGGTCTTTCTTCAGGGTCTCGACCCGGGAGAACGGCACGAAGATCGCCGAGTCCAGCTCGCCGGCCTGGACCTTGAGCATGCGGGTGTTGTCGTCCGGGATGGAGATCCATTCCACGCCGTCCAGGCTGACCTTGTCGGCCTGCCAGAAGTGCGGGTTCTTCTCCAGCACCACGCGCTCGCCGCGCAGCCATTCCTTGACGATGAAGGCACCCGAGGCCACGGGCTCCTGGGCGTAAGCCTCCTCGCCGAGTTTTTCCATGGCCTTCTGCGACAGGATCGAGACGTTGGGCGTGGCCATTTGCGCGAGGAAAGGCACGGACGGTGCCTTGAGGGTTACCACCAGGGTCTGCGGATCGGTGGCCTCGGCCTTGTCGATGATCTTGTAGGAATCGCTCCACAGCGAGCCCTTGTTGTCACGAATCCGCAGCAGGCTGAACGCGGCATCGCCGGCGGTGATCGGCGAGCCGTCGGAGAACTTGGCCGGACGCAGCTTGAAGGTGTAGGTCAGGCCGTCGGCGGACACCTGCCAGCTTTGTGCCAGGCCCGGCAGCAGCTTGGTACCAGTATTGTCGACCCGCACCAGTACGTCGTAGACGTTGGCGAACACCCAGCTGTCGCGGTTCTGCGCGCTCTTGATCGGGTCGAAGGTGGTGCTTTCCTCACGGCAACCGATGGTCAGCACTCCGGCCGCCTGGGCGATACCGGAGGCCAGCGAACAGAGGGTCAATGTGGCGGCGGTCAACAATCGCAGGTGTTTCGAACGCATGGTCAAACTCCTTTTTGATAAACGTGTTCACAGCAATGGCTCGACAAGCACACAGCGGTAGCTGTGCCCAGCGAGCTGGCGAGTGGGCGGTGGTGTTTCAGCGCAAGCGGGCTGCGCCTGTCGGCAGCGTGGGTGAAAGGCGCAACCGCCTGGCAGGTCCAGCGGGCTGGGCGGTTCGCCCGGGAGGGGATCGCTCGCCAGTGGGCGGTTCGGATCGATATGCGGGATCGACTGGATCAGCGCGGCGGTATAAGGGTGCCGGGGCGCGCCGAATACGGCGTCAGTGGGCCCTTGCTCGACAATCTGCC
Source organism: Pseudomonas sp. L5B5 (assembly GCF_020520285.1). NCBI lineage: Bacteria > Pseudomonadati > Pseudomonadota > Gammaproteobacteria > Pseudomonadales > Pseudomonadaceae > Pseudomonas > Pseudomonas sp. L5B5. The sequence continues at coordinate 3,285,337 of NZ_CP084742.1, forward strand.
CGAGATACATCACCGCCACCCGGCTGCACAGGCGCTGGACGATCGCCAGGTCGTGGGCGATGAACAGGATCGCCAGGTTCATGCGCTCGCGCAGCTCCAGCAGCAGGTTGATGATCTGCCCCTGGATGGACACGTCCAGCGCCGCCACGCACTCATCGGCGACGATCAGGCGCGGCTCGACAGCCAGGGCCCGGGCAATTCCCACCCGCTGGCATTGGCCGCCACTGAGCTCGCCCGGCTTGCGCCCGGCCAGTTCCGGGCGCAAGCCGACCAGGGTCAGCAACTCGTCGACCCGGGCCGGAATCAGTGGCACCGCGACCGCCCCCTGCACCCGCAGCACTTCGGCAATGGTCTGGCCGATGCTCAGGCGCGGGTTGAGCGCGGCATAAGGGTCCTGGAAGATCATCGCGGTCTCGTGGCGCAGTCGCTGGAGGTCGACCTTGCGGCCCCGGGTCACGTCCACGCCATCGAACAGCACCTGGCCCGCGTGGATATCATTCAGGCGCAGGATGGCGCGTCCCAGGGTGCTCTTGCCGCTGCCCGACTCCCCTACCAAGCCGAGCACTTCCCCGGCCTCCAGGCTCAGCGACACGCCGTTGACCGCCGTCAGCCATTGCCTGCTCATCCCGAACGGTCCGGCGCCAGGCGCAGCGAAGCGCACCTGCAGGTCCTTCACTTGCAACAACGTCATGACAGACTTCCCGCCAGCAACGGGTAATGGCAAGCCACTCGCTGCCCATTGCCCTGGGCCTGCATATCCGGCAGCGACTCGGTACATCGGCTGCCCGGCCGCAGGCAACGGGGATTGAAGCGACAGCCCGTCGGCAGGGCATCGAGCAACGGCGGCTGGCCAGCAATGGTCCGCAGCCTGGCCTCACCGACCCCGGTTGTCGGCTGGCAACCGATCAGCGCCGCCGTGTAGGGATGTTGTGGTCGAGCCAGTAGCACCTGCTTGCTGCCGTGTTCACAGAGCCGCCCGGCATACATCACCGCGATGGCATCGCAGGTCTGGGCGACGACGCCCAGGTCGTGGGTGATCATGATGATCGACAGCCCATGCCGGTCGCGCAGGTCCAGAAGCAAACGCAGGATTTGCGCCTGCACGGTGACATCCAGGGCCGTGGTCGGTTCGTCGGCGATCAGCACCCGGGGATTGCAGCCCAGGGCCACGGCGATCATCGCCCGCTGACGCATGCCACCGGAAAACTCGTGGGGATAACTGTCGACTCGCCGCTGCGGGTCGGGAATGCCCACCTGGCGCAACACGTCGACGGCCTTGGCCCGTGCTTCGCGCCTGGACGCACCCTGGTGCAGGCGAATGCCCTCGGCAATCTGCTCGCCGATCCGCATCAACGGATCTAGGTGGCTGCTGGGGTTCTGGAAGATCATCCCCAGGTGCCGGCCCCGCACGCGACGCATGCCGGCCTCATCCAGTGGCAGCAGGTCCTGGCCGGCCAGTTGCACCGCCTTGCCCTGGGTTCGCAGGTTCGCCGAGGGCAGCAGGCGCATCAGGGCCCGGCAGGCCAGGGTCTTGCCCGAGCCGCTCTCCCCCACCAGGCCGAGGACTTCGCCTTCGGCCAGGTCGAACGACAGGCGATCCACCAGGGTGACCTCACGCCCCTCGTTATGGGCAATCACGCTGAGGTCTTCGACTCGCAAGATCGGCGAGCTCATGGTCGCCCCCCGAAGTGCTCGGCGATACCGTCGGCCAGCAGGCTGAAACCCATGGCCAGGGTGACGATCGCCAGCCCCGGGAAGGTGCAGATCCACCAGGCCGAGGTGATGAAGCTCTGGCCTTCGGCGACCATGGTGCCCCACTCGGCCGTGGGCGGCTGCACCCCGAGGCCGAGGTAGCTGACCGCCGCGCCGTTGAGCAGCACCAGCACCGCATCGGACATGGAAAACACGATCGAGCCGAACATCGCGTTGGGCAGCAAGTGGCGAAACAGAATGCGTCCATGGCCAAAGCCCAGGCTCTTGGCTGCCAGGGCAAAGTCGCTTTGCTTGAGCACCAGGATCTGCGAGCGGATCAACCGGGCATAGGACACCCAGCCCACCAGGGCCATGGCGATGTAGAAGTTGCTCAGGCCCGGTCCGAGGATGGCCATGATCGCCAGCATCAGCACCAGGAACGGGAAAGCCAGGATCACATCGATCAAGCGCATGCACACCGTATCGAAACGCCCACCGATGTAACCGGCCAAGGCGCCGACGCAAGTGCCGATGAGGAACGGGAACAACACACCGATCACCGCCAGCTGCAAGTCGATGCGCGCGCCCCAGATCACTCGGGAAAGGATGTCGCGACCGAAGTTGTCGGTACCGAAAGGATGCGCCAGGCTCGGCGCCAACAGGCGGATGTCGGTGTTCTGGGCGATCGGGTCGAAGGGAGCGACCCAGGGCGCGCAGAGCGCCAGCAGCAACCAGCCACCGACGATGACCAGGCCCAGCACCGTGGCCAGCTGGCCATTGCGCAAGCCCAGGCCCAGGCGCCTGGCGGGGATCGAGACCTGGACGCTCATCGCATGTTCACCCGGGGATCGATCGCTACCGTCAGCACATCGGCGAGGAAGTTGACCAGCACCGTGGCGCAGGCCAGCACCATGGCCACTCCCTGCACCACCATGTAGTCGCGGGTGAAGATGCCGCGCACCAGCAACTGGCCAATGCCGGGAATGGCGAACAGGCTTTCGATGACCACCGTGCCGCTGATCAGCCAACCGATGTTCACCGCCAGCAGGTTGACCGCCGGCACCAGCGAGTTGGGCAACACATGCCGGCGAAAGACCGCCGCCTCGGACAATCCCCGGGCCCGCGCGGCAGTGGCATGGTCGGCCTGCAACTCCATGAGCATGCTGGCCCGCAGGTTGCGCACCAGCACCGCGGACAGCGCCAGGGCGATGGTCAGGCACGGCAGGATCATGTGATGCAGCTTGTCTAGCCACGTGCGGCCATACCCCGAGACCGGGAACCATCCCAACTGCACGCTCAACAGCAGGATCAGCATGATCCCCAGCCAGAAAGCCGGCATGCCCAGGCCAGCCGTGGTGAACAGGCGAACCAGGTGATCGCTCCAGCCGCCCTTGTTGCGCGCCGCCAGCGTGGCCAGGGGAATGGCGATCAGCAGCGCCAGCAACACACTGCCGGACACCAGCAACAGCGTCGGCTCGATGCGGCTGGCAATCAGCTTGAGGGCATCGACCTTGTACAGCAACGACTGGCCGAGGTCGCCCTTGAGCAAGTTCTTGAGAAAGTAGAAATACTGCAGCCACAGCGGCTGATCGAGACCGTATTGCGCACGGATCTTGATCAGCGCATCCGGGGTACTGCGCGAGCCCAGCAGCGCCCGAGCCGGATCACCAGGAATCGAGCGCACCAGCACGAAAGTGATCAGGCTGATACCGAACAGCACCGGCAACAGCTGCAAGGGGCGCGACAGGATGAAGCGATAACGCGCCAGGTTCATCGACTAGCTCCGATGACGCCGCAGAAAGTCCAGCAGCACCGGGAAGTAGGCCTGGGGTTCTTCGTAGAACGGCATATGGCTGCTGTTGGGGAATACATGCAACTGGGCATCCTTGAGCGCCATCTTCATGCGCATGGCGCAAGCCGGGGTCAACTCGTCGTGCTGGCCGGTGGTGATCAGCACCGGCATCTCGAAACTGGCCATCTCCTGGATGCGGCTCCAGTCCTTGAGATTGCCGGTATAGAGGAACTCGTTGGGGCCCTGCATGGTGACGTACGGCCCCATGTTCCAGTCGCCCAGGGAACGGTTCACCGGTGCCGGCCATTGGTCCAGGCGACAGACATGGCGGTAGTTGAGCAGGGTGACAGCGGCCTGGTACTGAGGATGGTCCAGGGTGCCCATGGCCTCGTGGCGCTGCATCATCGCCACGGTCTCGCTGCCCAGGGCACTGCGCAGGCGCTCAAGCTCCGAAGACAGGTGCGGCAGGTCGCCAGCGGTGTTCTCCAGGATCAGCGTCTTGAGAGCCTGGGGGTGATGGATGGCGTATTCGATCCCCAGCCAGCCACCCCAGGAGTGTCCCAGGAGGTGGACCTTGCCCAGGTCCAGGGTCTGGCGGACGGTTTCCACTTCTGCCACGTAGCGGGTGATATCCCACAGGGCCGGGTCGATGGGCCGGTCCGAGGCACCGGTGCCGAGCTGGTCGAAGGCTATGACCCGCAGTCCATGCTCCTTGAGCCAGCCGTGGCTATCGCGCAAGTAATCGCAGGGCAGGCCCGGGCCACCGTTCAGGCACAACAGCACCTCATCGCCTTCGCCAAAGCCATAGGCCACCAGTGTGTGACCATCGACTTGCACTTCGTATCGCTGGTCGGGCTCGACTTCACGCCACATCCTTGTTCTCCATCAGCTAAATGCCCTTTTGGCGCAACCTTACCGAGGAAGCCGTACGTCCATAACCTAGTATTTCCTATAGGTTTGGCCTAGCAGTCCTTTGTCCGGGCGTGGCATTCTACCGGCCCGATTTCAGGATTGAAATTGCCAAGGGAGCTGAATGGATGCAGACCAAGCTGTCTGATTTCAATGCCCGTCTCGTGTCCGGCAGGAGCCTGGACGAACAGATGGACAACGTATTGCGCATGGCCCAGGCGCTGGGGTTCGACGCCCTGGTGTATGACTACAGCCCGGTGCCGGTGGATCACCAGGGGATCCTGCTGACCCCTTCGGTACTCAGATTGCGCAATACCCCCAATGACTGGCAGGCACTCTGGTGCCAGGCCGGCTACTACCAGATCGATCCCGTCCAGCACCTGTCGCTCAATACAGCTTCGCCTTTTGTCTGGTCCTACCGTTCGGAGGACGACACCGTCCTGCAGTCGTTCATGGGCCGCGATCATGCTCCCGTGGTGAGCTACCTGCACGCTTCGCAGATGACCTGCGGGATCACCGTGCCGATCCACCTGCCCAGGGGCGGCCTTGCCACCTTGACCGGCCTGCGGTCGGATTCCGGCGGAACGCCGCTGCAAGATGCCCGCCAGGCGCTGAGCGACTTCACCCTGATTTCCCACGCCCTGCAGGAAGCGGCCTTTCCCCTGCTGGCCAAGGAGGCCCGGGCGTGCCCGGTGCACCTGACCAAACGCGAGCGCGAGTGCCTGAGGTTCGCGGCTGACGGCCTGACGGCCGCCGAGATCGCCAACCGCCTGAACCGCTCATTGGCCACCATCACCCTGCACCTGACCTCCGCGATGCACAAACTGGGGGCCAAGAACCGGGTCCAGGCCGTGGTCAGGGCCGTGCATTACCGGCTGCTCGACAACTGAAACCGGGCAAAACCTATCTGTTTCTCTAGTTATCCCGCGGACCGGACGCCGGTATCGTGTGTTACAGGGTTTTTCAGAGAGCGGTACGGAAATGGAACTTCTCGCAACACGCGAAGGCTTTGCGCCTTTCGGTCCCTACCAGACCTGGTATCGCATCACCGGCGACCTGGACAGCGGCTACACGCCGCTGGTGATCATCCATGGCGGCCCAGGCTGCACGCACGACTACCTCGATGCCTTCAGCGACATCGCCAGCAGCGGGCGTCCGGTGATCCACTACGACCAACTGGGCAACGGCCACTCGACCCACCTGCCGGAAAAGGACTCCTCGTTCTGGAACATGCCGCTGTTCCTTGAAGAGTTGGACAACCTGCTGGATCACCTGCGCATCAGCGACAACTACGCACTCCTGGGGCAATCCTGGGGAGGCATGCTGGCCAGTGAGCATGCCGCCCGGCAACCCTCGGGACTGCGCTCGCTGATCCTCGCCAATCCCCCGGCAGACATGCGCACCTGGGTCGAAGAGGCCAACCGCCTGCGCCAACTCCTGCCTGAAGGTGTGCAGCAGACCCTGCTCGAGCATGAACGGGCCGGGACTTATCAATCCGCCGACTACATTGCCGCGACGCGAGTGTTCTACGACCGCCATGTGTGCCGGATCTCGCCCTGGCCCGAAGAGGTGGCGCGCACCTTCGCCCAGGTCGATGCCGACCCGACCGTCTATCACGCCATGACCGGCCCCAATGAATTCCACATCATCGGCAACACCCGAGACCTGTCCGTCGTTGCGGGGCTGCACAAGATCAAGGTGCCGACCCTGTTGATTTCCGGGCGCCACGACGAAGCCACCCCCACCGTGGTCAAGCCATTCCTGGATCATGTCCCGGACATTCGCTGGGCGTTGTTCGAAGCCTCCAGCCACATGCCCCACATCGAGGAGCGCATGGCCTGCATGGGTACCGTGGTGAAGTTCCTCGACGAGTCCCTGGCCCGCTGATCCACCACGCCTCGCCCCAGGCCTCTCCCGGGCCTGGGCCAGCATGCTGCCAGGCTCAACGCTCCGACATCACCACCATCACCTCGGCGTCTTCCGCACCTTCGGCCAGGTAGATATGGCCGATGCTGCTGTTGAAGTAGGCGGTTTCCTGCGGGCCGATGCTCACGGTTTCCCCCGTTTCGAACTGGATGCGCACCCGCCCGGCCAGCACCAGGGCGAACTCCTGCCCGGGGTGGCGGATGTAATCCTCGAACTGCTGCACCTCACGGGCAAAGATCCGCGCATACATGGGCGTCATGTTGCGCCCGGGAAAATCGCCGGCCATGGGGTGGTAATCATAGTTGCCGGTGCTGTAGCCCGGGGCGTCGGCGATGGTGGTGCTGACCACCGTGGGTTGCACTGCCCGGCTGGCCATGGCCGATGGGGCAAACAGCTGGGCGATGTCGACGCCTAGGGCCCGGGCCGCAGCGGCGAGTTTTTCGTAGCTCACCGAGACCTGGGCCAGTTCCATTTTCGACAGGGTCGACAGCGCCACCCCGGAGCGTTCCGAGAGTTGCTTGAGGGTCAGCTTCTGGGCCTTGCGGATACTGCGCAAACGCGCGCCGACCTGGCTCCGGTCGGTCAGTGGATGGGCGGGGGAGCACGAGGCGGGCTGGGCTCGGTCGGCACTCATGAAGGCTCTCTGTCAGACGAATAAGGGCTGCCACGACGGGAGCCGGGGCCAATCGCGAAATATTACCCCATGATCTTCGGTTGACTAGAAAATTCTCATATCTTAGATTTCTCTTATGAGAGAATTGTGCTCGACACCCAACAAAGACAACGAAGGTAGTTCGCCATGCACGACACCCAATGCTTCGACTTCGTCATCATCGGCGCCGGTATCGCCGGCGCGTCGCTGGCCTATCGCCTGGCCGGCCAGGCCCGCGTACTGGTGCTGGAGCGCGAATCGCAGCCGGGCTACCACGCCACCGGGCGCTCCGCGGCGATGTTCATGGAGGCCTACGGTACACCGCAGATCCAGGCCCTGACTCGCGCCAGCCGGGCCTTCTACCAACGGCCACCGGAAGGTTTCAGCGAACATCCGCTGCTCGAACCCCGTGGCTGCCTGTACGTCGCCCGCCATGAACAGCTGGAACAACTGCAACAGACCTACGACGACACCCGCGCCCGTTCTGCCAACGTGCGTCTGATCGATGCCCAGCAGGCGCTGGCCCTGGTGCCCTGCCTGCGCCCCGACGCCGTTGCCGGGGCGATGCTGGAAACCGCCGCCCAGGACCTGGACGTGCATGCCCTGCACCAGGGGTTCCTGCGGGGCATGCGCCAGGTCGGCGGAACCTTGCTCTGCGACGCAGAAATCGTCGAGGCCAGCCGCGAAGACCGCCACTGGAACATCCAGCTCAAGGACGGCCGGCAACTGCAGGCACGCAATCTGGTGAACGCCGCCGGTGCCTGGGTCGATGAAGTTGCCCAGCTCTGCGGCGTACAACCCATCGACCTGCAACCCTGCCGGCGCAGCGCCTTCACCTTCGATGGCCCGCCGGATGAAGACTTCAGCCGCTGGCCGGCGGTGATCGGCATCGACGAAAGCTTCTATTTCAAGCCCGACGCCGGCCAGTTGCTCGGCTCCCCGGCCAACGCCGACCCGGTGTCGCCCCAGGACGTGATGCCCGAGGAGCTGGACATCGCCACCGGCATCTATCACATCGAGAACGCCACCTCCCTGAGCATCCGCCGTCCGCGCCACAGTTGGGCCGGCCTGCGCTCCTTCGTCGCCGACGGCGATCTGGTGGTGGGCTGGGACGACGACCGCGAAGGTTTCTTCTGGCTTGCCGCCCAGGGCGGCTATGGCATCCAGTCGGCCGCCGGCGTCTCGCAACTGGCCTGCGCCCTGCTGCTCGGGCAACCGCTCCCCGAAGAACTGCTGAACCAGGGCGTCGATCCGCAATCCCTGGCTCCCGCACGCTTGCGTTAACCCACCCAGCCCACGAGGCCCTTGCCATGTCCAATGACATCCAGCGTTACCCCAGCCACCTGCCCTACCCCTTTTCCCGAGCGATCCGGGTCGGCGGCTTCCTGTTCCTTTCCGGGCAGATCCCCATGAGCGCCGAAGGCGAAGTGGTGCACGGCGACATCCGCGCCCAGACCGAGGCCGCCATGGATCGCATCGGCGAGACCCTGGCCGAGTGCGGCGCCTGCTTCGACCAAGTGGTCAAGAGCACGGTATGGATCACCGACATGCAGCACTTCGCCGGCTTCAACGAGGTGTACCAGCGCTATTTCAAGAACGGTTTTCCGGTGCGCTCCACCGTCGCCGCCCAACTGGCGCTGGGGGTGGACGTAGAGATCGAAGTCCAGGTCTGGGTCGGGGGCAACTGAGCCACCCGCCCAGCCTTCAAGTGCGATGCCCAGGATGACCATGGCCCACAGGCGCCGTGGCGTCCTTCTGACATAACAAGAACAATCGAGGCCAATCGTCATGAAAGAAAGTCTGAAGATCGCCGGCGCCTTCGTCGGTGTGATTGTCGGGGCAGGTTTTGCCTCCGGCCGTGAACTGCTGCTGATGTTCGTCGACTTCGGCGTCTGGGGCCTGGCGGGCGCTGTGGTCAGCGCGGCGCTGTTCACCTTCCTCGGCATGGCCCTGGCCAGCCTGGGCAGCCGCCTGCGGGCGGCGTCGCACAAGGACGTGGTGCAAGCCCTGTGCGGCAAGCACCTGGGTGCCCTGGTGGACCTGATGATCACCTTCTTCATGTTCGCCGTGACCGTGGTCATGCTCGCTGGCGGCGGTGCCCTGCTCGAACAGCAGTTCGGCATCCCGGCCATCGCCGGCAGCGTGCTGGTCACCCTGATCGTGGTGGCCATCGTCTGCCTGGACGTGCACAAGGTGATCGGCATGATCAGCGCCGTGACTCCGTTCCTGATCATCACTGCCGTGGGCATCGCCCTGTACGGCGCGGCGACCCGCGACTTGAGCTTCGGCGAACTCAATCAACTGGCGGCCAGACAAGACGCCGGCGCCAGCCACTGGCTGCTGGGCGCCCTGCTCTACGTCTCCTATAACATCGTCGCCGGCGTGCCGATCCTGGCGATCATGGGTGGCGCGGCCAAGGGCGAGAAACAGGCCATGTGGGGCGGCATCATCGGTGGCGCGCTGCTGGGCCTCTTGATGCTGGTGATGAGCCTCGGCCTGCTGTCGCGCCTGGACAGCGTGGCGGACCTGCCGATGCCGATGCTGTCGATCGCCAGCGAAATCTCGCCGACCCTGGGCCTGATGATGGCGCTGATCATCTTCTGCATGATCCTCAACACCGCCGTGGGCACCCTGTACTCCTTCAGCGCACGGCTGCTGCCCGCCGGCACCCGGCAGTTCCGTATCGGCTCGATCCTCGCCGGAGCCCTGGCGTTCGTCGGCAGCCTGGTGGGGTTCATCAGCCTGGTGGGCCAGGTCTACCCGTTCTTCGGCTACCTGGGCTTCCTGCTGATCGCCGCGGTGGTGATCGGCTGGCTGCGGCCACGGCGGGTGGTGGTGGCGTAGGCACCCGAGATGTATCTGCGGTGCCTTGAGTTCGACCCGACGTTGTAGGAGCGAGCTTGCTCGCGAAAATCCCGAGAGCGCCGCGTTCCCCCAACGAACGCGCGTTATCGTTAACGTCCATCGCGAGCAAGCTCGCTCCTACAAGATCCGATGGCGCACGGCTCAAGCGAATCGACTGCCCTTGAGCGCCTTGAGGAAGGTGTAGGAGGCATGGTTCAGGCTTTCCCTGGGCGCGGTGATCACGCTCACCGAACGCACGATGCGCTGGTCTTCCAGGCGCAGGAAATTCAGCTGGTCACCCGCCGCCGAACGGCTCAGCAACTCCGGCAGCAGGGTCACGCCCATGCCCTGGGCCACCAGCGCCAGCAACGAGGTGGTGTTCCTCACGCTGAGGGTCGAGTGGTCGCGGATGTGCCGGAACTCGGCGGCGTTGATCTCGGCGCCCAGGCCGCTGTTGATGAAGTTCTGCCCGTCCAGGTCGCTCCAGCGCAGCGGGCGCGCCAGGCGGTTGAGGGGATTGTCGCTGGCGCAGACCACGCAGAAGGCGTCGGAGAACAGGAAGTCCTGGTCGATGTTGGGGATGCTCGCCGGCACGGTGCCGATGCCGATGTCCACCTCGCCGCTGAGCACGGCCTGTACCACTCGCTCGGAATCCATGTCGCGGATATCCAGGTGGAACTGCGGGTGCTGTTCATGGAATTGCTTGAGCAGCGGCGGCAGCAGGGTGATGGCGAAGGACGGCACCGCCGCCACCCGCACCAGGCCGGTCTCAGCCTTGGCGTAGGTCTTGATGGTGCTGATGGTGCGGTCGAAATGCGCCAGTTCGCGCTGGGCTTCCAGCAACACGAAACGCCCCAGGGGGCTGAGCTGGTTCTTGCGTTCGCCTTCGAACAGCGCGCCCCCCAGTTCTTCTTCCAACTGCTTGAGCGACAGCGACACCGCCGCCGGTGTGCGGTGCAGGCGCTGGGCGGCCTGGGTCAGGCTCTGGCTGGTGGCAACCGCGACGAAAAACTGCAGGTTGGAGATCTTGATGCTCATGGCGGTGCGTCCTGCTGGCAGAGGCAAAACTTAAATTTTACTTAAACAAGCTTAAAATTTATTAGATTTACTTAATACAAGGCCGACTCATAATCCTCCCAGAACCGCACAAAGGCAACGCCCCGCCTGGCGTGCCGCCCTGGAGGATTTCATGAGCGACAACCATCACAACTACATCGCCGGCCAATGGCTCAAGGGCGAGCGCGAGATCGAGAACCGCAACCCGTCCGACACCCGCGACCTGATCGGCCTCTACGCCCAGGCCTCCCGCGCGCAATTGGACAGTGCCATCGCCGCCGCCGGCGAGGCCCAGCGCATCTGGGCCCGCAGCGGCATCGAGCAGCGCTACAAGGTGCTGATGGCCATCGGTCAGGAGCTGATGCAACGCTCCGCGGACATCGGCAAGACCCTGTCCCGGGAAGAAGGCAAGCCCATGGCCGAAGGTGCCGGCGAGGTGTACCGCGCCGGGCAGTTCTTCACCTACTACGCCGCGGAAACCCTGCGCCAGCTGGGCCAGACCGCCGACTCGGTGCGCGACGGCATCGAGATCGACATCCGCCGCGAACCCATCGGCGTGGTGGCGATCGTCTCGCCGTGGAATTTCCCCATGGCCACCGCCTGCTGGAAGATCGCCCCGGCCCTGGCCTTCGGCAATGCCGTGGTGTGGAAGCCGGCCAACCTGACCCCGGCCAGCGCGGTGATCCTCAGCGAGATCATCGCCCGCCAGGACCTGCCCAAGGGCCTGTTCAACCTGGTGATGGGCGCCGGTTCCGAGATCGGCCAGGCGCTGATCGAGCACCCGGGCATCAGCGCCATTTCCTTCACCGGCTCGGTGGACGTGGGCAAGGGCATCGCCGCCTCGGCCGCCGCCAACCTGACCAAGGTACAGCTGGAAATGGGTTCGAAAAACGCCCTGGCGGTAATGGACGATGCCGACCTCGACCTGGCGGTGAGCTGCGCGGTGAATGGCGCCTTTGGTGGCACCGGGCAGAAGTGCACCGCCTCCTCGCGGCTGATCGTGCATGAAGGCATCCATGATGCCTTCGTCGAGAAACTGCTGGCGGCCACCCAGGCGCTGAAGGTCGGCCACGCCCTGGAGGCCGGCACCCAGATCGGCCCGGTGGCCAGCGCCGCGCAGTTGGAGGCCAACCTGGCGAACCTGCAACTGGGCCAGCAAGAAGGCGCCGAACTGCTCACCGGCGGCCAGCGCCTGGAGCTGCAAGCCCCCGGTTACTACCAGGCACCGGCGCTGTTCGTTGGCGGCAGCAATGCCATGCGCATCAACCGCGAGGAGCTGTTCGCACCCATCGCCTGCGTGATCAAGGCCGGCAGCTACGAAGAGGCCCTGAGCCTGGTCAACGACACCCGCTTCGGCCTCACCGCCGGCATCATGACCCGCTCCCTGGCCCGCGCCAGCCACTTCCGCCGCAACGCCCGGGTCGGCTGCGTGATGGTCAACCTGCCCACCGCCGGCACCGATTACCACGTGCCCTTCGGCGGTCGCGGCGACTCCAGCTACGGTCCGCGCGAACAAGGGCGCTCGGCGGTGGAGTTCTACACCCATGTGAAGACCGGCTACATCGCCGCGGGGGCACCGCTATGAGCCTGCCCCAGACCTTTGCCAGCCGCGGCCCGCGCATCGATGCCATGCAGTACGACAACTGGTCGGAAAAGGTCTTCCAGCAGATGCGCGAAGGCGGTGTCGACGCGGTGCACGTGACCATCGCCTACCACGAGACCTTCCGCGAGATGGTGGCCAACATCGAAGCCTGGAACCGCAGGTTCCAGCACTACTCGCACCTGATCCTGCACGGCAAGTGGGCCAGCGATATCGCCCTGGCGCGGCAGACCGGGCGCACGGCGATCTTCTTCGGCTTCCAGAACCCCTCGCCCATCGAGGACGACATCGGCCTGGTGGAAGTGGTCCACAGCCTCGGCGCGCGCTTCATGCAGCTGACCTACAACAACCAGTCGCTGCTGGCCACCGGCTGCTATGAACAGGAAGACCCGGGGCTGACCCGCATGGGCAAGCAGGTGGTGCGGGAGATGAACCGGGTCGGCCTGGTGGTGGACATGTCCCACTCCGCCGAGCGCTCGACCCTGGAGGCCATCGAGCACTCCGAGCGCCCGATCGCCATCACCCACGCCAACCCGGCGTTCTGGCACGCGGCGCTGCGCAACAAGTCCGACACCGTGCTCAAGGCCCTGGGCCAGAGCGGCGGCATGTTCGGTTTCTCGCTGTACCCGCATCACCTCAAGGACAAGAGCGCCTGCAGCGTGCAGAGCTTCTGCGAAATGATCGCGCGCACCGCCGAGCTGATGGGCGTCGAGCACCTGGGCCTGGGCTCGGACCTGTGCCAGGACCAGCCCAACAGCGTGGTGGACTGGATGCGCGTCGGCCGCTGGACCCTGGACGTCGACTACGGCGAAGGCTCCAAGGCGCAGCCGGGCTTTCCCGACCAGCCGACCTGGTTCCGCGACAACCGCGACTTCCACAACATCGAGGCGGGCCTGCATAGCGTGGGGTTCAGCACCCAGGAAGTCGGCGCCATCATGGGCGGCAACTGGCTGCGCTTCTTCGAGCACAACTTCATCCCGGCCAAGGCCCAGGCAGGTGCCGCCGTCCATCCTCACGAGATCGCGGTCTGAGGCCCCCGACTGTTTCCCGATTGTCCTGACGTCCGGCCTGAACAGGGTCATCGCCACGCACTAACAACAACAAATGCGCCCATAACAATTATTAGCGATCGACAACGCAACACGGAGGCACCATGGAAATTCCAGGCGAAATCAAAGCGGGGATCGACACCCGTTCGCTGCACAGCCGCGCCGATGGAACCCTCGACTGGTCGATTTTCTGGATCAGCGGAGGTTTCTTCCTGCTGTTCCTGGTCATTGCCCTGATAGACCTGAATACCCTTTCCAGCCTGATCGGCCACGCCTTCACCTGGAGCACCCACTACTTCGGCCTGTACTGGCAGGTGCTGATGCTCGCCACCTTCGGTGCCAGCCTCTACATCGGCTTCACCCGCCTGGGCCGGGTACGCCTGGGCGGCGTTGGGCACAAGCCCAGCATCAGCACCTTCAACTGGGTATCGATGATCATGTGCGCCCTGCTGGCCGGGGGCGGCGCCTTCTGGGCCGCCGCCGAGCCCATGATGCATTTCATCGCCCCTCCGCCGTACTTCGGCGCCGTGGCCAAGACCGACGCCGCCGGCGTGGCGGCGCTCTCCCAGTCGTTCCTGCACTGGGGCTTCATGGCCTGGGCGGTGCTCGGCAGCCTGCTGACCGTGGTCTACATGTACCTGCACCACGAAAAGAACCTGCCGCTGATGCCGCGCACCCTGCTCTATCCGCTGCTGGGCGAGCGCGCGCTCAAGGGCCCGATCGCGGTGTTCGCCGACGCCTCGGCGATCATCGCGGTGGTGGCCGGCACCATCGGCCCGGTGGGTTTTCTCGGCCTGCAGATCGCCTTTGTCCTGCACTCGGTGTGGGGCGTGCCCAACACCATCATGGTCCAAGCCATGGTGATTCTCTCGGTGACGGTGATCTACACCCTGTCCTGCGTGGTGGGCCTGGGCGGCCTGCGCCTGGTGAGCAAGGTCCACGTATGGCTGATGCTGGGCCTGGCGGCGTTCCTGTTCATCTTCGGCCCCACCCTGTTCCTCAGCGAAACCCTGGCCCAGAGCCTGGCGGTGCACGTCACCAGCTTCTTCCAGACGGCCCTGTACCGCGACGACAACGCCTGGCTCAACAGCTGGACCCTGTTCTACTGGGGCTGGTTCATTGGCTATGCGCCGATGATGGGCATCTACGTGGCCAAGGTCTCCCGAGGGCGCAGCATCCGCGAGGTGATCACCCTGATGTCGGTGGCCGCACCGTTGATCACCATGCTCTGGTTCACCCTGGTAGGCGGCACCGGAATCGGTATTGAATTGCAGTCACCGGGCAGTGTGATCAGCCACGGCGTGCAACCTGAGGCGCTGCTGCTCGGGGTGGCCCAGTCGATGCCGCTGCCCAACCTGATTTCGGCGCTGTTCCTGTTTCTCAGCTTCTTTTCGGTGGTCACCAGCGCCGGCTCCATGTCCTACACCGTGGCCATGGCCATCAGCAGCAACCACGACGAATCCCCGGCCTGGCTGCGGGTGTTCTGGGGCGCCGGCATGGGCCTGGTGGGCGCGACCCTGATCACCCTTGGCGAAGGAGGCATCAGCGCCTTGCAATCGTTCATCGTGATCACCGCCGTACCGGTATCCCTGCTGATCCTGCCAGCGGTGTGGGACGCCATCCGCATTGCCCGGCAAATGGCCCGCGAACAGGGGGTGCTCTGAATGAACCTGCGACCACCCGCCACCGTCATGAAGGCCGCGCGCCTGGGGGCCTTCCACCAGTCCCGGCTGTCGTTCATGCGCCAGTTGCTGCGCCGGCTCAAGGCCGAGAACTGGCAGTTCCAGCGCACGCTGTGGACCCTCGACGACCAGGGCGTGGGCCGTGCGGTGTATACCGCCACCGGGCCCGAACGCAGCTACAGCCTGGTGGCCTTCGCCCATGACCTGGACCCGGCGCTGCGCTCGGACCGGGTCATCGCCACCGCCTGGGATGCCACCTTCGCCCTGTTCGACGGCATCCCCGACGCCGCCGACCTGGACCGCCTGGAGGCCAATGTGCCAAGGCAGGAAGCCGGGCGCATTTCCTCCCGCGAGCTGTGCATGGCCCGGGCCAACCGCTCGGTGCGACTGTTCGAGCAGGTGATCCAGGCCCTGGCTGCAGGCCGCCAGCCGGACCCGCAATGCATCGACGATGTGGGCTACCTGATGCGCACCACGGCGGTGTACGGCAGCGGCAAGTTCGGCGCTGCCGATCGCGAGAGCATCGCCGGGCGAGCAGAACTGGCAGCCCCGTTCCAGGCCGAAATGCTCACGGTGTACCTGATCCGCGCCTTTACCCTGGACCTGGTCGAACACCTGGCCCTGGCCCGCGCGCCACAACACGCGGTGCCCCTGGCGCCCGCGCTGCGCCGGCGCGTGGGGATCGGCAACTCCACCGGGCTGGGCATGGCGCCGTTCCTGCTCAACCATCCGGTCCTGTTGAACAACTGGGTACGGGCCCGGGAAACCGCCCTGCAGCGAGTGCGGGCCGTGCGCCAGCCGTCTTCGTCGCAGCGGCGGGCCTTCGTCGAGTTCCTGGCCCGGGCCCGGGCCGGCATCGGCCACTGGCATTCCGAGCATGCACTGCAACACGGACGCATCCTGCAGTTGACCGATGACCTGGCCCGCCTGGAGCAACAGCTGCAGGGCGGCCTCCTGCACCGTGATGCGCCCTGGGATGCCCTTTATCGCTGGGCCCAGGCCCAGCTGTCACTGGAAGCCCAGGAGTGCCTGGTGTCCCTGTTGCTGGAGCCCTATGGGCACCTGGTGGATGAGCTGGGCGCCACCATGCAGGCCGATGAACAGCACAGCTTCTGCATCGACGGCAGCATGTCGCTGCGCCAGTTGCGACAGATCCTCGGCGAGCACTACGCCTGGGTGAAGGCCATCGACTTTTCCAGTGCCGGCAGCCGGGCACTGTTCTGGTACGTCTCCGAAGAGAAGCTCGAGCCACGCCTGGGCCAGCGTTATGCCGAGCCCGGCCAGGAGCTGGAGCAACCCCTGGCGGTCGCCCGGGACATCGCCCAGTTGCAGGCGGCGCTGGAGCCTTGCGCCGACGGCCAGAGCGTGGCCGGTTTCCTGCTCGAACACCCGCAGCATCGCCACAGCGTGCGCCGGGTCCAGCTGGCGCCGGCATTTCCCTATGCCGACATCCAGGACAACCTGATCGACCAGGCCCTGCTGCCCATCGACCTGCTGCGCTGCAAGCTGTCGTTCTTCGGCGCCACCCACTTCGATCCGCGCTCGGATCGCTGGGTACGCATCACCCTCTTCCAGAACGCGCCCTTCCCCCATGAACTGGACCAGGTCGCAGCGGATGACTGGTCCTACCCAAGCCTCGACTGCCAGGAGCACCGCCGTGAATGCCTCGCTCAATGAACTCGAAAACCTGTGCAAGAAGGCCGCTCGCGGTGCCGGCCTGTCCTGGGGCCTGGCCGAGGAAGCCGGCAAGGCGGCACGCTGGCTGGCGGCCCACGGCCTGGAAGGCGCCGCCCTGCTGGCCGCGCAGCTGCAACAGGATGACGGCTGCCCCTACCCGCAACTGGCCCCCCGGGTGGGCGATGGTCCCTGGCAGGTGCCAGGGCACTGGATGTGCCCGCTGATTGCCGGGGCGACCCTCTGCGACCACGGTTACCTGCTGCGCGACGGTACAACACTGCAGCTTGCAGACCTGGCAAGCCCGGTGCTGTTGCTGCCCTTTGCCAGCACCACTGCCCGGCAGCTGGGAATGGCCCTCGAGCTGGCCTGGGACGCTTGCACGGTACTGTTCGACAGCCAGGGCACTGCCTTCCTGCAACAGGCCGCGGGCCTGGACAGCCGCCATGCAGCCCGCGTCGACTGCCGGCGCACCTGTCTCACCGAGCATCCCGGCACGGCTCTAGCCGGCCCGCTGCCAGCGCTGCACGACGATGTGCAGCAAGCCCTCGAACGGCTGGCCGCGCGTACCTACGTACCCGCCTCCGAAGCCTCGCGCCTGCTGGGCGCCGGCGCGGGCCTGAGCGACAACAACTGACCCTTCCACCCTACAACCCACGGATTCACCATGAGCCTGACGATTCAACGCATCGGCACCACCGCCCGCTTCAGCGAAGCGGTTATCCACAACCACACCGTCTACCTGGCAGGCCAGGTGTCCCAATTGGTCGAAGGGGATATCAACGCCCAGACCCAGGACGTCCTGAGCCAGATCGACGAGGCGCTGACCCGGGCCGGCACCGACCGGGGCCAGTTGCTCAGCGCACAGATCTGGCTCAGGGACATGGCCGACTACGCGGCCATGAACCTGCTCTGGGACGCCTGGTTGAGTGACGTCCAGGCGCCGGTTCGAGCCTGTGTGCAAGCGCCGATGGCCAAGCCTCACTACCGCATCGAGATCATGGTCATCGCCGCGCAGAAGGCCTGAACCGACAGCGGGTGCCCGAGGGCACCCGCTGCCGCACTTGCGCCCGCCAGCCTCAGCCCTGGGCGGGCTCTGGCGCCAGGGCATGCACCGAGCCACCGGCCAGCTTGCGCAGGGTCACGTAGAACACCGGGGTCAGGAACAGGCCCAGCAGGGTCACCCCGAGCATGCCGAAGAACACCGTGATTCCGGTGGCGGCGCGGATCTCGCTGCCGGCGCCTGTGCCCACCAGCAGCGGCACCGCCCCGGCGATGAACGCCACCGAGGTCATGACGATCGGCCGCAGGCGCAGGTGGCAGGCCTCCAGCGCCGCCTCGACGATACCCCGGCCCTGGGCCTCCAGTTCCCGGGCGAACTCGACGATCAGGATCGCGTTCTTGCAGGCCAGGCCCATCAATACCACCAGCCCGACCTGGACGAACACGTTGTTGTCGCCACCGCTGAGCCAGACCCCGGTCAACGCCGCGAGCATGCACACCGGCACGATCAGGATCACCGCCAGGGGCAGGGTCCAGCTCTCGTAGAGCGCCGCCAGCACCAGGAACACCAGCATCACTGCCAGGGGGAAGACCACCAGCGCCGCGTGACTCTGGGTCACCTGTTGATAACTCAGGTCGGTCCACTCCAGGACAATGCCCTTGGGCAGCACCTGGTCGGCTATCTCCTGCAGCTTGGCCAGGGCCTGGGCCGAAGACAGCTGCTTGGGATCGGCGTCGCCGATCATCCCCGCGGCCGGGTAGCCGTTGTAGCGCACCACCGGGTCCGGCCCGAAGGTGGGCGTGACCGTGATCATCGCTGCCAGCGGCACCATCTGCCCGCGGTCGTTGCGTACCCGCAGGGCGCCGATGTCCTCGGCGCTCTGGCGGTAGCGGCTGTCGGCCTGGGCCATGACCCGGTACACCCGCCCGAACAGGTTGAAGTCGTTGACGTAGGCCGAGCCCAGGTAGACCTGCAAGGTGTTGAACACATCGCTCAAGGCCACGCCCTGGGCCTTGGCCTTGACCCGGTCCACCTGCACTTCCAGCTGGGGAATGTTGGCCTGGTAGGAACTCACCGGAAAGCTCATGCCCGGGGTCCGGGCCACGGCCGCCTGGAACGCGCTCATGGCGCCTTGCAAGGCGCCGTAGCCCAGGCCCTCGCGGTCTTCCAGGTACAAGGAATAACCCGAGCCGTTGCCCAGGCCCTGGATCGGCGGTGGCAACAGTGCGTAGGCGAATCCCTCATGCAGCTGCGACAGCTTGGCGTTGAGTTCGGCGTTGATCTGCGCGGCGCTGCGGGTGCGCTGGTCGAACGGCTTGAGGATGATGTACGCCGCCATCACGTTGGGCGTGTTCACCCCCTGCAAGGCATTGAGGCCACTGAAGGCCGGCGCCATGTCTACGCCCTCCACGCTCAGGGCCGTGTCGATGACCTTGCGCGTCAACTCATCGGTACGCGACAGCGACGAGCCCTCCGGCAGCTTGGTGCCGGCGAACAGGTAGAGCTTGTCCTGGGTCGGGATGAAGCCGCCGGGCACGACCTGGAACAGCCAGACCGTGGCCACCAGCAACAGGCCGTAGATCGCGAAGACACTGCCGCGATGACGCAGGATCCCGGTGACGGACCCCTGGTAACGCTCGGAGCTGCGATTGAAGAAGCGGTTGAAGACCCTGAAGAATCCGCCCAGCAGGCGCTGGATCAGGCGTTCCAGCGGGTCCTTGGCGGCATCGTGGGGCTTGAGCAGCTTGGCCGCCAGCGCCGGCGACAGGGTCAGCGAGTTGATCGCCGAGATCACCGTGGAAATGGCGATGGTCACGGCGAACTGCTTGTAGAACTGGCCCGTGACGCCGGAAAGAAAGGCCATGGGCACGAACACCGCGCACAGCACCAGGGCGATGGCGATGATCGGCCCGGACACCTCGCGCATCGCCCGGTGGGCGGCCTCCCGGGGGTTGAAGCCCTGGGCGATGAAACGCTCGACGTTCTCCACCACCACGATGGCGTCGTCCACCACGATACCGATGGCCAGTACCATGCCGAACAGGGTCAGGGTGTTGATCGAATACCCCAGCAGGTAGAGCCAGGCGAAGGTGCCGATGATCGACACCGGCACCGCCAATAGCGGAATGATCGAAGCCCGCCAGGTCTGCAGGAACACGATCACCACCAGCACCACCAGGATCACGGCCTCGATCAGGGTGTGCTGCACCGCGGCGATGGACTCGCGAACGAATACCGTCGGGTCCCAGATGGCCTTGTAGGCCACATCCTCGGGGAAGTTCTGCGACAGCTCGTCGAACTTGGCATACACCGCATTGGCCACCTGCAGGGCGTTGGCCCCGGGCAGCAGGAAGATCCCCACCGTGGCCTGCTCCTTGCCGTCCAGGGAGGCACGCAGGGTGTAGTCACCGGCTCCCAGCTCGATGCGCGCCACATCGGACAAGCGCACCACCTGGCCGTCCCGGCCGGACTTGAGCACGATATCGCCAAACTCCTGCTCGCTGCGCAGGCGCCCGCGCACGTTGATCGAGACCAGGAAGTCGGCGCTCTGCGGCGACGGCTCGGCCCCCAGCTGGCCCGCCGACACCTGCACGTTCTGCTCGCGTACCGCGCTCAGCACATCGGCCGCCGTCAGGCCCCGGGACGCCAGCGCATCAGGGTCCAGCCACAGGCGCATGGCGTAGTCGCCCGAGCCGTAGACACCGACATCACCGATTCCGGGCAAGCGCGACAGCGCATCCTTGACGTGCAGGGTCAGGTAGTTGCGCAGGTACAGGGAGTCGTAGTGGCCTTCCTTGGAGTACAGGCTGACGTACATCAGCGGGGTGGGCGACTGCTTCTGGGTAGTGACGCCGTATTGCCTCACCTCCTCGGGCAGGCGTGACAACGCCTGGCTGACGCGGTTCTGCACGCGTACCGCGGCGGCATCCGGATCGATGCCCGGGCTGAAGGTCACGGTCAGGGCCAGGGTGCCGTTGGAGCCAGCCACCGACTTCATGTACATGATGCCTTCCACGCCGTTGATCGCCTCTTCCAGGGGCACCGCCACCGACTCGGCGATTTCCTTGGGGTTGGCGCCAGGGTAGGTGGCGCGGACCATGACGCTGGGCGGCACCACCTCGGGATATTCCCCCGACGGCAGCAACGGGATCGAGATCAGCCCCAGGGCAAAAATGATGATCGACAGGACGATGGCGAAGATCGGTCGGTCGATGAAGAACTTCGAGAAATCCATGTTCCGTCTCCGTCAGTGGGCCGACAACGCCGGGGCCTCGGGGCTCAGCGACGACTTGGCGACAGGCGGCGCCACCTCCTTGGGCCGGATGGGCATGCCGGGGTAGAAGATCTTCTGCGCGCCGCTGACCACCACCCGGTCCCCCGCTGCCAGCCCCGACTCGATCACCCGCAGGCCATCGAGCAGGCGCCCGAGGACCACGTCCTTGCGCACCGCCTTGTCCTCCGGGCCCAGCACATACACGTACTTGCGGTTCTGGTCGGTGAGCACCGCGCGATCGTCCACCAACAGGGCCTGGACTTCCCCCGCGCCTTCCAGGCGCACCCGTGCATACAACCCGGGGGTCAGCTTGCCCTCGGGATTGGCCAGCACTGCGCGAGCGCGGATGGTGCCCGTGGTGGCGTCCACCCGGTTGTCCAGGAAGTCCACCTGGCCACTGAAGGGAAAGCTGTCGCGCTGGCTGGCCAAGCCAACCCGAACCTGATGGGCCAACCCGGGACGGGCCCCCGCCGCGGCCTGCTCGCTGTAGCGCAGGAAACTGTGCTCGTCGGCATCGAAATAGACATGGATCGGATCCTGGGAGACCACGGTGGTCAGCACCGTCTGGTCGGCCTGGGCCAGGTTGCCGGCGGTGATCTGCGCCCGCCCGGCGCGCCCGGCGAACGGCGCTCGCACCTGGGTGAACCCCAGGTTGAGCCGAGCCATGGCGACATCGGCGATGGCCGCATTGACCTGTGCCTGGCCCTGGCCCAGGGAGGCGCTGCGGATATCGCCCTCCTCGCGGGAAATCGCCGCCTGGCGAACCAGCGCCTGGCCGCGCTGGTCCTGGGCCTTGGCCAGGCGCAGCGAAGCCTGGGCCTGCTGCAGGCGCGCCTCGGCGCTGGCCAGGGCCTCGCGGTAGGGACGCGGATCGATCTCGAACAGCACCTGGCCCTGGCGCACCTGCTCGCCGTCGCGAAATGTCACGCGGTCGACATAACCGCTGACCCGGGGGCGCAGGTCGACGCTGTCCACTGCACTGATCCGACCATTGAACTGATCCCACTCGCGGATACTGCGCAAGGCCAGGGTACTGACCTCCACCTCCGGAGCCTGCGCCGCCGGGGGCGCCTGGGTTTCACCGCAGGCCGCCAGGGCCAGGACCACGCCGTACAACGCCACACCTCGCGATACACCACGGGCCCGGTAGAGAACTCGCTGGGCTGAATTCACGAACATGCACTCCCCGACAATCGAACATTGGTTTTTTGGCTGCCGGCACGGTACAAGTTAAAGTGAACTTTAAGTAAAGCCCTCCATGGAGCGATCATGTATTCCCCAGGCGACCCCCACTTGACCATCACCGAAATCGCCCGGCGCAGCGGAGTCAACGCTTCGGCGCTGCGTTTCTACGAGTCCCGCGGGCTAATCAGTTCGGCTCGCTCCGGCAGCGGCCACCGGCGTTATCCACGCTCGGTGCTGCGGCGCGTGGCCTACATCGTGTTCGCCCAGCGGGTAGGGTTTTCCCTGGAGGAGATCAGCGAACAACTCGATGACCTGCCCAACAACCACGCCCCCATGGGCGAGGACTGGCAACGCCTGTCCGCCACCTGGAAGGCCCGGGTGCAACAGCGCATCGCCGAGCTGGAGCGGCTGAACATGAGCCTGGATGAGTGCATCGGCTGCGGTTGCATGTCCATGGATCATTGCAAGATGAACAACCCGGGGGACATCTACGCCCGCAACGGCTGCGGCGCGCGGCGCTGGATCGGCGACGAGAAGATCGATGTGGAACAATTGCGAGGGGAGGCGTGAGTGCCTGGCAACGCCCCGGTTATCAGGGCTGCCAGCGTGTGCCTGGAACTAGCCGAAGGTTTTCATGAACGGTTCGGCACACTGCCTGATTGCCGCAGCAACCTGCGGCGCTCGTTCAACCCATTCTGGCGAGCGAGCCAGCACACGCTCCACTGCGTGTAGCTGTTCGCGAATGATCTCCTCCGGCCGTGCCACATCACAGACCCTGGCAAACTCCAGCAAGCCCTGGCGCGATGAGAACAATGACTTGTTGCCCAGCAGATCCAGCGCCAGCACATCTTCAGGAATGTACGCCGTGGTATTGACGATGTCGTAAGCCGGCGCCAGCCGTGCATCGCGCTGGGTAGGATCGGTATACAGCAGGCCGAAGTTCTTCAAGTGGGCATCGCCATTACCCACCATGCAACTCAGGCTGACCATGGCGAACAATTGGGCCAGCGAGCCTGCACCTACTCGGGCGCACAGAACAGGCGCACCGCCTTGGCAATCGCCGAATAACTCTTGCTGTACTTCTGTTCTGTCCCCAGCCCCATCAGCGCAGCCATGTCCTCGAACCCCAGCGGGTCGAGCCGTTCGTCCCGATCGAAGCGACGCATGACGAACAGTTTGCCGTTGGCGGATAGATAGGATTGCGGAACCGCAATCCCTGCCTCCCGTGCCATCGACATGCACAGAAATTCGTTGATCGCCAGCCCTGGAAACTCATCCCGGCCACTCTTGATGATCAAGTCGGAGGTCTTCGAGGTAAAACGCTGCGACGTGGCGTCCTGCTGCTCGGGCACCAGCACCTTGGGCTGTACCCCCGAGATGCCGGCACGCAGGATGTAGCGATCCACCAGGCCGGCGAAGATATCCTCGGCACCGTCCCAGGCCAGGATTTCCTCCAGCCGTTCCCCGGCAAACGGCTGGCGTTGCAAGAGCGCATCGACTTCGGGGGACTTCACCATTACCCGGCCGATGGGAGAACTGCTGCCAGACAGGGCCAACAGCAACATGGGGTCGACGTTCACCAACTTGGCCAGACGGTTGCGCAACTGCTCCAGAACATAACCTTCCAGCAGGCCCATGCCGCCGATGCACAGCAGTGGCATCCCTACCCATGATGCCCCTAGAGCGCTTGTTCCATGATCAGCGTTCGCTCCTCGCCATCGAGCTGTTCGCGCACCGTGCGAAACCCCAGGCGCGTATAAAAACCCTCGGCGGTGATCGAGGCCGGGACCACCAGCACCGACTCACCGGCATCCCGGGCCGCCTGCTGCAGCACGGCCATGAGTTGCCGGCCGACACCTCGACTGTGCCAGGACGGCTCGACGAACATCGTGCGTACTGCGTTCGCATCCAGGCTGGCGGTCCCCACCAGTACCCCGTCGGCCAGGGCGACGAACATCCGTCGGCGCTGCATCAGCTGCTCCACGCCCGCGGCGGTGAAGCTCTGCCTGACCCGCTCGATCACGCTTGCCGGGTAATCCCGGGCATTGCTGGCAAGCAGCGCCGCCAGGATCACCTGGCTGATCCGCTGCGCATCGGCCACCACGGCCGGACGAACCTGATAGTGCATGGACGTTCCCTCGCAGATTCATGCAAGGGTAGAAAATACGACCCTGCGTTCCTGCTGCCAAGCCGCTAGGGCAACCGGAACACCAGAAAACCACTGTCGTTCAGGCGGCCTTCGTACACCGGTTGCAGATGTTCCAGCGCGGTGCCCTCAAGCTTGCCGCGCTCCTTGCGCTCGACGATCACCCAGGAACCCGCAGGCAGCCGCTCCAGCCGCTCCACGGCGTCGTCCATGACAAACAGCGGTCGCTCGTCATGGTCCAGGTTCATCATGTAGCGGATCGCCCAGGTGTCCTGGCCCAGGTTGAAGAACACCAGCGGCCCAGGGCGCTCGGCGCGCAAGCGCTCGACCTGGGAGACAAAGCCCCGGGTGTCGAATTGCAGGTCCTTGGCCGGGTCCACCACGGACACCAGCAGCAGCCACTGCGCCGCCAGGGCCAGGCCACTGAGCAGCACCAGGCGCCGCCCCCAATCCGCCAGGGTGCGCCGCCAGTGATACAGCGCCAGCCCTTGCAGCAAGGCGAAGATCGCGATCAGCAGCGGCATCGACACCGGCGGCCAGTAACCGTGCTTGTGCCAGCTGTGGCGCAACACGAACAGCACCACGATGCACAGCCCCGGCAACAGCGCCACCAGCCACTGGTAGCCCTGGCCCAGCCTGGCCAGCCAGCCTCGGCCATGGAGCAGGCCATAGGCGGCCACCGCAGCGAACATCGGCACCATGGGCAGGATGTAATAGGCACGCTTGAAGCTGGGCAGCGACAGCCCGACCAGGATCATCAGGCCACAGGCGCCCAGGCGCAGCACCAGTTGCAGCTGCGGCTCGGCATGGCGCCGCGCCCACTGGCGCCGCAGCCCGACGAGGGTCGCGAAAGCCAGAAGCACCACCGGGAAATACCGATACAGCGCCAGCTGGAAATAGAAGTAGAACGGCTCACCGCTTTCATCCAGGCGTCCGCCGACCTGCATGTTGTAGACCTGATCGACGAAGGCCTGGCCACCACTGATGAAGGCCAGCTTCATCAAGAGCCACCAGCACCCCGCCAGCAACAGCAACCCGGCGGCGCCATGGCCCAGGATGCGCTTGGCCATGAGCACCCGCGCTTCGCGACTGCGGGCATCGCCCAGCAGCCAGTAGACACAGGCCACGCCACAGACCTCCACCAGGCCCAGGGGCCCGCGAATGGCGAAGGCCAGTACCAGCAGCGGCAGCACCGCCAGTTGCCAGGCCCACGAGCCCCGCCGCTCGCCGGTGTGCAACAAATAGAAGGTTCCCAGGCACAACAGGGAAATCATCTGGTCCAGGCAGACCGAGCGCGACTTGTCCAGCAACTGGCTGGTCAGTGCCGTGAGCAGCACCGAAAGCAGGGCCCAGGTACGGTCCATCGGCGCCAGCAGGCGATACAGCAAGGCCAGCACGCCAGCCGAGGCCAGGGCCGTAGGCAGAATATTGGCCAGGTGGTTGGGGGCGCCAAAGGCCTGGGCGAACAGATAGCTGAAAAACGTCGCCGTCCCCAGGTAATCCGGATAGGGCTGTCCGTAGGTGGTGGGAAACAGGCTGGCGCCGTGACGGAACATCTCCTGCAGGAACAGCGCCCAACGTCCGTCGAACCCCTGGGGCTGCTCATCCCAGATGCCCCACGTGAACAACACCAGCGCCACCAGGTAGATCGCCCAGGCCTCGACCCCAAAACGCTTTTCTCGAACCATCTTCGCTCTACCAGAAAGTGCCGTTGCAAGGGCTCGGCTCAGCCAGGCATGTTGCCGGAGCGGCTACTGAACACTCGCTGAACGATCCTTGAAAACAGCCGCGCGCCGTCACCTCGCCAGCGGCGCCCGGCGCCAGCGCACCTGCCCGACCACCAGCGCCAGCAGGACCAGGGCCATGGACAGGCCTTCGTCGAGGGTGACGCGCTGCCCCAGCAACAGCATCGAGCCAGCCGTCCCGAACAGCGGGATCAGCAGCGACAACGGCGCTACCCGTGACACCGGATACTCGCGCAGCAACAGGTTCCAGCCCCAATAACAGAAATGCGTCGCGACATAGACCTGGAACAGCAGCGAAAGCATCGCCGTCCCGGACACCTGTCCGACTAGTTGCACGAAGGGCTCGGCGCCGTGGGCCAGCCAGGTCAGTACCAGCAACGGCAGCGGCGCGAAGAGGCTGGCCCAGACCACAAAGGCGAACACCTCGCGCACCCCGCAGCGCTTGATGATCACGTTGCCCAGGCTCCAGCTCAAGGCACTGGCCAGCAACAAGGCATAACCCAGGCTGGTGGCCTGCCCCGGGCTGCCGGCGATGATCCGCAACAGCCCCACCAGAGCGATACCCGTGGCCACCCATTGCGCCACCCGCAGGCGCTCGCCGAACAGCAGCGCACCCCAGCCCAGGGAAAAGAACGCACTGAACTGGACCAGCAACGACGCGGTGCCAGGCGCGACGCCCTGGTCGATCCCGAGGTTGATCAGGGCCCACATCGCCACCCCGAAGATCAGGCCGTAGGCCACCAGCCAGCCCAGGGCCACTTGCGGGCGCGGCACCAGGAACACCCAGGGCAGCGCCGCCAGGGTAAAACGCAGGGCGGTGAGCAGCAGCGGGTCGATGCTGGCCAGCCCCAGCTTGGTGATGGGGAAGTTCAGCCCCCACAAGGCCGTCACCAGCAGGGCCAGGAGCAGGTGTTTGTTCTGCATGTCGCGCGATCCATGGAAAACGGTCGCGGGCCAATCCCCGACCGGGTTCCCACTATCTCTGCCGGCCTGTTGGCCCGCTTGCAGTATCAGGTCAGATACCAGTAGATTCGGGCCATGGAGCCAATCACTATCGACCCCTATCTGAATTCCCCCCGGGATGTGCTGGTCACCGCCATCGATTACCAGGACGGGCAATACTTTGCCGAACACCGGCATCGACGCGGACAGTTCGCCTACGCCGCCTCGGGGGTGATCAGTGTGTTCACCGACCAGGGCAACTGGGTGGTGCCGCCTCGACGAGCGATCTGGGTGCCGGCTGAGGTGCCGCACGCCATGCACATGAGCGGTCCGGTATTGATGCTCAACACCTATGTGCAGCCCCAAGCGGCGCAACGCTTGGGCCTGCCCGGCGACTGCCAGGTGCTGGAGGTGTCCGAGTTGCTGCGCCAGTTGCTGATCCGCGCCGTGGATACCCCGCCGAACTACGCCACCGATGATGTCCATGGCCAGTTGATGGGCCTGTTGCTGCACGAGATCGCGGCCATGGCGCCGCTGTCGCTCAATGCCCCGCTCCCCGGCGAGCCGCGACTGGTGAAGGCCTGCCGCGCGTTGCTGGAGCAACCGTCGCTGGAGTGGACACTCGATGAAATGGCCCTGCGGGCCGGCATGAGCCGACGCACCTTCACCCGCCTGTTCCGCCAGCACATCGGCATCAGCTTCGTGCAATGGCGCCAGCAGGCCTGCCTGTTGGCCGCGGTCGTGCGCCTGGGCAATGGCGAACCCGTGACCCGGGTGGCCATGGACCTGGGCTATAGCAGCCCGAGCGCCTTCAGTGGGGTGTTTCGCAGGATATTGGGGCATGCGCCCAGTCGCTACTTTGCCCAGGCGCGAGCCTGAAAGGCCGCGGGCCCGGCAGTGCACCTGCCAGGCCGGGCCTGCGAGATCTGCGCTACAGCAATACCGCCGACAACATGCCCAGCGCACCCAGGCAGAAGCCGATCAGCGCGCCGCGTCCGGGCATTTGCTGGAACAGCGCCCAGATCACCAGCGGCTCGAGGATCAGCAGCGAGGTCACCGAAACCACCGTGATGATCCAGATGTCGCCCACGGCCACGTAACCCAGCCAGTAGGCCGCCAACAGGCACAGGCCCCCCAGGCACATGATCAGCACCGGCACCAGCAACTCGCTGCCACTGGTGGTGCCCGCATGGGCCAGCCGCGCGACCACCACTTCACTGTAGATGGCGCAGAACTCGCCCAGCACCATCAGCCCTACAGCAGAAACTCCGAGTAATTCTTTGGACATGAAACAAACCCCTTCGTATTGAGAGCCCGATTTTTCAGCTCCCAGGCATTGATCGCTCCGCTGACGGAGCCGGCATGGCAATGCACAGGGGTACGGGGCAACTCGGTTACGTTGAGGAACTTGATCATCTCCATCTCCTTCTGGGTGACTGACGCCAACAGGGCTCACAGCCCTGCTTGTATAAGTGATTTGCTCCCCCAGCGTCATCCGCCCTTGAGCCTTCGTCGCAAAAAAACCACGCAAACTCCACAGTCCACCAGCGCGCTTGCCGATAGCCTGGGTTGGTCATCCTCAACCTGCAGCCATTGCCTACCATGTCCCAGCCGTCCCTCCCTGTTCGAACCGTACAACCCAGTGACTGGGTCGCCACCTACTTCATCGGTGTCGCGGCGCTGGCCCTGGTGCTGACGCTCACGGTCTGCGTGATACTGCAGGCCTCCAGCCGGGATCCGTGGAGCGACCTGGGCGGCTCGATATCGTTCTACGTGGTGGGGCTGCTGCTGAGCACGGTGGTGATCGGGATCAGCGCCGCCCTGCCCAGTGCCCTGTTCTTCTGGCTGGCCCAGCGATTCACCTGGCACCGCCTGCCGATCTACCTGCTGTGCGGCGCCCTGGCCGCCCTGCCCACCATTCCGGTGGTGATGAGCCTGCTTTCCGGTTTCATCAGCCTTTCAACCAACGCACCCGGCGTGCCCCGCTATCTGCCCGCGATGCTGCTGTTCAGCGCTTCGGGAGCCTTTCTGGGCGCCATCTTCTGGTGGCGCAGCGGACGTCACCTGCGCTGACGCCATCCCCAGGCACCGGCTTGCCGGCAAACAGACACGGGCCATGACCTTGGCCAGCCCACCTACCTGCTGAAGCGATGTTTCCATGCCCTCGACACCCCCGACCCAACGCACCGTGCAACCTGAAGACTGGTTCGCCGCCTACTTCATCGGCGTCACCGCCCTGGCCGTGGTCGCGTCGGCAGGGCTCATGCTGATGATGCTGGCCGGCGCCGGCACCGTGCGCTGGACCGAGATTTTCCAGGTGCTGTTCATGGGCCTGCTGACCCTGGTGGCGAGCGGGCTGGTGATCGGTATTCTCACAGCCCTGCCCTGCACCCTGTTCTTCTGGCTGGCCCAGCGTTTTGCCTGGCGCAACGTGCTGATCTATCTGTTCTGTGGTGCAGTCTTTGCCTTGCCGACCATTCCCGTGGTGATGACCCTGATGCCCGATGTCTACGTCGACCTGCCCGAAGAACCGCCAGTGCCCAGCCAGCTGGAGAACTACGCGTCCATGGCGCCGCTGTTCAGCACTTCGGGGGCCTTCCTGGGGTTGATATTCTGGTGGCGCAGCGGGCGCCATCTGCGCTGACGCATCAGCGGCCAACACCCTCCTGCGCGTCGCGGGCCATCACCACCTTGCCCAACCGGCCGCCGCGCTCCACTCGCTCATGCGCACGCCGCAGGCTCTCTGCGCTGAAAGGGCTGAAGACTTCGCCCAGGGTGCAGCGGATGACACCCTGGTCCAGCAATTGCGCCAGCCGCCCGAGAACATGGTGCTGCTCGATCATGTCCGGGGTCTGGAACAGGGCCCGGGTGAAGACCATTTGCCAGTGCAGGGACACACTCTTGGCCTTGAGCGGCACGGCATCGAAGAAGTCGTGATCGTCGATGAGCGCGATATGACCACGGGGCGCAATGATCTCGACCAGCTCGGCATAGTGCCGCTCGGTATGGGTCAGGGCCGCGATGTGAGTCACTGGCGGCAGGTCGAGGATTGCCAGTTGTGCTGCCAGTGAGCGGGAATGGTCAAGCACATGCTGCGCTCCCAGATCCAGGCACCACTGGTGGCTGTCGGGCCGCGACGCCGTGGCAATCACCGTCATGCCAGTCAACTGGCGAGCCAGCTGGATCAGCATCGACCCCACACCGCCGGCCCCGCCGACAATCAGCAGCGTGCCCGGAACCGAGCGCTCGCCCGGCACCTGACCGAGGCTCTCGAACAGCAATTGCCAGGCCGTCAGCGAGGTCAACGGCAAGGCTGCGGCCTGGGCAAAGGACAGGCTTTTGGGCTTGCGCCCCACCAGGCGCTCGTCCACCCGATGCAACTGGGCATTGGCCCCATCCCGGGTAAAGGTGCCGGCATAGAACACCGCATCACCGGGAGCGAACAGGGTCACGTGCGTTCCCACCGCCTGGACCAAGCCACAGGCATCCCAACCCAGGGTTCGCACACTCTGCGGGACCGCTACCCGGCCATCGCGGACCTTGGTGTCCAGAGGGTTGACCGAGACCGCCTGGACCTCCACACATATGTCGTGGGGACCGAGTGCCGGTTCGGCCAGTTCCACGTCGCAGAGCGCTTGGGGATGGGACAGCGACGATCCCGGGAGGTAGGCGATGGCCTTCATTGCAGAGCTTCCTGGCGATTGAAAGCGCACACTTAAATCCCTCATGCCCCACCCGCACAAGTAGGGTACTTTTGCGTACCAGCTACGCAAAAGGGTCGTCAGACGATGAAGAACAAGCACTACCAGGACATTCCCGGATGCCCGGTCGAGGTCACCCTGGACCTGATCGATGGACGCTGGAAAGGCGTGGTCCTGCACCAACTGCTCAACAACGACTACCTGCGTTTCAACGAGCTGCAACGTCGCCTGCCCGGGATTTCCCAGCGCCTGCTGACCAAGCAACTGCGTGACCTGGAGGCCGCCGGCCTGGTGCTGCGCACGGTGTACGCCGAAGTCCCGCCGCGGGTGGAATATCGCCTGAGCGAAGAAGGGCGATCACTGCAGCCGGTGGTCGAAGCATTATCGAACTGGGGCCAGGGGCGTATCAGCCGCCTGCGCCAAGCCGGGCTCACCTGAGGTCCCTGGCCGGCGCCCCAACCGCTAAGCACGACTGTCACCAAAACCCTCCACTTGTTCACAATTTGTTAAGACTCCCCTGCGTATACTCCGGCGCTTGCCCGCAGCCCTCGCCTGCGCTCCCGGACGCCCCCCATGTCACGACCTGCCCCGTTGTTGTTCCTGCTGGCCTGCCTGCTGTTCTTCTTCGCCCTGGGCAACCATGAGCTGCAAGGCTCGACTGAAACCCGGGTCGCCGGAATCGCCATGCAGATGCATCTGGACGATGACTGGGTCACCCCGCGCCTGTTCGGCACGCCCTTCCTGGAAAAACCACCGCTGAGCCTGTGGCTCGACGCCAGCGCCATCCGCGCCTTTGGCGGCACGCCGCTGGCAGTGCGCCTGGCCTCGGCCTTTGCCGGGCTGTTCAGCGTGATGCTGCTGTACGGCCTGCTGCGGCGCTTCGGTCGCCCCGCCGGCGTGGCCCTGATGGCCGGGTTGATGCTGGCGACCATGGCCAGCTACTGGAGCAACGTGCGCGGCGTGGGCGAGGATGCCCTGCTGAGCCTGGGGGTCACCCTGGCCCTGCTGGGGTTTTACCAGGCCCATCGGCGCCAGGTCGAACACCAGCCGGCACCGCTGGCCTGGCTGGCCTTCGCCGCCGGCATTGCCATCGCCACCCTGAGCAAGGGCGTGCTGGGCCTGGCCATGCCCGGGGTGGTGATCTTCGCCTACCTGCTGGTCGATAGCCTGCTGAACAGGCGGCTGGCCCTGGGGCACTGGCTACGGCCCGCACTGCTGACCCTGCTGGGCCTGGTGCCCCTGGCGATCTGGCTGGCGCTGCTGTACCAGCGTGGCGGCGCGGATGCCTTGGCAGAGGTCCTGTTGACCAACAGCATCGGGCGCTTTGGTGGCTCCTTCGTCGAAGCCGGCCACTACGAGCCCTTCTACTACTACCTGGCCAAGCTGCCCCAGGCCTTCCTGCCCTGGAACATCCTGGTCTACCTGGGCCTGTGGCACTGGCGCAAGGAGCTGGCGAACAACCGCTACCTGCTGTTCTTCACCCTCTGGCTGCTGGCGCAGTTCACCCTGCTGTGCCTGGCATCGAGCAAGCGCACCGTGTACCTGATGTCGTTGACCCCGGCCGCGGCAGTGCTTGCCGCCGAGTACGGCGCGGTGCTGTACCAGCGCCTCGCCCAGCGCGCCCAGGGCAATGGGTTCTGGAGCGCGGTGGGGCGCCAGCGCAAAAGCCTGGTCGTGGGGCTGATGAGCCTGGTGGTGGTGGCCTACCTGGTGAACGCCCAGTGGTTCGCGCCGCGCCTGGACCGCGAGATGTCCTTCGTGCCGGTGACCGACCAGATCAAGACGCTGCGCGCCGAAGGCCATGAACTGGTGCTCTACCAGGCCAGCGAACGCATTGCCGGGGCCAGCGTGTTCTACGTCCAGACGGTGCTCCAGGACCTGGAGTCCGAGGCTCAGTTGATGGCGTTTCTCGCCGAATCCCCCAAGCACATGGCGATACTGGGAGGCCTTGAGCCACCCAAGCCGCCGCTGCAGGTGCAGAAGGTGATGATGGTGGGGCGCCAGGCCTACTATTTCGTCAACCTGGCGCCCGCCGGCTGAACCGCAGGACGGCACCCCGCAGGTGCCGTGCTGGCCAGCATGGATTTACGACCGGTACTGCTAGGTGACCACGTCTGCGGAGCGCGCGAGCACTGTACTCGCCGCGCCCTGGAATGCCATCCGCGCAGACACACCCCTTGAATCCTTTCCCGCTGATACCCGCCCGCCACTGTTGCAAACATGACTGGCGCCCACCAATGGGCATGCCCTCAAGGAGTCAGTCATGACCATCACTGTCAGCACCACCCGAAGCCGGTCCAAGGTTCGCAAACCGTCGATGAGCAAGGGTGGCACCGGGGCCAATGCCGGTCAGTCAAGCGAGGTGATCCCCGGCAGGAGCAGCCGGTCGACGCTCGATTGCTCGCGAGGGTCGTCAACGGTAGCGCGTATTAATTGGATGAACGCAGCGCTCTCAACTCGATCGCGGGCAAGCCTCGCTCCTAGCATTTCCCTGGCTGATCGGCATTAGGCACCGGGGTTGCCTAGCCCCCGCCAAGCCTTGCCTGTGGACGGCGCGATTTCGCCAAGGTCCCTGCCCTGTTTGCATGCCAGCCCCACGAGGGCTTGGAAAGGAGTACCCCCATGTTGATTCTGCGCTCACTGATCATTGTCCTGGGCCTGTTTGCTGGCGCCGTCCAGGCCCTGGAAACCGCCAGTACTTCCCCTGCAACCCTGAAGGCCTACGCCGTCACCCTGGAGCAAGCCGCCGCCGGCAGCCAATGGCATCAAATGTGGAAACGCACCCGGGACAACGGGGCATTTATCCAGCATGGCGAGCATCCGCGCCTCACCGTCAGCCAGGACAAACTGCCGGATATGGCCCGTACCACCTTGGGCAGCGCCACCAGCGTCTGGGCCCGGAACTCCACCCAGGCGCTGTACCGCTACGAATTCACCACCCCCATCGGCAGCATCGCCAACCTGCCGGTCAAGGCCCTGTGCCTGGTGGTGGACTGGCGCACCTTGCCCGCCGGCACTCGCACCGATGACGCCGGCGCCATGGCCAGTGTCAGCCTGTTCATCGCCTTGCCCTGCCCTTGAGAACGAACCGGCCGCCCGGGCCTACCCCGGGCGGTGCTGTTCACGGCTTGAGTTGCGAACTCAGCAGGTCGGCCTCCTGGCCTCGCCGGCTCTTGTAGGCATCACCGAAGTCACGCAGGTTGGCCACCGCCTGGGCCCAGTCGCAAGCAATCACCTGGCGCCAGAAATTCGGCGTACGGCTGGCCAGGTCACCGTACTGAAAGGACACCGAGGCAATCACCGTCTGCGCGGGCGCCGGCAGTTGAGCGAAGTCCCGCCCACTGGCCGCGGCATAGTTCTTCGCCAACTGCTCGATGAAGGGCGCATTGAATGCTTCGTCAATCAGGCGCGCTTCATCAGGGCTGATGGTCAAGGGGTACTTATCGAGGACAGCCTGCGCGTCCACGGTGATCAGGAGCAGATAGGGGCTCAGGCGCCGCACCAGGTCCGCCGGCAGCTTGAGCGCCTGCAGGTCCGCCAGCTTTCGCTGCCCCAGGTCGAAACCGGTGGCAATCGTGACCCCGCTCTTGCTATGAGCAATGGCGGGCACATACCCCTCGGTACGGGCACCGCCTTCTCGTTCGGCGATGAAATTGAAATCGATCGAATAGCGCGACATGGGAGTTCCCTCATCCAGTTGAAGAAAATCCAGTGCAACACCCGCGACCGATACAGCATCAGACTGTAATAGTTCCCCGCAATAAGGGGGATATTTCCCACTGCAAAGAGGAACCAACACCTCCTTAGGATCGAACCGGCTTTATCCATAATTCCAAGGAGGTACCAAATGGACGTGAAAGACCTCAGCCTTATCGATGTTCGCCAACTCCCTCACTCGCTCCAGGCCCTCATCGATTGCATTGGCCTGGAAAACGCCTATCGCCTGACCTGCGAATACGGTGGCCGCCCCAAGTACATCCCCAAGCATGCCGAACGCACCTCCCTGGCCCTGCTCCTGCCACCGGAGGCGCTCGACGCACTGATCGAGCGTTTCGCCGGCCTGGCCCTGGAAATCCCCAAGGCCGATCACTTCTGCCGGCAGATCCGCAACCAGCACATCCAGCTGGAAAGCCTGGGCGGGATCTCCCGTAGCGTACTGGCCGACAAATACGGCCTGAGCCTGCGGCAGATCGGCAACATCCGTCGCCTGGACGTCACCACTCCCCGGTAATCGCTTCCCGCTGAAGCGTCGACAATGGCCTGCATAGGCTGCAAGTGCGCAACCAGCGCATAGACGACAAGGAGAAAGACCATGGCAGAAATAGACAAGGGCCTGATCGGCGGCGTGATAGCCGCCCTGCCCCTGGACAAGATGATCACTGGTCCATTGATGGCGATGATCCAGGCACAGGTCGCCGCGAGCAAAGCCTACGCGGACTTCCTGATGGGCGTGTGCATCCAGAACGGCCAGGCGGTATCGGTGCAGTTCGACTACGACGAGACCCTGGTGGACGATCAGGGCGTCTACAAGGGCACGGTGAAGAAGTCGATGCGCATCCCGCTGCTGGCGGCCATCAGTCACCCCAACATCACCATCGAGGAAGGCTCGATCGAGTTCGAGCTGACCATCAGCCAGATGGCCGAGGACACCAGTTCCACCGAGGCCTCCGGCAGCTTCGAGGCGAAGATGGGCTGGGGGCCCTTCAGCGTCTCGGTCAAGGGTGCGGCGAGCCACAAGTCCACCCAGACCCGCAAGACCGATACCCGCGCACGTTATGCCATCAGCACCAAGATCGTCCGCCAGGACCCGCCGGAAGCCCTGATGCGGGTGATCGACTTCCTCACCGATGCGGCCACCAAGCCGGTGATGCTGCCCAACGCCACCGCGACCGACACCGACAAGCTGCCCACCGCCAATACGCTGAAACAGCCTGATGCGCCTGCGGAGAAGAAAAAAGACACCGTGTGATTGCCTCTGCCAACGAGCCCCGCCCACCCGGCGGGGTACTCCAGCCACCACTCCAGGAGCGTGATCCATGGCGTTTTTTTCCCGTCGCAAGGAGCCCATGTCCGCCAGCGACCTGAGTCACATCACCCGGGGCATGCACCAGGCTGCGGCCGCTACCCACAACCTGATCGCCCAGCAGTACATCAAGCTGTTCGACCAGTTCTTCGACTATGACGTCAACGACCTGGGCACGCCGATGAAGGCCAAGATGGTGGAGGTGGCGCTCAACGACCAGCACATCATCAACGTCCCGCTGATCGCCCTGGTCTCGCCCAAGGGCCTGGCCCTGCACAAGATGACCGTCGACCTGTCGGTGCGCATGCAAGGCACCGAGCTGCAGAAAGCTACCCACGACCTGGAGAACGGTGAACTGCAGTGCGAAAAGTTCTTCGTCACCTTCGGCCACGGCAAGCGCGAAGGCCATGAGCGCGACCCCGACGAGGTGCAGATCAGCATGGAGTTTCGCGATTGCGAGCCGCCGGAGGCGATCCAGCGCCTGATCGAAGAGTTCACCAACCTGATCAGCCCCCAGCGGCTCAGCGAAAACCCGCCGAACCTGCCACCGCGCCCCGGCCGGCCTGAAGAGGCAGACCTGCTGATGCCCTGAAGCCAACAGCGTCCAGGGCAAGGCCAGGCGATCGCCTCAGCGCTTGAGGTCCACCGAGCGCCAGTCGCTGGCCTCGATCAGGCCGAGCATCTTCGGCGTGCCGTCCAGCGTATCGGTGGAGACGAACAAGGCCGCGCCGTACCCCAGGGTCGGGGTCGCCCGCTTGAGGTCCTGTTCCAGTTGCGCCATGCATTCGCTGTGGGTCACCAGCACCAGGTTGCGGCCGGCAACCTTGTGCGCCAGGGCGTCGCGCAACATGCTGCCCTTGCAGTTGAACAGCCAGCTGTCGCCGCTGCTGACCTTGCTGAACATATAGCCTGCTGTCTGCACGGTACGCGTCAGGGGGCTGTTGTAGATGTCGGTCCGCGCAAGGCCCAGTTGCTCGAACTGCGCGCCGAGCCCCACCGCCACGTCCCGGGCACGATCGGTAATACCGTCCGTCGGGCCAATGCAGGCAGCATTGGAGCGATCGCAGCGCTCCACATGGCGCACCAGGGCGATCACGTCGCCCTTGGCCCAGCTGGCGCTCAGGGCCTTGATCCCGCTCGTGTTGCCATGGGCCAGGTCGGGCACGGCCGCCGGTTCGAGCAGGTACAGGCCCAGCGGCAGCATCAGGCCCACAGCCAGCAACAGGGCCAGGAGCCTTCTGTAGCGGGCCAGGACACGCCCCAGGGAAGGACGCCCGGCCTGCGCAATCAACAGTCTTGTACTCACGTTGGCGTCGCCCTTTGCAGAATGTTCCGTGGTGCCGAACAGCTCGCGCCGAGGCTACGCAGGCCTGATGACAATCGAGCGCTGTCGCGTGCCCGAGGCAGCGAACGGCCAGACTCTAGGCGGGTGGGCGTGGGGGAGCGGTGAAATGAATGTGAAAAAAAGCTCAACGGACAGGGGGTTCATCCCGCAAAATAGCCGTCAAACGCTGAAACATTGTCTTGGCGCAATGCCGACGAAATCGTTTCAGCTATGGCACATCCCGCCGATACACCCCCTACAAAACACCTTGCTGGTCACCAAGAACAACAATCTTCCGGCCAACTGAGATCAAGAAGCGCTACGTTCCTGGAGGAATTCAATGAATAGCTGGTTCGCCAACATCAGCGTCAACCTTAAGTTGGGCCTGGGCTTCGGCCTGGTCCTGGCCCTGACCACCGTTCTTGCACTGACCGGCTGGACCAGCCTGGGCGGCATGATCGACCGCAGCAACTGGATGAGTGACATCACCCAGCTCAACATCGGCCTGACCAAGCTGCGGGTCACCCGCCTGCAGTACATGCTGGCCAACGGCGACGAAACTGCCGCCCAGGGCGTGCAGAACACCCTGGACGATTTCAGCGCCCAGCAGAAAAAGCTCCTGGCCTCGTTCCAGAGCCCGGAAAACATCAAGCTCCTGCAAGGCCTGGGCGCGACCATCAGCGCCTATCAGGACTCGCTGAACAAGATGCGCAACGCCTACCGCACCGGCGACGCTGCGCGCCTG
Source organism: Pseudomonas sp. L5B5 (assembly GCF_020520285.1). Classification (NCBI taxonomy): domain Bacteria; kingdom Pseudomonadati; phylum Pseudomonadota; class Gammaproteobacteria; order Pseudomonadales; family Pseudomonadaceae; genus Pseudomonas; species Pseudomonas sp. L5B5. Next base: position 3,323,301 of record NZ_CP084742.1, read on the forward strand.
GCGATGAACCAGAACGCCGAACGCGCCAATGACCTGATCAACGGAATCAACACCTGGGTCAAGCAGCTCCCCCTGAGCGACGAGCGCTTCGAGCAGTTCCAGGCCATCACCCAGGCCAAGGAAGCCTTCCAGCTGGCCCGCTATGAAGTGCGTGGCTACGTCACCACCAACAACCCGAACACCGAACAGAAAGCCGTCACCGAGCTCAACGCCGCGATTGCCGAAATGGGTCAGCTCAAGGCCCATTTCAGCATCACCCAGCGTGATGCCCTGCAACAGCTGGAAACAGCCCTGAATGGCTACCGCAGCTCGCTGCAGGACTTCAAGGTGGCCTTTACCAGCGCCGTGCAGGCACGCAAGGAAATGACCGACCAGGGCGCCGACATCGTCAGCCGCAGCGACGCCCTGTACCAGATCCAGCTGGATCGCCGTGACGTCGAAAGTGCCCAGGCCCGCAGCCTGCAATTGACCAGCACCTTGCTGGCGCTGCTGGTGGGCGTGCTGGCCGCGGTGATCATCACCCGCCAGATCACCCGTCCGCTGCGCGAAACCCTGACCGCGGTCGAGCGCATCGCCTCCGGCGACCTGACCCAGGACATGCATATCACCCGCCGCGACGAACTGGGCGTGCTGCAACAGGGCATCGCTCGCATGGGCGTGACCCTGCGGGAGCTGATTGGCGGTATCCGCGACGGCGTGACCCAGATCGCCAGCGCCGCCGAAGAACTGTCGGCGGTGACCGAGGAAACCAGCGCCGGGGTCAACAGCCAGAAAGTCGAGACCGACCAGGTGGCCACCGCCATGCACGAGATGACCGCCACCGTGCAGGAAGTCGCGCGCAACGCCGAAGAGGCCTCCCAGGCGGCTGCCGCCGCCGATGGCGAAGCTCGCGAAGGCGACAAGGTAGTGGCCCAGGCCATCGAGCAGATCGAGCGCCTGGCCAGCGAAGTGGTGCGCTCCACCGACGCCATGAGCGTGCTGCAACAGGAAAGCGACAAGATCGGCAGCGTCATGGACGTGATCAAGGCCGTGGCCGAACAGACCAACCTGCTGGCCCTGAACGCCGCGATCGAAGCCGCCCGCGCCGGTGAAGCCGGCCGTGGTTTCGCCGTGGTCGCCGACGAAGTGCGGGCCCTGGCCCAGCGCACCCAGAAGTCCACCGAAGAAATCGAGGAACTGGTGGCCGGCCTGCAGAACGGTACCCAGCAAGTGGCGACCGTGATGCACAACAGCCGAGTACTGACCGACAGCAGCGTCGACCTGACCCGCAAGGCCGGTGCGTCCCTGGAGAACATCACCCGCACGGTGTCCAACATCCAGTCGATGAACCAGCAGATCGCCGCCGCTGCCGAACAGCAGAGCGCCGTGGCCGAAGAGATCAGCCGCAGCATCATCAACGTGCGCGACGTGTCGGAACAGACGGCCGCCGCCAGCGAGGAAACCGCCGCCTCCAGCGTCGAACTGGCCCGCCTGGGCGGCCAGTTGCAGATGATGGTCAGCCACTTCCGCGTCTGACTTGCCCCCCATGGCCGCCGCCTTTGAACAAGGCTGGTGGTCATGTGCAGGACGCCAGATACCCGGCGCACGCAAGGTGCGCCACGCCTGGATGCTCGACTTCTGTAGCCGCTGCCACAGGCTGCGACAAGGCCCGCAGGGCCTTCCCGGGCCCTCGAAGGCAGCTCTCCTTCGGGGCCGGTCGCCGCCTTCGGCAGCGGCGACAAGAGGCGCGGTGCACAGTCATTTACAGCGCTCGCGGTTTGCCCTTACCTTTCCCGGTCTCCATCCTGCTGTCCGAAGGATTCGTTGCCAGGAACCCGCCCATGCCCAGCCTCGGTTTTACCTCGGTCCCGCCCCTGCTCAAGTACCTGCTGTATGCCGAGCAACTGGGCATTGCCACGGAACCGGCACTGGCCGCCGCCGGGCTGCAGCCGGCGCAGCTGAACGACACCAGCCTGCGCTTGCCGCTGGAAGTCCACGAACGCTTGCTGGACTACTTCTGCCTGCATTCGGGCGACCCGCTGTTCGGGCTCAACTCGGCACGCTTCGTCAAGCCCAGCTCCTGGAACGTGCTGGGCTACATCACCATGAACTGCGCGACCCTGGGCGAAGCCATGGGCCGCATCATGCCGTTCGAGAAACTGGTGGGGGACATGGGCACCAGCCGCGCCGAGGTGGCAGGTGACGAAGTGCGCCTGGTCTGGAGCTGCCGCCACCAGCGTCCCGATATTCGCCGGCACCTGGTGGAAAACGTGCTCGCCTCCTGGTTGCTGTATGCCCGCTGGATCGCCGATTCGCAGCTGTCGCCCTGCGCCGTGTGGTTCGAGCATCCGCTGCCCGAACAGGCCAGGGTCGAGCAGTACGAGGCGCTGTTCGGCTGCCCGGTGCTGTTCCAGCAACCCTGCTCGGCCCTGGTGGCCCCCCTGCACTACCTGCAACTGCCCCTGCGCCAGGCCGATGCACGCCTGCTCAAGACCCTGGAAGACCACGCCCAGTCGATGATGGCTTCATTGGCCGATGCGCCCGTGACGCTCCAGGTGCAGAACGTTTTGCGCCAACTGCTCAAGGATGGCCTGCCGCGCAAGGAGCAGGTGGCCGAACAGCTGCAGGTGTCGGTCAGTACCCTGCAGCGCCAGCTGCTCAAGGACGGCACCTCCTACCAGCAGGTCCTGGACGACCTGCGCCAGGAACTGGCCGAGCACTACCTGCGGCACAGCGACCTGTCGATCCAGGCCATTGCCGACTGCCTGGGCTTCACCGAGCCTCGCTCGTTCCACCGCAGCTTCAAGGCCCGCACCGGCCTGACGCCCGGCCAGTTCCGCCAGGCGGCTCCCAGCCGGGGCCAGGCCTGAGCCTGTCAGGCGCTGATGGCGTTGGTGAACACCAGCCGATTGCCGAACGGGTCGAGTACGGTCATGTCCTGGCTGCCCCAGGGCATGGCCTGGATGCGCGGATCGGAAAACGGATAGTGCTTGGCCAAAAGCTGCTGCTGGAAGGCTTCCAGCTCGTCGGTCTCGATACGCAGCGCGGCACCCGGGCTGCCGTCACCCTGGTCCTCGGACAGGTGCAACACGCATTCGCCCCGTGACACTTGCATGTACAGCGGCAGATCGTTGGTGCAGCGGTGCTGCCAATCGAGATGGAAGCCGAGGAAGTCCAGGTAAAACGCCCGGGCCTTGGCTTCATCGAAGATGCGCAGGACGGGGGTGGTCTTGCCAAAGCTCATTGCGTGACTCCCTGACTGGAAACAGGTCGGTGTTAGCGACCCCAATGGTCAGCACTTCGGCGCCACGCGCGCTTTCTTTAATATCAAGACGCCACTACTGTGATGGGGATCAAGCATTCAGCCTGGAACGGCGAACCCCTGGCGCAAATCGCCCTCCCGAGGCAGGAAGCGTCCGTGGCGCTGTTCGCTGGCCTGGCCTGCGGTATAACTGTGCCGGCCATTGACCCACACCCCGTCGATTCCTTGCGCCGAGCGGCGTGGTTCCTGGAAATCGGCCACGTCCTGGACCCGCGCCGGATCGAACAGCACCAGGTCGGCCCAATAGCCTTCGCGGATCTCGCCGCGCTGCAGCAGGCCGAAGCGCGCCGCCGACAGGCCGGTCATCTTGTGTACCGCGGTGTGCAGCGGGAACAACCCCAGGTCGCGGCTGAAGTGCCCCAGTACCCGGGGAAAAGCGCCCCACAGCCGGGGATGGGGAAACGGGTCTTCCGGCAGGCCATCGGAGCCGACCATTGTCAGTGGGTGGGCGAGGATGCGCCGCACATCGCTTTCGTCCATGCCGTAGTACACCGCCCCCGCCGGTTGCAGGCGCTCGGCGGCGGCCAGCAGGTCCAGGCCCCAGTCGGCGGCGATCTGTGCCAGGTCGCGCCCACCCTGCTCCGGATGCGGCGTCGACCAGGTGATGGTGATGCGATAGGCGTCGGTGACTTGCTTGAGGTCCAGGGTCGAGGAGCTGGCGGCATAGGGGTAGCAGTCGCAGCCTACTGGGTGTTCCTGCGCCGCCTGCTCCAGGGCTGCCAGCAGTTGCGGGCTGCGCCCCCAGTTGCCGGCACCGGCGCACTTGAGGTGCGAGATGATCACCGGCGCCCGCGCCGAGCGACCGATCAGGAAGGCTTCGTCCATGGCGTCCAGCACGGGCTCGAACTCGCTGCGCAAGTGCGTGGCATACAGCGCGCCGAAGGCCGTCAGCTCCTCGGCCAGTTGCCGCACTTCATCGGTCTCGGCGCAGAAGGCGCTGGCGTAGGCCAGCCCGGTGGACAGGCCCAGGGCTCCCTGCTCCAGGCTGTCGCGCAATTGCTCGCGCATGGCCGCGATCTCGCTGGCGGTGGCGGTACGGTACAGGTCCGCCAGGTGATTGCTGCGCAGCGCGGTATGCCCCACCAGGGCTGCGACATTCACCGCCGGACGAGCCGCATCCACCGCCGCGCGGTAGTCGGCGAAGCGCGGGTAGACGAACATCTGCCGCTGCCCCAGCAGATTCATCGGGTCCGGCGGATCGCCCTTGAGGGTCACCGGCGCGGCACTGATCCCGCAGTTGCCGACAATCACCGTGGTCACCCCCTGGCTGAGCTTGGGCAACATCTGCGGCTGGCGGATCACCACCGTGTCGTCATGGGTGTGCACATCGATGAACCCCGGCGCCAGCACGCGGCCGGCGGCATCGATCTCGACCGCGGCGACCGCACCGGCCAGCTCGCCGATGCGCTGGATGCGGCCGTCGAGAATCGCCAGGTCGGCGCAATAGCCGGGGCGGTCGCTGCCGTCGATGATCAGGGCATTGCGGATCAGGGTGTCGTAGCGCATGTCAGTCTCCCAGGGGCAGGCTGTCGGCGCCGCCACGGTAATGGTCCAGGGCCAGCTTGATCCTGCGCAGGCGTTCCTGGTTGTCGTCGGGCATCGCCAGGGCCAGCTCCGTGGCCAGGACGTCGATGGCCAGCAGCATGCCGTAGCGGGCAGCGGTGGGCTTGTAGATGAACGGGGTCTCGGCGCTGTGCAGCGGCAGCAGCACGTCCGCCAACCCGGCCAGGGGCGAGTCGGGCAAGGTGATGGCGAGCACGCCGGCGCCGTAGCTGCGGGCCAGGGTCACCGCGTCCAGCAACTCCGGGGTGAGGCCGCTGAGGGAGCAGGCAATCACTGCGTGCTGCGGCCCCAGGGAGGCGGCGGTCACCCGCATCATCACCGGGTCATGGCAGGCGGCGATGCAGTAGCCCAGGCGTACCAGGCGCACCTGCAACTCGGCGCTGCACAGGGTCGAGCAACCACCGGTGCCGAAGGCATGGATCATCCGCGCGCGGCCCAGCAGGCGCACTGCATCGGCGAACTGCGCTTCCTCGAAACCCGCCAGGTGCCGGTGCAGCGTCGATTCGATATCGCCGACGATCTGGCGGTAGAAACCGGACGCCTCGGTGCTCGCGCCCGGGTCCAGGAAGCGGCTGCCCACCCCGCTGGCCTGCGCCAGTTGCAGGCGCAACTGGCGCAAATCCCGGCAACCGACGCTGCGGGCGAAACGCGACAGGGTCGCGGCACTGACCTCGGCGCGCCGGGCCAGCTCCTCGAGGCTGGCCGAGGCGGCGAACCCCACGTCGTCGAGCATCAGCCGGGCGATCCGCGCCTCCCCGGCGCTGAGATCGTCCAGGCGCGAGCGGATCTGATAAAGGATGTCCATCTAGAGAAACTCCGCGAGTACCAGGGTCAAGCCGAAGGCGATCAGCGAGATCAGGGTCTCCAGCACGGTCCAGGTCTTGAAGGTCTGGATGACGGTCATATTGAAGTATTCCTTGACCAGCCAGAAGCCGCCGTCGTTGACATGGGACAGGATCACCGAGCCCGCCCCGGTGGCGATCACCAGCAACTCGGGATGGGGATAGCCCAAGCCCAATGCCACCGGCGCCACCACGCCGGAGGCCGTGGTCAGGGCCACGGTGGCCGAACCGGTGGCGACCCGCATCAGTACCGCGAACAGCCAGCCCATCCATAACGGCGACAGCTGGAACTGATGGGCCAGGCCGATGATCTGCTCGGTCACCCCGGAATCGATCAGGATGCGGTTCAGGCCGCCACCGGCCCCCACCAGCAGGGTGATGCTGGCGGTGGGGGCCAGGCACTCGTTGGTGAACTTGAGGATCGACTCGCGGTTCATGCCCTGGGCCAGGCCCAGGGTCCAGAAGCTCACCAGGGTCGCGACCAGCAGGGCAATCACCGAGTTGCCGATGAACAGCAGGAACTGGTTCAGGCCGGTGCCCGGCGCGGCGATCAGGTTGGCCCAGCCGCCCAGCAGCATCAGTACCACCGGCAACAGGATGGTGCCCAGGGTCAGGCGAAAGCTCGGCAGGCGTGCACGCGGCTCGCGGTTGATGAACTGCTGCTCCAGCGGGTTGTGCGCCGGTAGCTGGATACGCGGCACGATCAATCGCGCATACACCGGGCCGGCGACGATCGCCGTAGGCACGCCAATCAGGATCGCGTACAGCAGGGTCTGGCCCACCGGCGCCTGGTAGGCCTGTACCGCCAGCATCGCCCCCGGGTGCGGCGGCACCAGGGCATGCACCACCGACAGCCCGGCCACCATCGGCAAGCCGACCATCAGCAGCGACACCCCGACCTGGCGCGCCACGGTGAACGCAATGGGCACCAGCAGCACGAAACCCACCTCGAAGAACAGCGGCAGGCCCACCAGGAAGGCGATGCAGACCATGGCCCAGTGGGCATTGCGCTGGCCGAAGCGGGCGACCAGGGTCCGGGCCACTTGCTCGGCCCCGCCAGACTCGGCCATCAGCTTGCCAAGCATGGTGCCCAGGGCCACCACCAGGGCGATATGCCCCAGGGTCTTGCCGACCCCGGCCTCGTAGGCCGCCACGACCCCGGAGGCCGGCATGCCGCTCACCAGGGCCAGGCCCACCGATACCAGGGTGATGACGATGAAGGGATTGAGCCGGTAGCGGGCGATCAGGACGATCAACGCGATGATGGCGACTGCGGCATAACCCAGCAGTCCGTAAGCCAATGCAGGAGCCACGGATACCTCCTTGAGAACAGCGTCGTTTCGAATGGTTATGAAAGTTTTTAATCACTTTAGGCGGTAACTTTCAAATCAAATGAAACTGATTTTCGCAAAGAGGCAGGTGTTGTCGTGCATGGCTATGCCAAGGCCCAGGCGATGAAAATCGCCACTGGGTATTTTCATGCACCTGGCAGGCGGAACAGGCGAGCGCGATGGCCCGCCCGCGAAGCGTCAGTCGTGTTGCACCCGGGCGCGCTTGAGCAGCTTCTTGCAGCGCTCGGACAGGTGCAGCACCCGCAGCTGCTTGCCGGCCTTGGCATAGCGCTCGCGCAGGGTCATGAGCGCGGCGATGGCCGAGTAGTCGACGAAGTTCAGGTGCCGGCAGTCGATGGTCACCTGCTGCGGGTCGCTGGCCGGGTCGAACTGGTTGAGGAACGGCGTGGTGGAAGCGAAGAACAAGGTTCCGTGCAGGTGGTACAACTTGCTGCCGTCGGCTTCCAGGTGGCTGTCGGCATACAGCTCGCGGGCCTGCTGCCAGGCGAAGTTGAGAGCGGCGATGACGATGCCGCAGAACACCGCCATGGCAAGGTCGGTGAACACGGTGATCACGGTCACCGCGAGGATCACCAGCACGTCGTTGAACGGCACCTTGTTGATCACCCGCAAGGAGGCCCAGGCGAAGGTCTGCTGCGATACCACGAACATCACCCCCACCAGCGCCGCCAGGGGAATGCGCTCGATCAGCGGCGAGAGGAACAGCACGAACAGCAGGATCAGCCCCCCGGCCACCACCCCGGACACCCGTCCACGCCCACCGGAACTCAGGTTGATCACGGTCTGGCCGATCATCGCGCAGCCCCCCATGCCGCCGAAGGCGCCGGAGACCATGTTCGCCGCGCCCAGGGCCACGCATTCGCGGTTGGTGTAGCCACGGGTCTCGGTGATTTCGTCGGTGAGGTTCAGGGTCAGCAGGGTTTCCAGCAGGCCGACCATGGCCATCAGGAACGCATAGGGCGCAATGATGCCCAGGGTCTCCAGGGTCCAGGGCACGTCCGGCAGCGCCAGCACCGGCAGGCCACCGGCAATGTGGGCCATGTCCCCGAGAGTGCGGGTCGGCAGCCCCAGCAGGTACACCAGCAGGCCGACACCGAGGATCGCCACCAGGGCCGGCGGCACCGCCCGGGTCAGGCGTGGCAGCAGATAGACGATGGCCATCGTCAGCGCCACCAGCCCGGCCATCAGGTACAGCGGCTGGCCGCTGAGCCAGTGTTCGCCGCTTTTGAAATGCTCCAGCTGGGCCAGGGCGATGACGATCGCCAGGCCGTTGACGAAACCCAGCATCACCGGGTGCGGCACCATGCGCACCAGCTTGCCCAGGCGCAACAGGCCAAAGGCGACCATCACCAGCCCGCCCAGCAGCACCGTGGCCAGCAGGTACTGCACGCCGTGCTGCACGACGAGCGCGACGATCACCACCGCCATGGAACCGGCAGCACCGGAGACCATGCCCGGCCGGCCGCCGAACAGCGCGGTCAGGGTGCAGATGAAAAAGGCGCCATACAGGCCCATCAGCGGGTTGAGGTGAGCCACCAGGGCGAAGGCGATGCATTCGGGCAGCAGGGCGAACGAGGTGGTGAGTCCGGCCAGGACATCGGCACGCAGACGTTTTGCTTTCATGATTGACCTACGACGCGGACCGACAGGAGCGGCCCTTGGGGGATGGCGGGAAACAGGCGGGGAATGGTACGGAATCGAGACGCCGCCGACCAGCCGGCCGTCGGCGCGCAGAGATGCGTTTGCCGGAACCGGCGTACCGGCTCCGACAAGGCGCAGCGGTTACTTGACGACCTTGCCCACACCACGCCCGCGTGGGTCGGAGGCGGTTTCAAGCTGGGTGCCGTTGACCCGGATGGCCTGGATATCGCCCATCTCCCAACCCTGGTCTTCCAGGGTGTAGCCCATGGCCTTGAGCTCATCGGCCACCTTGCCGGTGAGCGGTGCATAGGCGTCGTAGTAGATCGTGTCCTTGGGCAGCAGCTGGTGGTGCACGCGCTGCGCGGCCACGGCCTTTTCCAGCGGCAGGTGGTAGTCGTAGAGGTTGTTCAGCACCTGGAAGATCGAGGTGAAGATCCGCGACCCGCCAGGAGTGCCCAACACCAGGGTGACCTTGCCGTCACGAGTCACCAGGCTCGGGCTCATGGACGACAGCATGCGCTTGCCCGGGGCGATGGCGTTCGCATCGCCGCCCACTACGCCAAAGGCATTGGCCACGCCGGGCTTGGCACTGAAGTCGTCCATCTCGTCGTTGAGCAGGAACCCCGCGCCCTTGACCACCACGCCGCTGCCGTAGTCCCAGTTCAGGGTGTAGGTGTTGCTCACCGCATTGCCCTGGGCATCGACGATGGAGAAGTGGGTGGTCTGGTGCGGTTCAAGCCCGGGGCGCACCTTCTCGGTAGCCGAGATGGCGTCGGGGTTGACCTCGGCGGCGCGTTTTTTCAGGTAGGCCGGATCGGTCAGCTGCTTGACCGGAACCTCGGAAAACCCCGGGTCACCGAGGTAGTCGGCGCGGTCGGCGAATACCCGCTTCTCGATTTCAGCCAGCAGGTGGATGTACTTGGCCGAGTTCAGCTCGACCCCCTTGAAGTCTGCCGCGCGGGCTTCCTTGATGCTGATCAGCTGCGCCAGGGCGACCCCGCCGGAGCTGGGCGGCGGCGCGGTGTACAGCGTGTTGCCACGGAAGCTCACCTGCAGCGGCTGGCGCCACTGGACCTTGTAGTCCTGCAGGTCCTGCTTGGTGATCAGGCCCTTGTCGGCCTGCATCTGCGCCACCAGCAAGTCGGCGGTCTTGCCGCTGTAGAACTCCTTGGCGCCCTGGTCGGCGATGCGCTCCAGGGTCGCGGCCAGTTCCGGCTGGCGGAAGGTCTCGCCGGGTTTCATGCTGCCGAAGTAGTCGGCGAAGTTGGTGCTGCCGTTGAACAGCTTCAAGGCATCCTCGCGGTACTGGTACTGCTTGTCGGCCACCTTGAAACCGTTCCTGGCATAGCCCACGGCCGGGGTGATCAGTTCGCTCCAGGGCAGCTTGCCGAACTTCTGGTGCGCCTCCCACAGGCCCATCACGGTGCCCGGCACCCCGGCGGCGCGTGCGCCCACCAGGCTCAGGTTCTCGATCACCTCGCCCTTGTCATCCAGGTACATGTCGCGGGTCGCGGCGCTGGGCGCGGTTTCCCGGTAGTCGAGGAAATACGGCTTGCCGTCGATGTACATCGTCATGAACCCGCCGCCGCCGATATTGCCGGCCTCGGGGTACGTCACGGCCAGGGTGAAGGCAGTGGCCACCGCGGCGTCCACCGCGTTGCCGCCCTTCTTGAGGATCTGCGCCGCGACTTCGGCGCCGTACGAGTTGGGTGCAGCCACGGCGCCCCCTTCCAGCAACGCGGCGAAGGCGGGTGAGCCGGCGGCGAGTGCGACGCCCAGGGCCAGGGTCTTGCACAGCAAGATACGCATGGAGTCCGTCCTTTATCGTTGTTTTCAGACCAGACGAACCTTAGGCGTTTTGTTGCGTAGTGAGCAAACGCCCACGGCAAAACGGCCGCCCGCAGGCAGCCGTTTGTCGCAGATGGATCAGTGGGCCAGTCTCAGACCATCTCGTGCTCGATCCACTCCAGCACCGAGGCCCGCCGTGGTGCCCAACCCAGCCGTTCGCGAGCCTTCTTGCCACGTACGCGGCTGTTGGAACCCAGGCCGTAGTTGGCCATCTCGTAGCCCCACTCGGCTTCGGCGGCGGCCAGCGGCCAGTCCTCGGGCTCGCCCAGGTGCAGGGCATGGGCCATGGCGCGGGTCATGTCGATGAAGGACGCCTCGCCGCTCTCGACGAAGTAGAAGCTGCCCGGGGTGTTGCCGGCCAGGGCCAGGATGTAGAGCGCCACCACGTCCTCGATATGCACGTTGGACCAGATGTTCTGCCCTGGCCCGACATGGCGCACCACACCGCTGTTGCGCGCTTGCTTGAGCAGGCGCGGCAGCTGCACGCTGTCACGCTTGACGCCCAGGCTGTGACCGTAGATCAGGGTGTTGCACAGCACCGCCGAGTTCACCCCGTCCTTGGCCGCCGCCAGGATCAGGTTGTCGATGGCCACTCGGGCCGCCTTGTCCACGGTGGGCTCCGGCAACTGGTCTTCGTAGTAGACGACATCGCTGCCCAGGCCGCCGGAAGCGTCGCCGACAATGCTCGAACCGCTGGTGTGCAAGAACGGCTTGTTCGAGCCCTTGAGCGCGGCCAGCAGCACTTCCACCGCTGCGCGATGGTCACTGCTGGCCGCGTTGATCACCGCATCGGCGACCTGGGCCTGCTCGGTCAGCAGGGCGCTGTCGTCCAGGCTGCCCACTACGGGCGTGATGCCCAGGGCCGTCAGTTCGGCGGCTTGCTCGGCGCTGCGCACCAGGCCGGTGACCTGATGCCCGGCCTTGGCCAGGCCGGTGGCGATGGAGCCGCCAATGAAACCCGCGGCACCGGTAACGAATACATTCATGGACAGACTCCCAGGTGGATAAGTGATGGCGTCAGTATCGACGTGCCCCTGGCGGCGAAACAGCCGGGCTGGCCCAAATCACTCTTGCCCGGGAATCACGAATCCCTGCCGGCCCGTTGCCGGGGAGCGGCCGTCAGCCCTCGAACAGCGGGTCGGCGTAGTCGGCCAGCTTGCCCTGGATGAAGTCCAGGAAGCACTGGATGCGCAAGGCCAGTTGCGAGTTGCGGTAGTACACGGCGTTGATCGGCTGGCGGTAGCCGCTGTTGAACTCGCCGAGGATCGGCGTCAGGCGTGCGGCGCGGATGTCGTCGATGGTCATGAAGTGCGACAGGCAGGCGATGCCCTGCCCCTCCAGCGCAAGGTGGCGCAGGGTCTCGCCGCTGGAGGCGCTGATGCCCGGCCGGATCTGCCAGCGATCGCCATGGGCATGGCGCAACGGCCAGTGGTTGAGGCTTTCGGTCTGGGTGAAGCCCAGGAGCGTGTGCTCGTCGAGTTCGGCCACACTGCGCGGGATGCCGTAGCGCTCCAGGTAGGCCGGGCTGGCCAGGATGTGCAGCGGGCTGCAACCCAGGGAGCGGGCATGCAGGGTCGAGTCGGCCAGGATGCCGATGCGGATCGCAACATCGGTGCTCTGTTCCAGCAGGTCGATGATCAGGTCGTTGCTGTTGAGCTCCAGCTGGATGTGCGGGTACAGGCTTCGGAACTCGGCGACATAGGGCACGATGGCGTGCAGCATGAACGGCGAGGCGGCGTTGATCCGCAGGCGCCCCGAAGGGGTCTGCTGGCGCGAAGACAGCCGCTCTTCGAGTTCGTCCATCTGATCGAGGATCGACTTGGCCTGCTCGAAGAAATACTTGCCCTCTTCGGTCAGGTCCATGCGCCGGGTCGTGCGGTTGATCAGCGTGGTATCGAGCTTGGCCTCCAGGCGCGACAGGGTGCGGCTGACTGCCGAGGGCGTCTGCCCGACCTGCTCGGCGGCGGCGGAGATGGAACCGCACTCGATGACGCAGACGAAAATCTGCAGTTCGTCGGATCTGGCTTTCACAGGGAATCCTCTATCGATGAGCCGCCGTGGCCGCGGCCCTCAAGGACTTCGCGGACCGGTCGCCGCCTGCGGCAGCGGCTACGGCAGCGTACCGATAGTAACGGTTCTAGGCCTTGAGGCCGAACACCGTCCGCAGGTGCTCCTCGTAGCGGCGCACATCGGCCTCGATGTTCGGGCGTTTCATCACATCGACGCAGAGGAAGGTGGGCAGGCCGCTCATGCCCAGGAACTGGTTGGCCTTGTGGAAGGGGAAGTACACCGCATCCACGCCCTTGCCTTCGAAGAAATCGCTCGGATCGTCGAAGGCCTGCTGCGGCGCGTTCCAGGTCAGCGAAAGCATGTACTGCTTGCCCTGGACCAGGCCACCACTGCCGTACTTCTGCGACGCGTCGGAACGGGTCCGGCCATCGCTGGCGTACAGGCTGCCATGACCCTGGGTGAAGACTTCGTCGATGTACTGCTTGACGATCCACGGCGCGCCCATCCACCAGCCGGGCATCTGGTAGACGATCACGTCGGCCCAGAGATACTTCGCCACTTCTTCCTGGATGTCGTAGCCCTGGTCGATATGGGTGACCTTGACGTCCAGGCCGCCCCGATCCAGCACCGCCAGCGCAGCCTCGTGCAGGGTGTCGTTGTAGCGGCCATCGGAGTGGGCGAATTGCTTGGCGCCATTGAGCAGCAGTACTTTTTTCATGATCGGGCCTATCGCGGGGACAGCCCGTTGCAACGCTGTGCCGGGCCGTGGAGTGGAAACGAGGCCGGCAGGTTAGTGAAGGACAGGCACCGGAATAAGCCCCGGGCACACAAAATATATTTGCCTAAAAAGCACGAATCGGCAGCAGATTGTTGTCTTAGAATCCTGGCACCTTCCTTTGCCACCCGAGTAACGCCATGTCCCGCCAGGCCTTCATCCTTCACGCCAAGACCCGTCCCGAACGCTGCGCCGAATTCGAGGCGCTGTTCCTGGGGCATGTCGCCGCCAGCCGTGGCGAACCCGGCTGCATCGAATACCACATGCTGCGCGACCAGCAGGACCCGAACCTGTTCATCTTCTTTGAAGTCTGGGAGTCCCGGGAGGCGCTGGACGTGCACTCCAACCTGCCGCACATGAAGCAATTCCACGAGGCGCGCATGGAGTACCTGGAACGCGATTTCGAGATCCGCGCCATCGACATGCTCAGCCCCACCTCGGCTAGCCGCTGATCAGCAAGTGGGCCCCCAGCAGGCCCAGGCCGATGAAGAACACCCGCTTGAACAACGCCGCGCTGATGCGCTGGCGCAACCATTGCCCCAGCCACATGCCCAGCAGCGCCGGGGCCAGGGCCAGCAGCGAGGCCCCCAACTCGGCGCCGCCCAGGACGCCACGCCAGGCCAGGCCGACAGCCAGGGCCAGGGTCGAGACGGTGAACGACAGGCCCAGGGCCTGAACCAGCGCATCTCGCCCCAGGCCCAGCGCCTGCAAGTAAGGCACCGCGGGAATCACGAATACCCCGGTGACCGCAGTGACGATGCCGGTGAGCAGCCCGCACAACGGGGCCAGCCAGCGCTCGCGGGCCGGTGCGATCCGCAGTTGCGGCAGGCACAGGCCGCCCAGGGCATACAGCAGCAGGGCCGCCCCCAGGCCACGCACCACCCAGGGCCCGCCATCGATGCCCAGCCACAGGGAGCCACCCAGCGTGCCGGCGCAGATCGCCAGCAACATCGGCCACAGGCGCCTCAGCAAGGCAGGCAGGTGCCCACCAAAAGCCAACTGCCAGAGATTGGTCAGGGTCGCCGGTATGACCAGCAAGGCGGCAGCCTGCACCGGTCCCATAGCCAGGCCCAGGAGCCCCATGGCGACGGTGGGCAACCCGAGGCCGATCACGCCCTTGACCATGCCGGCCATCACGAAGATGCCCAGCACCAGCAAAGACAGGGAGAATCCGAGGTGCTGGTAAAACCCGAGAACAGTATTCATGGGCCTATCCTGCACCCGCCGGGCGTTGTGGAAAATCTACCATATACTGATCCAGCCTCTTGTTCGGCAAGAGGCTGATCCTGACTGGCTTGGCTGCGGAGGCCCTGCATGCACTTCGACCTGGTGGACCTGCGCCTGTACCTGAACGTCCTGGAGGCCGGCAACATCACTGCCGGCGCCGCCCACAGCCACCTGTCCCTGGCGGCCGGCAGTGCCCGCATTCGCGCCATGGAGGCCTCGCTGGGCATCGAGCTGCTGGAGCGCGGCCGACGCGGCATCAGCCCGACCCCGGCCGGCAAGGCCCTGGCCCGGCACGCACGAACCCTGCTGCTGTATGCCGAGCACCTGCGCCAGGAGCTGGCCGAGTACGCCCTGGGGGTCAGGGGCCAGGTCCGCCTGCTGTGCAATACCACCGCCTTGAGCGAATACCTGCCGGAATTGCTGGCCGATTTCCTGCGGGACCAGCCCCATGTGGACATCGACCTGCAGGAGCTGCCCAGCCAGCGCATCACCCATGCCCTGCGCCAGGGCGCGGCGGACCTGGGCATCGTCTCCGACGCGGTGGATACCCGGGGCCTTGAAACCCGGCCGTTTCGCGACGATCCACTGATCCTGGCGATGCCCGAAGACCATCCCCTGTGCCTGCAGCCAGCGCCCAGCTTCGCTGACACCCTGGCCTACGACTACGTCGGCCTGGCCAGCCACAGTGCCCTGGCGGTGTACCTGGAGGAACAGGCCCTGCACCTGGGCCTGCGCATGCAGTTGCGGGTCCGCGCCGAGGGTTTCGACGCGGTGCTGCGCATGGTCGCCCGGGGGGCCGGGCTAGCGCTGGTGCCCCTGGCGGCCCTGGAGCGCAACCGGTCGCTGGCCTTGTGTACCCGGCCGCTCGGCGAGCCCTGGGCCCGCCGCCGCCTGTTGCTATGCGCCCGCGGCTTCGACGCCCTGCCGCACTATGCCCAGGGCCTGTACCAGGCGTTGCGCGAGTCTTGACTCTGCCCCTAGGGGCAGACCTTAGCCTGGGGGTCCATTCCTTCAAGGACCACGACCATGGGCAAACGCATCCTGGTGATTCTCGGCCACGCCTCCCGCTCCAGCCTGTGTGCGGCACTGAGCGAACGCTACATCCACGCGGCACAACAGGCCGGACATGAAGTGCGCAGCCTGTACCTGGGCGACCTGCGCTTCGACCCGGTGCTGCACGAGGGGTATCGGCGGATCCAGCCGCTGGAGGACGACTTGCAGCAAGCCCAGGCCGACATCCTCTGGGCCGAGCACCTGACCTGGGTCTTCCCGATCTGGTGGGGCGGGATCCCGGCGCTGCTCAAGGGGTTTCTCGATCGGGTGCTGCTGCCCGGCTTCGCCTTCAAGTACCGCCCCGGCAAGGCCTTTCCCGAGCAGTTGCTCAAGGGCCGCACTGCCGACCTGGTGGTGACCATGGACACCCCGCCCTGGTACTACCGCTGGTTCTACCGCATGCCGGGGCTGCACCAGATGCGCCGCACCACCCTGGCCTTCTGCGGCATTCGCACGCTGCGCACCCTGACCTTCGGCCCGGTGTTGGACGCCAGCGACCTCAGCCGGGCCAACTGGCTGCAGCAGGCCGAGCAGCTTGCCAGGCGCTGAAACTGCCCGATAATGCGCGGCATCCGGCCACCCTGCCCGGTACAGCACAAGGAAGCCGCCATGTACATCGGCCAAGCCGCGCGATTGTCCGGAACCACCATCAAGAGCATTCGCCACTACGAAGCCATCGGCCTGTTGCCCGAAGCGCCACGCCAAGGCCGCTATCGACTCTACGACGCGCAGAGCGTCGAGCAACTGATGTTCATCAAGTGCGCCCAGCAGCTGGGGTTCAAGCTCAGGGAACTGCAGCAGGTATTCGCCACCCACCAGGGCCAGGCGTTCCCCTGGGACCAGGCCCAGGCGGCCCTGGCGCAGAAGAAGCGTGAACTGCAATGCCAGATCGATGAACTGCAACAGTTGCACGCCCGGCTCGACGCCTTCGAGATCAGCCTGCACCAGGCTCGTGAGGAGTGCCCCCTGGGCCTCTAGCAGGCCGTTGAAAAACTAGCTGCGCTGCCATCGCTTACGTTTTCAACGGTCTGCCTGGGCTGCCCGGGAGGCGTCGCCTCAGACTTGCGACAACGCGGCCGTGCTCCTGGGTCGGCGGAAGAACACCCAGTAGACCAGGCTCAGCAACAGCAGGAACGGCACGCCGAACACCAGGGTCATCTTGAACGCGTCGGTGAAGAAGGTAGTGATCATCACCGCCCCCATCAGGAACAACCCCAGCAGGGTGCTGTAGGGGAACAGGCGCATGCGGAACGACAGCTGCTGCTCGCCATGGCGCTGGTGGTAGCGCCGGAAGCAGTAGTGGGTGAGGAAGATCATGAACCAGGTGAAGATCGCGCCGAACATCGAGATCGCCATCATCAGGGCGAATGAGCTTTCCGGGTAGAACACGTTGATCAGGGTCGCCAGGGCAATGCCGGAGCTGGACAGCAGCAGGGCATTGAGCGGGATCCCGGTCTTGCTCAAGGCGCCCATGGACTTGGGCGCATAACCGGCGCGGGACAGGCTGAACATCATCCGCGTGGTGATGTACAGCTGGCTGTTCATGGCCGACAGCGCGGCGATCAGGATCACGAAGTTCATCACCCCAGTGGCCCCGGGAATGCCGATGGTCTGCATCACCGTGACGAACGGACTCTGGGATTTGCCCGCCTGGACCCAGGGCACGATGGCCAGCATCAGTGCCAGGGTCAGCAGGTAGAACACCACCAGGCGCACGATGGTGGCGCGAAACGCCTGCTTCACCGCGCGCTGCGGGTCCTTGGCCTCCCCGGCCGCCACCGCGATCATCTCCACGCTCAGGTAGCTGAAGATCGACACGATCACCGCGATCCACATGCCCTGAAAACCATTGGGAAAGAAGCCGCCGTGAGCGCTGTAGTTATGCACTCCGTAATCGGGGTTGCCGGAGCCGAACACCACGTACACCGCCAAGATGATGAAGCCGACGATGGCGGCGATCTTGATGGTGGAGAACCAGTATTCGAAGTTGCCGAAGGTCTTCACGCTGATGGCGTTGAGCAGGATCAGCACGCTGGAGAAGGAGATGATCCACACCCACTCCGGAACGTTGGCGAACCAGTACTTCATGTACATGGCGATGGCCGTGACCTCGGCCCCCACCGCAAGGACGATGGCCGCCCAGTAGGCGTAGCGCACCAGGAAACCGGCCAGGGGTCCGATGTAGAACTCGGCATAGGCACCGAAGGAGCCGGAGGTTGAATGGGCCACCGTCATTTCCGCCAGGCAACCCATCAGCAGCAGGGTGATCAGGGCGCCGATGGCATAGCTGAGCAGCACGCTGGGCCCGGCATAACCGATGGCATAGGCGCTGCCCATGAACAGCCCGGTACCTATGGCTCCACCGATGGCGATCATGCTCATCTGGCCGGCGGTCAGCTGCCGCCTCAGGCCGTGCTCGCGATTGGAAATCGCTTCGAAACCCTTGTTGGTGGTGGTCACGTTCAGTGCCTCTTTATTGTTGTGTGCACGTGTTGATCTATTTGGCGGCGCGTCCTTGTGCCACTCAGTGTCGTTATGCGGCGCAGGCCGTGAGCGAGCCAGGCCCGGTCGCGGCCTGCGCCAGCGGCTTCAGGTCACGCTATGGCGCACCTGGAATTGCGGTTGGGCCCAGGTCCTGGCATCGAGGATCTCGCCGAGGATCTGCACCGCATCCCAGACTTCGCTGAAGGTGGTGTACAGCGGGGTGAAACCGAAACGCATGATCCGCGGCTCGCGATAGTCGCCGATCACGCCCCGGGCGATCAGGGCCTGGATCACCGCATAACCCTCGGGATGCTCGAAGCTCACGTGGCTGCCGCGCTTGGCGTGGTCACGCGGGGTCACCAGCTTGAGGTCATGGCCGGCGCAGCGCTGCTCCACCAGTTCGATGAACAGGTCGGTCAGGGCCAGGGACTTGCGGCGCAGGCTCTGCATGTCGGTCTGCTCGAAGATTTCCAGGCCGCACTCGACCATCGCCAGGGAGGTGATCGGCTGGGTACCGCACAGGTAGCGGGCGATGCCGCTGCTGGGCTCGTAGGCGGTGGCCATGTCGAATTGCCTGGCGTGGCCAAACCAGCCTGACAGCGGCTGGGTCACCAGGTCGCAGAGTGTCGGGGCGACCCAGGCGAAGGCCTGGGAACCGGGCCCGCCATTGAGGTACTTGTAGGTGCAGCCGATGGCGTAGTCGGCGCCACAACGCTTGAGCTCCACCGGCACCGCGCCGGCCGAGTGGGCCAGGTCCCAGATGCTCAGGGCGCCAGCCTCATGGATCAGCCCGGTGAGTTGCTGCATGTCGTGCATGTGCCCGGTCTTGTAGTTGACGTGGGTGAGCATCACCACTGCGGTGTCCTGGTCGATGGCTGCCGGCACCTGCTCCGGGCTGTCCACCAGGCGCAGCGAATAACCCTGCTGGAGCAGTTGGGTCAGGCCCTCGGCGATATACAGGTCGGTGGGGAAGTTGCTGCTCTCGGAGACGATCACTCGACGCTGGGGCGCGCGCTCGGCTTGGACCCGCAAGGCCGCGCTGAGGACCTTGAACAGGTTGATCGACGTGGTATCGGTGATCACCACCTCACCGGCGTCGGCACCGATCAGCGGTGCCAGGCGATCGCCCAGGCGCTGGGACAGGTCGCGCCAGCCGGCGCTGTTCCAGCTGCGGATCAGGCCCTCGCCCCACTCCTGTTCGATGACCTGCCTGGCCCGCTCCGGGGCCGCCACCGGACGGGCGCCCAGGGAGTTGCCATCGAGGTAGATCACCCCTTCGGGCAGGGCGAAGCGTTGGCGCAGCGGCGCCAGCGAGTCGTGTTCATCGAGACGCAGGCAGTGGTTTTTATCGATCATTGGAGGTCCTGTCTTGGTCAGTGCCCTGCCTGTCCGGAGGCGGAACGCAGGGTGTCGGCAATGAATAAACTCGAAAAATAATGAACGAAGCAGCGGAGAATTTTCGTGCAAAGTGCAGCGCGATCCCGTACTAATCTCGAATAAAATTCTAAAATCCCAATAACAAACGAGGATTTATGCCATCCATGACTCTCGACGCCACCGACTTGCGCATCCTGCATTACCTGCAACAGGACGGGCGCATCAGCAACCAGGAACTGGCCGAGAAAGTCGCCCTGTCGCCCTCGGCATGCCTGCGCCGGCTGCGCATGCTCGAAGGTGACGGAATCATCAGCGGCTACCGTGCCCAGCTCAACGCCGAACGCCTGGGGATCGAGCTGGAAGCCATCGTTCATGTGTCCCTGCGCCAGGACGTGGAAGGCTGGCACGAGACCTTCATCGCCAAGGTCCAGCAATGGCCGGAAGTGATGACGGCCTACGTGATCACCGGGGCCAGCAACTACGTGCTGCGCATCCAGGCGCGCAACCTCAAGCATTTCTCGGATTTCATCGTCAACCACCTGAACCGCGCCAGCGGGGTCACCGACATCCGTTCGGAAATCGTCCTGCAGAAGATCAAGGAGCAGAACAGCCTGCTGGACCTGGTACCGCGCAAGTAACCGCCGCGTCGCCGCTCAGCCGCGGGCGGGGCGGCGCTGGAGCGTGGCGCTGGGGGCTTCGTCGAACACCTTGCGATATTCGGCGGCAAACCGCCCCAAATGGGTGAAGCCCCAGCCCAGGGCAATCTCGGAGATATTGCGCGCTGCGCCATACTCGAGGATTTCCTGACGTACGCCGTTGAGCCGATGGCGCTTGAGATAGGCCATCGGCGACAGCGCGAAGTACTTGCCAAAGGCTTCGAACAGCTTGAAGCGCGAGACCCCGGCAGCGGCTTCCAGGTCCTCCAGGCGCACCGCCTCGCGGGCATGCTCCTGCAGGTACTGGCGGGCCCGCACCAGGTAGTGCGGCAGCTTGACCCCAAGCATCTCCCGCAACTCGCTGGAGTAATTGTTGGGCTGGGCCAGGATCAGGCCCTTGATCAGCGAGTTCTCGATTTCCCGGGTGAAGGCCAGTTGCTCGTAAAGTTCGTTGCCCTGGGCCAGTTCGCCGATGAAGTGCCGGGCCATGCGCCACCAGGAAGCCGTCGCCCCCTGCAGCGCGTCCATGCCCGGCTCGAAGCGCAGCGGCTCCTGCACAGGACGTTGCAGCAGGGCCTCCAGGGCCTCGGCCATGGCCGGGCGGGAGATCACCACCTGAAGCTTGCGACAGTCGCCGGAGATGGCCAGCACCTGGCTCTCGTTGGGGGCGATGATCACCCCATGGGCGCTGTCCGAACGCAGCAGCCGGCCGTCCTTGCTCAGTTCCTGCTGGCCACACAGCGGCAGGCTCAGGCTGTAGCTGCTGAAGCGTTCGATGTCCTCGATGTCCACCACCACGTCGGTGCCGTACTCGATGATGCCCAGGGTCGTGGCCCGCGACCTGAGCACATGGGCGCTGTGGTGAAAGCGAATCCGCCCCGGGGTCGCGGTCTCCAGGCGGTGCGGGCCGCATATGCCCGACATCCAGCTCCTGGCGCCCTCGAGGTCGTAGTGGTCGACACGAATATCGCGCAACTGTCCATCAGCCTTGCTGTTCATCACGGCACCCACGGCAATATTTTTAAGCGCGCTCTGGCGGCGCGTCTTGTATGGCAGGGCAAGTTTTGCGCCAGCCGGCGATGCTGCCAACCCAGTGGATAGCAATCGCCGATTAAACGGATAAACCTGCCCGGCCCCCTCATCGATTACGCCCACAGTACCTGATCGGTATCCCTCGCCGCTGCCGGCAGTCGGGTAGAAAGTCCCCACTCCCCACCCTGGCCAGGCTGCGCATGAGCGCGCAGCGGCCCCGAGAGCAGATGGCGGCGACCGGGACACGGGGCCTGGCAAATTTGTGGATGCGCTTGGTCGACTAAGCGGATAGCCACTGCCCTGCCGTCCTCTCTCTAATGACCGCACCGATTGGCCTGAATAAAAAAGGTACCGACCATGAATGGTGCAAGAAACGTCGAGCAATGGCAGGAGTTCATCCACGGCTGCCTGGATTTTCGTCCTGCGGACGGGGTGTTCCGCATTGCCCGGGACATGTTCACCGAGCCCGAGCTGTTCGACCTGGAAATGGAGCTGATCTTCGAGAAGAACTGGATCTACGCCTGCCACGAGAGCGAACTGCCCAACAACCATGACTTCGTCACGATGCGCGCCGGGCGCCAGCCGATGATCATCACCCGCGACGGCGAGGGCCGGCTCAATGCGCTGATCAATGCCTGCCAGCATCGCGGCACGACCCTGACCCGGGTCGGCAAGGGCAACCAGTCCACCTTCACTTGTCCGTTCCACGCCTGGTGCTACAAGAGCGATGGACGCCTGGTGAAGGTCAAGGCCCCCGGGGAATACGCCGAAGGCTTCGACAAGGCCACCCGTGGCCTGAAGAAAGCGCGCATCGAAAGCTACAAGGGATTTGTCTTCATCAGCCTGGACGTGAGCGCCGAAGACTCCCTCGAGGACTTCCTGGGCGATGCCAGGATCTTCTTCGACATGATGGTCGCCCAGTCGCCCACCGGTGAGCTGGAAGTACTGCCGGGCAAGTCCGCCTACACCTACGACGGCAACTGGAAGCTGCAGAACGAGAACGGCCTGGACGGTTATCACGTCAGTACCGTGCACTACAACTACGTGGCCACGGTGCAGCACCGCCAGCAGGTCAACCTCGACAACGGCGCCGGCAGCAGCGCCACCCTGGACTACAGCAAGCTCGGCGCCGGCGATGCCGAAACCGACGATGGCTGGTTCGCCTTCGCCAACGGTCACAGTGTGCTGTTCAGCGAAATGCCCAACCCGGCGGTGCGCTCCGGTTATGCCCGCATCATGCCGCGCCTGGTGGAAGAGTACGGCCAGGCCAGGGCCGAGTGGATGATGCACCGCCTGCGTAACCTGAACATCTACCCCAGCCTGTTCTTCCTCGACCAGATCAGCTCGCAGCTGCGGATCATTCGCCCCATTGCCTGGAACAAGACGGAGATCGTCAGCCAGTGCATCGGGGTCAAGGGCGAGAGCGACGCCGACCGGGAAAACCGCATCCGCCAGTTCGAGGACTTCTTCAACGTCTCGGGCATGGGCACGCCGGACGACCTGGTGGAGTTTCGCGAGGCCCAGCGCGGCTTCCAGGGGCGCCTGGAGCGCTGGAGCGATGTCTCGCGCGGCCATCACCGCTGGGCCACCGGCCCCACCGCCAACAGCGAGAACCTGGGCATCCAGCCGGCCATGACCGGCACCGAGATCACCCACGAAGGGCTGTACGTCAACCAGCACCAGAACTGGCAGAAATTCCTCCTCGATGGCCTGCAGCGCCAGCCCTTGAAACTGCGTGAGGTATGAACATGAATGCGCAATTGCAGTACCGGATCGAACAATTCTTCTACCGCAAGTCCGAGCTGTGCGATGCCCAGGACTGGGACGCCTACCTGCAGCTGTTTGCCGTGGACAGTGAATTCCACCTGCCGCAATGGGATTCGGAACATGTCTACACCCAGGACCCGAAACGCGAGATGTCGCTGATCTACTACGCCAACCGTTCGGGGCTGGAGGACCGGGTGTTCCGCCTGCGCACCGGCAAGGCGGCCTCCACCATCCCGATGCCGCGCACCCTGCACCTGGTCAGCAACCTGCGGATCGCCGAGGGCGAGCACGGCCACCTGCAGGTGCGCCTGAACTGGCACACGCTGTTCTATCGCCTGGCCACCTCCGAGGACTTCTACGGCCACGCCACCTACGACCTCAAGCCCCATGGCGACAGCTGGCTGATCCAGCGCAAGCATGTGCTGCTGCTCAACGACCGGATCAACTCGGTGCTCGATTTCTACCACCTCTGACCCACGGAAGTTCTCCCATGACGCACAAGGTCGCGTTCAGCTTTGCCGACGGCAAGACCCTGTTCTTCCCGGTGCAAGCCAATGAAATACTGCTCGACGCCGCCCTGCGCAACGGCATCAAGATCCCCCTGGACTGCCGCGAAGGCGTCTGCGGCACGTGCCAGGGTCGCTGCGAGTCGGGCCAGTACAGCCAGGACTACGTGGACGACGAAGCCCTGTCGGCGCAGGACCTGGCACAACGCAAGATGCTCAGTTGCCAGACCCGGGTGCAGTCCGATGCGGCGTTCTACTTCGACTTCGATTCCAGCCTTTGCCACAGCGCCGAACCGGTACGCTACCGGGCCTCGGTGCAGGAGGTCCGCCAGGTCTCGGACAGCACGGCGATCCTGCGCCTGGCGCTGGACGACAACCCGGCTGCGCTGGACTTCCTGCCCGGGCAGTACGCCCGCCTGAGCATTCCCGGCACCAGCAGCAGCCGCGCCTACTCGTTCGCCAACCGGCCGGCAGCAGACCATCAGCTGCAGTTCCTGATCCGCCTGTTGCCCGACGGCACCATGAGCAACTACATCCGCGAGCGCTGCCAGGTGGGCGATACCCTGGAGCTGGAAGCACCGCTGGGGGCGTTCTACCTGCGCCAGATCAGCCGTCCACTGGTGCTGGTTGCCGGCGGCACCGGATTGTCGGCCTTGCTGGCGATGCTCGAACAGGTCGCCGAGCAAGGCTGCCAGCACCCGGTGCACTTGTATTACGGCGTCCGCCAGAGCGCCGACCTGTGCGAGCTGGAACGCATCCACGCCTACGGCGAGCGTCTGCCGGGGTTTCGCTTCACGCCGGTGATCAGCGACGTCGATCCGGCCTGGACCGGCAAGCGCGGTTACATCACCGAGCACTTCGACACCGAGGCACTGCGTGCCGACGACGCCGACATGTATGTCTGCGGGCCACCTCCCATGGTCGATTCGATCCGAACTTGGCAGCAAGAACAGGGACTTGGGCGCGTTCAGCTTTACTATGAGAGGTTCACGCAGAGTAATATCTGATCCCGTCAGTCATAAGCCGCGACCGATGCCTGAATCCCGGGAATCGGTTCTGATAACAACTAGAAGAGAGCGCAAGTTAGTGGATCAAACCTTGAAGCAGGGTGAACTCAAGCGTGGCTTGAAGAATCGCCATATCCAGCTGATCGCCCTGGGCGGGGCGATCGGCACCGGACTATTCCTCGGCTCGGCCGGGGTCCTGAAGTCCGCCGGCCCCTCGATGATCCTGGGTTATGCGATTGCCGGATTCATTGCCTTCCTGATCATGCGCCAACTGGGCGAGATGATCGTCGAGGAGCCGGTAGCCGGTTCCTTCAGCCATTTCGCCCACAAGTACTGGGGCGGCTACTTCGGCTTCCTCGCCGGCTGGAACTACTGGGTGCTGTATGTGCTGGTGGGCATGGCCGAACTCACCGCGGTGGGCAAGTACGTGCAGTTCTGGTGGCCGGAAATCCCGACCTGGGTCAGCGCGGCCGTGTTCTTCGTGCTGGTGAACCTGATCAACATGATGAACGTGAAGTTCTATGGCGAAGCCGAGTTCTGGTTCGCCATCATCAAGGTGGTGGCCATCGTCGGCATGATCGTGCTGGGTTGCTACATGCTGTTCAGCGGCAGCGGCGGCGCCCAGGCCTCGGTAAGCAACCTGTGGTCCCATGGCGGTTTCTTTCCCAATGGCGGCAGCGGCCTGCTGATGGCCATGGCCTTCATCATGTTCTCCTTCGGCGGCCTGGAGCTGGTGGGCATCACCGCGGCCGAAGCCGCCGAACCGCGCAAGGTGATTCCCAAGGCGATCAACCAGGTGGTCTACCGGGTACTGATCTTCTACGTCGGCGCCCTGGCGGTGCTCTTGTCGCTGTACCCGTGGGACGAGCTGCTGGTGAGCCTCAACGCTGGCGGCGATGCCTACAGCAGCAGCCCCTTCGTGAAGATCTTCGCGCTGATCGGCAGCGATGCCGCGGCGCAGGTCCTCAACTTCGTGGTCCTGACGGCGGCGCTCTCGGTGTACAACAGCGGCGTGTACTGCAACAGCCGCATGCTCTACGGCCTGGCCGAACAGGGCGACGCACCCAGGGCGCTGATGAAGCTCAACAAGCAGGGCGTGCCGATCCTGGCCCTGGGCATTTCCGCACTGATCACCCTGCTCTGCGTGCTGGTCAACTACCTGGCCCCGCATGAAGCGCTGGAGTTGCTGTTCGCCCTGGTGGTGGCTGCGCTGATGATCAACTGGGCACTGATCAGCCTGACCCACCTGCGCTTTCGCAAGGCCATGGCCGAGCAAGGCGTGGTGCCGTCATTCAGGGCTTTCTGGTCGCCGCTGAGCAACTACCTGTGCCTGGCCTTCATGGTGATGATCGTGGGCGTGATGTGGATGATCCCGGGCATCCGCGCCTCGGTGTATGCGATCCCGGTGTGGGTCGCGCTGATCTGGGTGTTCTACCGCTTGAGCCGGGCCAGGAAGGCCGCACAACCGGCCCTGCGCTGACCCCGCCGGGGCGGCGTGCAAGCCCCTGGCACACCTCGAAGCCCGGCCTTGATCCAAGGCCGGGCTTTTTCATGCCCGCAGGCAAAGTGGTCTGCCGCCTCGTGCACAGGTGGACTGAAACGACAGTCCGCCAGCTCTCTAGAATCGCCGCTCCTCCCGGCGACCTCGACCCGGGAACCTGTCCCTGGATGGAGAGTGGCGCATGACCGGAACAACCGCAGGCCTCAGGCCAAGCGACTTTTTTTCACCCACCGTGGCAGCGCTGATCTCGGTGCTGGTGAACTACGGCGGAACCTTCGTGCTGGTGCTCCAAGCTGCGGAAATGGCCCACCTCTCGCCCGCCCAGACCGCCTCCTGGGTCTGGGCGGTGTCGGTGGGCGTGGGCGTCACCGGGCTGTGGCTGAGCCTGCGCTACCGCGCGCCGATCATCACGGCCTGGTCGACACCGGGCGCGGCGTTCCTGGCCAGCGTATTGCCCAACACGCCATACGCCGAAGTGATCGGCGCCTACCTGATCTCGGCCCTGGGCTTCATTGTGCTGGGCCTGTCCGGGGCGTTCGACAAGCTGGTGCGCATGATTCCCCAGGGAATCGCAGCGGGCCTGCTGGCCGGCATCCTGCTGCAGTTCGGGATCAACGCGTTTGGCGGCGCCAGCAGCGATCCCTGGCTGGTGATCGTGCTGCTGGTGTCCTATGCATTGCTGCGACGCTTCACCTCGCGGTTTGCCGTGGTGGGCATCCTGTTCATCGGCCTGGGGTTGCTGGTGGGCCAGCAGCGGATCGACTTCGGTGCCCTGCAACTGAGCCTGGCCACGCCGCTGTTCAGTGCCCCGCAATTCTCGTTCCAGGCCCTGCTCGGGGTAGCCCTGCCGCTGTTCATCATTACCCTGACCGGCCAGTACATGCCGGGCATGCTGGTGCTGCGCAACGATGGGTTTCCCACCAGCGCCAACCCGCTGCTCTCGGTGACGGGGCTGGGCTCGCTGCTGATGGCACCGTTCGGCGCCCACGCCTTCAACGTCGCGGCGATCACTGCCGCCATCTGTACCGGCAAGGACGCCCACCCGGACCCGGGCAAGCGTTACCTGGCCGGTATCGCCTGCGGGCTGCTGTACATCCTGGTGGGCACCTTCGGAGTGACCCTCGCGAGCCTGTTCCTGGTGCTGCCCAAGGCCTTCATCGGCACCCTGGCGGGCCTGGCGCTGCTGGGCGCCATCGGCGGCAGCCTGGGCAACGCCATGGCCGATGCCAGGACCCGGGAAACAGCGCTGATCACCTTCCTCGCCACGGCCGCCAACGTCACCTTGCTGGGCATCGGCGGTGCGTTCTGGGGACTGCTCGCCGGCTTGACCGCGCATCTGCTGATCCATGGCCGGCATTGGCCGTTCGCTGGCAAGGCTGCCCGCTCATGACCGAGCCTGGGGGTTTCTCAGCGCCTGGCCCAGGCGCGCCATGGCCGAGTCGATTTCATGGGCACTCAGCGAGGAGTAACCCAGCAGCCAGCCCTGTTCCTTGTGTTTACCGGCATAGAGTCGGCTGAGCCCGGGCAACTGCAAGCCGATGGCAGACGCGCGGCCCTGGGTCGCTTGTTCGGTCCAGCCAGGCTCCAGCAGGCAGGGGATCTGCAAGCCTCCTGGCGCAGGCAAGGCCCGGGCGATGCCTGCCAGGTGCCGCTCGATGGCCTCGAGCATGGCTTGCCGGCGGCCGGCATAGAGCTTGCGCATGGCGCGCACATGGGCGTTGTAGTGCCCTTCCTCCATGAAGCGGGCCAGGGTCAGCTGGAGGATCTGCGGAGTATGGCCGTCCATGATGCTGCGGGCGGCACTGAAAGGCGCCACCAGCTCGTCGGGCAGGACCATGTAACCCATGCGCAGGCCGGGGGAGAGGGTCTTGCTGAAGGTGCCGATGTACAGGGTTCGCCGGTACGGGTCCAGGCCCTGGACGCAAGCGGTGGGCAGGCCGGTGTAGTGGAACTCGCTGTCGTAGTCGTCCTCGATGATCCAGCGATCATGTTCGCCCGCCCAGCGAGTCAGCTCCAGCCGACGCTCCAGGGCCAAGGTGACACCGCTGGGATACTGGTGCGACGGCGTCACGTAGACACACCGGGCGCCGCTACGGTCGGCCCGCAGCAAGTCGGTACGCAGGCCCTGCTCGTCGACATCGATGGGGACGATCCGCGCCTCGGCGGCCTCGAAGGCCTTGCGGGCTCCAAAGTACCCCGGGTTCTCCATCAGGATCGGCTGGCCGGCGTCCACCAGCAGCTGGGCACAGAGGAACAGCGCCTGGCGGGTACTGCTCAGCACCAGGATCTGGTCGGGCGCCACCTTGGCCCCGCGCTCCAGGTTCAGATAGGCGGCAATGGCCTTGCGCAAGGGCTCGACCCCTTGTGGATCGCCATGCAGCAGCACGCTGGAGCGATACTCCTTGAGCACCTGGCGTTGCAGGCGCTCCCAGGTCTGCACCGGAAAGCTGCGGGTTTCCGGCAGGCCGGTGGCAAAGGCCCTGACTACCTGCTGGTCAGCGACCCCGCCGCGCTCGAACAGCACCCGCCCCCGACGACTCAGGCCCGTCCCCGGCTCGCGGGCACTGCGTGGCTGCTCCTGCAAGCGCAGGCGCCTGCGGGCTGCGCCGCGCAGTTGTGCACCTATGGACTGGGAAACGTAGCTGCCGGAACCCTCGCGACGCACGATGAACCCATCGCGCTGCAACTGCACATAGGCGTTTTCCACGGTATCGCGCGACACTCCCAGGGACTTGGCCAGGGCCCGGCTCGCTGGCAGCTTCAAGCCCGGTGCCAGGGCGCCATCGAGGATCAGGCCACACAACGCCCGCTGGATGCGCTGATGCAGGTCCAAGGCTTGGAACTCCGGATCGTTGAGGCGCATGTTCAGGGTTTCAAGCTCGAAGGTACGGCCCATGTGGTCTGCCTGGAGAGGTGAAAGCGTTATCTTTGGGCAGCCACTTTAGCGCCGGTCACCCTTGCGGTCACCTCCTGCCTGGCCACTGTCGCAGGCGCCAGGACAGGAGCAAGAAGCGAATGGGCGATGCCAGGAATGAAAACGCCCCGGCTGGCGGGGCGTTGGTCTGGGTCATTGTGGCGAGCGCACCCGCCACAATTCGGGGAACAGCACGGTGTCGAGCATCTTGCGCAGGTAGCCCACGCCTTCGGTGCCACCGGTGCCCGGCTGGAAGCCGATGATCCGCTCCACCGTGGTCACGTGGCGGAAGCGCCATTGACGGAAGGAGTCTTCCAGGTCGATGAATTTTTCCGCCAGCTGGTACAGATCCCAGTACTGCGAAGGGTCGGCATACACCTGGCGCCAGGCCGCCTCTACCGACGGATCGTGGCGGGTGGTGCTGGTGCTGTTCAGCGCCAGGCGCTGTGGATCGATGGCCAGGCCGCTGCGGGCCATCAGGGCGATTGCCTCGTCGTACAGCGACGGGATGGCGATGGAGTCCTGCAGTGCCTGCAACAACTCGGGACGATGGGCATGGGGACGCAGCAGGGCTTCGCTCTTGTTGCCCAGGATGAATTCGATCTCGCGGTACTGGAACGACTGGAAGCCCGAGGATTGGCCCAGGTAGGGGCGGATGGCCTTGTATTCCGATGGCGTCATGGTGGCCAGTACCGCCCAGGCATGGACCAGCTGATCGAAGATTCGCGAGACCCGCGCCAACATCTTGAACGCCGGCGCTAGCTGGCCCTCGCGCACCTGCTCGCGGGCCGCCTTGAGCTCGTGGAGCATCAGTTTCATCCACAGCTCGGACGTCTGGTGCTGGATGATGAAGAGCATTTCGTTGTGATCCGGCGACAGAGGATGCTGGGCACTGAGGATGCGCCCCAGGTCCAGGTAGTCGCCGTAGCTCATGGAGTCGGAAAAATTCAGCTGGGCGTTATGCCATTCATCCGGCGGATTGCTTGAAAAGGGACATTGGCTCATCGGGTGGGCTCCTCGTCTCGGTCGGCTGGACCCGGCACCGCTGCCGGGGCAAGGGTGCGCGAATGGCCCGCCGTCATAGTTATTGTAGGAATCAATCGGCCAGTGGGCGCAGGATCGCCCGCACCGGACTGGCGTCCAGGTGGGCGAAGCGCAATGGCAGGGCAATCAGTTCGTAGTCACCTTCGGCCACCTCGTCGAGCACCACGCCTTCGAGGATCGCCATGCCATGCCGGGCCACTGCATTGTGGGCGTCCATGGTCTTGGACTGTTGCGGGTCCAGGGATGGAGTGTCGATGCCCACCAGGCGCACACCGAGGCTGGCCAGCAGCTCGATGGTGGCCTCGGCCACGGCGGTGAAGTCCGGGTCCCAGGCGCTCAACGGAACCTGGCGGTAGGTGCGCAGCAACACGCGTTGGGGCAGGTTGTCGAGGCGCCCGAGCAGGGCCTCGGGCTGCACCAGGGCATCGCTGTCCAGGCAGTGCAGGACCCGGCATGGGCCCATGTAGACGTCCAGCGGCACTTCACCGATGGGCAGGCCATCGGGGGTGTAATGCAGGGGGGCATCGACATGGGCGCCGGTGTGGGGCGACAGGGTGATCCGCCCGATATTCACTGGACATTCTGGCCCGAACTGCCAGGTGCGCTCTTCCTGGAATGGCGTGTCACCCGGCCAGGTCGGGGTCGCAGTGCTCAGGGGTGGGCTGATATCCCACCAACGGGGTGTGTTTTCCATGGGTGCGGCTCTCGGTCGGTCCGGATTGCATGATACGAGCGAAGCCAGTAAAGATTCTTGCGAAATGGCTCGAGCCACCGTGGATATTTCGCAATTACTGCCAATAAAGCCATGTTTACCCGCTGAATCTTTCACGTCCAAAGTCGGGGGTTTTCCCGTTCCGACAGCTGCGAGGAGCGCTTGCTGCGTTTCTGGATAGCTGGGTGTCGAGTCCAGGCATCTCCACGGGCGCCAGGCCCTATAGGGTGCGGTTTCCAGTTCGCGGCCTGCCAGGAGCCCAGCATGTCCACCCCGATTACCGTTCTGCGTGACACCCATCCATTGCCAGTCCTCGACGCCTGCAAGTGGGAGAAACTCGAAGGCGACCCGCACACCGTCAACCTCAATGCCTACACCAGCGAGGATGGCAGCAAGATCATGGGCACCTGGATCTGCACCCCCGGCAAGTGGCGGGTGGCTTACGAAAAGTGGGAGTACTGCCACTTCCAGGAGGGTTACTGCGTGATCACCCCGGACGGCCAGGAGCCCATCCACCTGCGGGCCGGCGACATCTTCGTGGTCGAGCCCGGCATGAAGGGCACCTGGGAAGTGCTGGAGACCGTACGCAAGTACTTCGTGTTCGCCTGAGTTCGCCGGTATCGCGCGGGGCGGTGCCCAACGGCCCCGCGCTGGCGACGTCCGGCGCGGCGCAATCTGCCAGATGTCGCTATAATCCCTGCCAAATGGCAAAGGCAGGAGTCACGCCCATGGTTGCACTGACCAGTAGCGATATCGCCGTAAAACGACGCGGCAAACCCGCAACGAAGGACCGGACCTCGGACATCCTGCTCGGTGGCCGGGCCCGCTTCGACGACCGCATCTCGATCTACCGCCTGACCGAGGAAGGCATCCCGCTGGCGGCGATCGTCAAGTTCGTCTCCTCGGTCCCCATGCTCAAGGATGAACAGGTCCTGGCGAAGATCATCGGCCTGTCCGAGCGCACCCTGCATCGACGCCTGAAGACCCCCGACGAGCCGCTGAACCCGGAACAGAGCGCCCGGGCAGTGCGTTTCGCCCAGGTGCTGGCCAAGGCCCGGGAAATCTTCGGCAGCAGCGAGCAGGCCCAGGACTGGATGGCCAAGCCGGTGATGGCCCTGGACGGCCACAAGCCGGTGGACCTGTTGACCAACCCCATCGGCTTTGAACTGGTGGACGAGTTCCTCACCCGCCTGGAATACGGGGTCTATCAGTGATCAGTGTGCCCGGCGCCAGCGCGATCCATTTCTGGCGCCTGGACGCCGCGCAGCATGCCGCCAGCTGGGACAGCGGCATCGGTGCCGAACTGTGCGGCGGGCGCTGGAACTCCAAGGGCGTCAAGGCGGTGTATGGCAGCGCCGACCCGGCCACGGCGATCCTCGAGGTCGCCGTGCACAAGGGCTTTGCCGCGCTCGACAGCGTGCCCCACGTGTTGACCGGCGCCCTGATTCATGACCCCTCGACCATCTATCGTCTGGACGAAGGCAGCGTGCCCAATCCCAACTGGCTGGTGCCAGGCATTCCCAGCGCCGGCCAGCAGCAGTTCGCCGACCAGTTGCTGGCTGACCACCCTTTTGTGCTGGTGCCGTCCTCGGTCTCGCGCCACAGCTGGAACATCCTGATCAACCCGCTGCTGGCCAAGGGGCTGTACCAGGTCGTGGTCCAGGAACGCTTCGGCCTCGACACCCGCCTCAACCCGCCACCCCGCACACCGGCGGGCCGGCCCAACTGAACGGCAAAAAAAACGGGAATCCGCCCGACGCGGATTCCCGAAAACGCCTCACTCAGGGGGCGCGATCATGAGACGGTGTTCGTGGCGAGGGCTGCCCCCGCCACGCAGTGAGTCACTGCGGTTTGCGGTAGCTGTTGACGATGGCCGAGAAGTCCTTGCCACCCTCCCCCCGCTGGCTCATGGCCTGGTACAGCTGCTGGGCCACCGCGCCCAGCACCACCGGCTGATGAGCCTGGCGGGCGGCCTCGGTGGCCAGCCCCAAGTCCTTGAGCATCAGTTCGGCGCCAAAACCACCGGTGTAGCCTCGCGAGGCCGGGGCCGTTTCGATCACCCCCGGCCATGGGTTGTAGGTGTCGGAGCTCCAGCACCGCCCGGTGGAGCTGTTGATGATCCCGGCCAGCACCTGAGTATCGATGCCCAGGGCATCCCCCAGGGCCATGGCTTCGCTGACGCCGATCATCGAAATCCCCAGCAGCAGGTTGTTGCAGATCTTGGCGATCTGTCCTGTACCCACTTCACCACAGTGCACGATATTGCGGCCCATCTGCGCCAGCACCGGTTGCAGGGTGGCGAACAGTTCGGCGCCGGCGCCGACCATGAAGGTCAGGGTGCCGGCCTGGGCCCCGCCGGTGCCGCCGGAAACCGGCGCATCCGCCATGGCCACGCCTTGCTTGGCCGCAGCCGCGGCGACTTCCCGAGCGGTCTGCGGATCGATGGTGCTGCAGTCCACTGCCGGAACGCCCCGGCCGATTCCCGCCAGCACGCCGTCCTCGCCCAGCCAGACGCTGCGCACATGGGCAGCGGCCGGGAGCATGGTGATCACCAGCTCGGCGCCTTCGGCAGCAACCTTGGGCGAGGTGCTGATGCGCCCGCCCAGTTGTGCCAGCTCGGCCAGCACGCTCTGGTTGAGATCGAACAGGTTCAACTGGTGCCCGGCCTTGATCAGGTTGCGGGCCATGGGCGCGCCCATGTTGCCCAGGCCGATGAATGCAATGTTCATGTCAGGCTCCTCAACGCAGGCTGATGGTGGTGTTCACACCGTCGTTGACGCTGTCATCGTCGAACCAGCGGCTGGTGACGGTCTTGGTCTGAGTGTAGAACTGCACCACTTGCTTGCCGTAAGGCCCCAGGTCGCCGAGCTTGGAACCGCGCGAACCGGTGAAGCTGAAGAACGGTACCGGCACCGGGATCGGGATGTTGATCCCCACCTGGCCAACGTCGATCTCGCTCTGGAACTTGCGCGCTGCCGCGCCGCTCTGGGTGAACAGGCCGGTGCCGTTGCCGAAGGGGTTGGCGTTGACCAGGGCGATGGCCTGGTCCAGGGTGTCGACTTCCAGTACCACCAGCACCGGGCCGAAGATTTCCTGGGTGTAGATCTGCATGTCGGTGGTCACCCCGGAGAACAGGGTCGGGCCGACGAAGTTGCCCTGCTCGTAGCCCGGCACCTTGACGTCACGGCCGTCCAGCTCGAGCTTGGCGCCTTCCTTGATACCGCTTTCGATCAGGCCCAGCACGCGCTCCTTGGCGCGCTTGGAGATCACCGGGCCGACATCGGTACCCGGCTCACAACCGGCGTTGACCTTGAGCTTGCTCGCGGCTTCCTTGATGTCCGGCAGCCATTCGCGGGCCTTGCCCACCAGTACCGCCACCGAGGTGGCCATGCAGCGCTGGCCGGCCGCGCCAAAGGCCGCACCGGCCAGGGCGTTGACCGTCTGGGTGCGGTTGGCGTCAGGCAGTACCACCGCGTGGTTCTTGGCGCCCATCATCGATTGCACACGCTTGCCATGCTTGCCCGCCAGGTCATAGACATGGGTGCCTACAGCCGTGGAGCCGACGAAGGACACCGCCTTGATGTCCTGATGGGTACACAGGGCATCCACCACTTCCTTGCCGCCATGGACCACGTTCAGCACACCGGCCGGCACTCCGGCTTCCACTGCCAGTTCCACCAGCAGCATGGTGGACAGCGGATCCTGCTCGGAGGGCTTGAGAACGAAGGTGTTGCCGCAGACGATGGCCATCGGGAACATCCACAGCGGAATCATCGCCGGGAAGTTGAACGGCGTGATGCCCGCACACACGCCGATGGGCTGGCGCAGGGTGTAGGTATCCACGCCACCGGCCACGTTCTCGGCGAACTCGCCCATCTGCAGGGTGCCGATGGAGCAGGCGTGTTCCACCACTTCCAGGCCACGGAAAATATCGCCCTCGGCATCGGCGATGGTCTTGCCCTGCTCGGCACTCAGGACTTGGGCGATGCGTTTGGAATGTTCGCGAATCAGCGCCTGGAGCTTGAGCATGATGCGCATCCGCGCGCCGATCGGGGTCAGCTTCCAGGTCTGGAAGGCGCGCTGGGCGGCGGCGATAGCGGCATCGACTTCACCAGCGGTGGCAAAGGGTACCTTGGCCAGGACTTCCTGGGTCGCCGGATTGACGATGTCATGCCACTCCTGGCTCTGGGACTGGACCCATTCACCGTCGATCAACAGCTTGACCTGCTGCAGGGTGGTGCCACCGGACTGGAGGGGTGCGTTCATGGGGTCTCCTGACTTCTTGAGTTCTTATGCAGGGAACCAAGGCGTTGCAGCGCCTTGAAAAGAGGGGGAGTCGCGAGTTGGTATCGGACTGTTTTTGGAGTATAGATGTGCAAACTTCTAATAAGAACGCACATAAAATCCGGTCCAACATGCAAAAAAACATCACCTCGCTAAGCACCCTGAACTGGGACGACTTGAAGTTTTTCCTGGAGGTGGCACGTACCCGCAAGGCCAGCAGCGCGGCCAAGCGCCTGGCGGTGGACTACACCACGGTGTCACGGCGCATCGGTTCGCTGGAAACCGCCCTGGGCACCCTGCTGTTCGAGAAATCCCGTACCAACGGCTTCGTGCTGACCGCCGAGGGCCAGCGCCTGCTAGGGTATGCCGAGTCGATCGAAAGCACCCTGCACATGGCCTGCGAACAGGTCTCGGGGTCCGGCGTGGCATTGTCCGGGCATGTACGCATGGGCTGCACCGAAGGCTTCGGCACGTTCTTCATCACCCCGCAGCTGAGCCACTTCCTCGACGCCTACCCGGCAATTTCGGTGGATATCCTGCCACTGCCGCACTTCATCAGCCTGTCCAAGCGCGAAGCCGATATCGTCATCGCCCTGGAGCGTCCGGAGCATGGCCCCTATGTGTGCTGCAAGTTGTGCGACTACCGCCTGCAGCTGTATGCGACCCAGGAATACCTCGACCGCCATCCGCCGATCCGCCGCGCCAGCGACCTGGGCGAGCATCAGTTCATCAGCTACGTGGACGACCTAGCCTTCAGCTCCGAGCTGCTGTACCTGGCCAACGTGGTCCCCGGGGCCAGCGCCAACCTGCGCAGCACCAGCGTGATCGCCCAGTACGTGGCCGCGCAGCAGGGCCGCTCGCTGGCGATCCTGCCATGTTTCCTGGCGGCCCAGGACCCACGGTTGCTGCCGGTGCTGCCCAAGGAAATCAACCTGACCCGGCAATTCTGGATGTACTGCCGCGAGGACTTGCGCAAGCTCAAGCGCATCACCCTGCTGTGGGATTACATCAGGGAAATGACCGAGCAGAACCAGCCTCTGTTGATGGGAGACAGCCGGAACATGTCGTTCAGCGCCCCCTAGATGGCCCTCTGGCACCCGCGGCCTGGAGAAACGGCCGTAGGACTACAGCCGCCATAGAGTGGATCGCCGGTCAGTCGGCGATCACCACGATCGATACGCGGCGGTTCTCGGTACGCCCGGCCGGGGTGCTGTTGGACGCCACCGGCTCGCTGCTGCCCAGGCCGCGCAGCTGGATGTTCTCCTCGCGCATGCCGACCTGGGTCAGGACCTTGACCACGCTCTTGGCACGGCGCACGGAGAGTTGCACGTTGTAGGGTTCCTTGCCCGAGGCATCGGTGTGGCCGTCGACCCTGACCTTCTGGATATCGACGCCGAGCAAGGCCTTGCCGATGCGCTGGACGATTGTGGTGCTGGCAGGGTTCAAGGTTTCCACATCGCTGCCAAACAGCACTTTGCCCGAGAGACCGAAGGCCCAGCCTTCATCCGTCAGTTCGAAGCCCTCCTGTTTCAGTACCGCGATCTGCTTGGGGGTCAGCCCCTTGGGCGGCACGCTCTGGCAACCACTCAAGGCCAGCACGGCCAGGAACACCAGGGTGCTGAAAAGTCGAACCGGATGTTGCATCGATGAGAACACGGAAATTAGCTCCTGTTTTTAACCTGAACGACGGAGGACTCCGCCCCCACTGTGTGTTGCCCGCCTCGCGCACCGCGCTTGGCCTGGTACATGGCCGCATCGGCGGCATTCAACAGGCTGCCCGGGGTAGCGCCATGCTCCGGGTACACGGCAATGCCGATGCTCAGCGACGTCAGGATCGACAGGCTGCCAGGCAACTGGATCGGCATCTCCATGCTGCTGATGATCTTGTCGGCGATGCGCTGGGCATCCTCGATCCGGTGCAACGGCGTCAGCAGCACCGCAAATTCGTCACCGCCCAGGCGCGCCACCAGGTCGTCCTCGCGCAGTTGCGCACGAATTCGCGTGGCCACCGCCACCAGCACCGCATCACCGGCAGCGTGACCGAAGTTGTCGTTGATCTCCTTGAAGCGATCGCTGTCCAGGAACAGCACCGCCATGCGCTCGTTGTGCTTGTTGGCACTGCGCAATGCGCGGATCAACCGGCCTTCGAAGAACGCCCGGTTGGGCAGGCCGGTGAGGCTGTCGTGGCTGGCCTGGTGGGCCAGGGTCTCGTTTTCGCTCTGCAAGTGGGTCTGCCAGACCTCCAGCTCATCGAGCAGGGCGTTGAAGTCATTGCCCAGGTTGTCCAGCTCGGCGATTTGCGCCGGCGGTACCCGCTGGTCGAAGGCTCGCTCGCGTCGGGCCGCATGGGCCACATCTGCCAGGCTGCGCAAGGGGCCGGTGATGCCCCGCAGTTGCCGGCGCGCCAGGTACAGGGCCGCCCAGGCGCTCAGGGCGATGCACAGCACGATGCCCACCAGTCCGCTGAAGAGAAAGCGCAACAGGTTGCCGCCATGGCCGGTAACGTTGACGGTGCCGATTTCCTGGCCCTGACGGAAGATCGGCAAGCTGATGGGCTTTTCCAGGAAGGCACTGGCGATGTGCATTTCCAGGTTGGCCAGCAGGCCGCTATCCGGGCGTTGCCAGCTGGCCAGCAACTGACCCTGGCTGTCGTACACCTTGGCGTCGGCCACCTCTTCGGTGGAGGCGATCAGGGCCAGGGAGTCGGCCGCCGCGCCACTGTCGTTGAACACTACCGCAGCTTCCACGGTATAGCTGATGGAGCGAGCGATCAGGTGCAGGTTGTGATCGGCATACACCCGCAGGGCCAGCACGCCAAGGCCGGTCAGGGACAGGCTGGCCATGCCGATCGCCAGCAGCGCGACGGCCAGGTGGCCACGACCGATGACCGACCGCAGCGTGGGACGGGAATTGGGCTTGAACAGTCTCATGGCACCGCCGGACGCCGACGGGAAAGCTGCAGCACGCTGGGATGGATCCTCACCCCACTGCGGGCCACGGAATCCAGGTTGACCTCGAACGACACCTGGCTATCGCTGACCCGCAGGCAGAACAGGCTGCCCACCGTGCAATGATCGCCGCCCTCGCTGATGCTCAATACCGGCTGGCCGGTCAATGAACTGAACAGGCGGGTGCGTTCCTCCGCAGGCAGCTTGCCGACATAGACCGAATCGCACTCGCTGGCGATCGACGGGTTACTGGACAACAGGCGACGCACCAGTACTGGGCGACCGGTAGCCTGGGTGGTGCCCTTGAGCAGGTCGTCGGTGTACTCGGTGGGGCCGACCACGCACAGGCGCAGCTGGGCCGGCTCTACCGGCCAGCGGGCGTAGCTGAGGATGCCCAGCACGACTTGCGTCACCGCCCTGGCCCGCTGCTCGGCCAGGCTGGCCGTGGCCGAGGGCTCTGGCTGAGCGATGGCCAACAGGCTGAACAGGCAGAGGACGGTCGACAGCACACACTGTCTCCACCCCAAAAAGCGCTCTGTCCTCAAGACAGCCACGTCCATGCAGGGAATCTCGTTGATTTTCACGGATATGATGCCGCAACGATAGCACAGCCCTGGAAAGTCCAGCGATATCGAAGCGATGCAACCATGCCTGGAACCGGGGGTTCAGTCCAGCTCCAGCATCAGCCCGCTCAGGCGCTTGACCTTGCGCCGCACCGCCTCCTCGAACACCCCGTGACGGGGCTCGATCAGGCTGAACCAGTCCTTGGCCCGGGTGATGCCGGTATAGATCAATTCCTTGGTCAGCACCGGATTCAAGGCATCGGGAAGGATCAGCGCGGTGTGGGCGAACTCCGATCCCTGGGACTTGTGTACCGTCATGGCAAAGACCGTCTCGATATCATTGAGACGGCTGGGCAATACCAGTCTCACCCCGCCCTGGCCGTCATTGCGCGGGAAGGCCACGCGCAGCACCTGGCGCCCCTCCTGCTCCGGCAGCCGCAGGGCAATGCCGATGTCGCCGTTCATCAGGCCCAGCCCGTAGTCGTTGCGGGTCATCAGCACCGGACGGCCTTCGTACCACTGCTGGTCGCTGTCGATCAGCCGGGCCTTGAACAGCGCCTGGGTGACCCGCTGGTTGAGGCTCTCCACGCCCCAGGGGCCCTTGCGCACCGCACACAGCAACTGAAAGCGGTCGAAGGCCTGCAGGACATTGCGCGCCCAGTCGGTCCAGCGCCGGTCATCCACGTCGGCATCGCCCGGCGGACGCTGGCTGCGCAACACATTCAGGTAATGGCGATAACCTTGCGGCCCTTCGCCGTGGCCTTCCAGCAGCAGCCGCTCCAGGGTCCGATCCTGTTCGCCCTTGAGGTTCAGGCTGTACAGGTCGGCGTGGCTGCGGGCCGCCAGCAGGCGCCGGGCTTCGTCGGCCTGCTGCTGGTTGACCCAGCGGGCCAGCTGGCCAATGCCACTGCCTTCGCCGAAGCGCCGGGAGTGGCGCAACATCACCACCTGCTGCGCCAGGGGATGCTGGTGCCCGGCATCCTCCTGCAGGCCACTGGCGGCAAGGTCTTCGCCGCTGACGGCCTCCAGCCAGGCCCGTGTCTGCGGGTCGTACCAGCCGGCCTCGGCGTCGCGGCACAAGTCGCCCAGCACGGCCCCGGCCTCCACCGACGCCAGCTGGTCCTTGTCTCCCAGCAGCACCAGCCGCGCATGGACCGGCAAGGCATCGAGCAGGTTGGCCATCATTTCCAGGTCGATCATCGAGGCTTCATCCACCACCAGCACATCCAGCGGCAGGCGATTGCCGGCATGGTGGCGAAAATGCCGAGTGCCGGGCCGGTTGCCCAGCAAGCGATGCACGGTGGTCACGTCGCTGGGGATCTTTTCCCGCACGTCGTCGGCCACCGACAACGACCGCACTTGCAGGCTGATGGACTCCGTCAACCGCGCCGCAGCCTTGCCGGTAGGCGCCGCCAGGCGGATGCGCAGCGGTTTGCGCGCCTCCACCGCCGGTCCCTGGAGCAGCGCCAGCAGACGCACCACAGTGGTGGTCTTGCCGGTACCGGGGCCGCCCGTGATGATGCTGAAGGCGCCGCGAGTGGCCAGGGCGCAGGCGAGCTTCTGCCAATCCACGGGGCCGCTGGCCCGAGCCGCACCGAACAATTCGTCGAGGCGCCGGGACAGATGCTCGGGGGTAGCCTCGGTTTGCTGCAGGCGCTGGCGCAGGGCGTTATCGATACGCCGCTCATAGGACCAATAGCGCCTCAGGTACAGGCGCTTGCCCGACAGTACCAGCGGTCGCTGCCGGGACGATTCGCCGTGATCCGCCGCCAGGGCCACCAAGCGGCTGCCGGCCAGGACCTTGCACCACTGGGCTCCCTCGAGGCTTGCCAGCACCTGGGAAGGCAACACCGGGGCACCGCCCTGTACATCGCCTTCCGGCGGCAGTGACAGGGCGAAGTCGGGCTCCTTGAGCGTCTCGAACACGTCCAGGCAGACATGCCCATGCCCCAACTGGTGGCTGGTCAGGGCCGCAGCCATCAGCACCAGCGGGTCGCTGTCCGGGTCCAGCTCATGGAGGAAACCGACGAAGGCCCTGTCCAGGGCACGCAACCAACCGCGGGCGACCCAGCCATCGAGCAACAGCAGCAAGTCTGCGGATCGGCGCAAGGGCGCCAGGTCCTGGGCTTGCGGGGTCGGTTCGTCCAGATCGGAAAACAGGTCCGGGGTCATAGCAGTACCCCCTGCTCCCAGGCCGGTTCAGCCTTGGGGGGAGCCTCGCGCCCCTGGAACATCAGGTCCAGGCGCTCGATCAACTGCCGTGGCGGCCGGGCGAAATACACACCCTGGCTGGCTGAGCGGGTCCCCCGCAGGAACAGGTACAGGGCGCCCCCCATGTGCCGATCGTAATCGTAGTCGGCCAGGCGAGCCTTCAATTGCCGGTGCAGGGCCAGCAGGTAGAGCACGTATTGCAGGTCGTAGCGGTTGTCGAGGATCGATTGTTCCATGGCCTGCTCGGTATAGGCGGCGTCATCGGCGCCCAGCCAGTTGGATTTGTAGTCGGCCACGTAGTAACGCCCGTGGTGCTCGAACGTCAGGTCGATGAAGCCCTTGAACATGCCGTTGAGCAATACCGGTTCGGCGGTCACTCGTGCCGCTCCCTGGTGGGTCTGCTGGCGCACCAGTTCGTCGAGCTTGAACACATCGACCTTGTGGCTGGCGAACCAGAACTCCATCTCCACCCGATACTGGCCCAGTTGGCCGAGCACCACCGGCGGCTGCCCTTCGCCGGCGTACATCGGCAACTGCAACAGATGCTGCAGCCAATCACTCAGGGTCGGAATCCAGCCTTGCCAGCCTCG
The DNA here is from genome assembly GCF_020520285.1 of Pseudomonas sp. L5B5. Classification (NCBI taxonomy): domain Bacteria; kingdom Pseudomonadati; phylum Pseudomonadota; class Gammaproteobacteria; order Pseudomonadales; family Pseudomonadaceae; genus Pseudomonas; species Pseudomonas sp. L5B5. The sequence goes on from NZ_CP084742.1 coordinate 3,364,509, forward strand.
TCGGTTGCAACGCCGGGCAACCGCATCGGTAATCGCTTCGGGAGAAACGTCGAAACCCTCCTCCCCGGCCCACTCCAGCAGACCATGGAGGAAGGTGCCGGGGTTGGGACCGCGGGGAAAGCGATGGATATCGCCGCTGCTGGCGAGCACCTCGCGAGGGGCCTCGGGGTCCAGCCGCTCATCATCGAACAGCTTCTGCGCCTGGGGGTCGTCAGGAGCCTGGCTGGCGCTACCCAGGGTGTCGCTGATGCGCAGGGCGCTGTAGGAGGCGATCCACCAATGCTCCGCTGCCCGACGCACGGGAACCAGCGGCTCCAGCAAACGGGCTTCGTTGCGCGGGGGATGGAAGCGCTGGGCATCGGCAGCAGGCAGCTCGCCCACGCCGATCGCGTCGCAACCTTGCTGCAAGTCCAGCAACCAGCGCTGCAGGCCGGCGGACTCGGCAAGCTGCGCCCCACCGCCCAACAGGTACCCCAGGGCCGAGAGATGCAGGATCGAGCTGCCCTGGTTGCCGCGCTTGAGGTCGGCAACGCCCAGCCAGCAGGCATGACGGGCGCGGGTCAGGGCCACGTAGAGCAGGCGCAGGTCCTCGGCCAGGCGCTCGTCGTCGGCCTGGGCGATCAGCTGCTCGGTGGGACGCAGGCTGACCTGGGGCTTGCCCGTGGCGTCGTGGTAATGCAGGGGCAAGCGACTGCCGTCCACCGGTTTGGTGGAGCAAATGAACGGCAGGAACACCAGGGGATACTCCAGGCCCTTGGACTTGTGGATGGTGACCACTTTCACCAGCTGCTCATCGCTTTCCAGGCGCAGGATCTGCTCCTCGCCCGCCTGTGCGGACAATGCCAGATGTTCGGACAGGTGACGGATCAGGGCCTGCTCGCCATCCAGTTCGGCGGCGTTCTGTTGCAGCAGCTCGCAGAGGTGCAGGAGGTTGGTCAGCACTCGCTCGCCATCGCTGCGGGCCATCAGCGCCTGGGGCAACTGGAAGTCGTGCAGCAGGCGCCGCAGCATCGGCAGCACGCCCTGGCTGCGCCAGATCGCACGGTAACCGCGAAACTGCATGACCCGCGCTTCCCAGGCCAGTTCGTCCTGGTTCAGGCGCTCCAGGTCCGCCAGCGGCAGGTTGAGGGTCAAGGATGCCAGGGCCGCCCGCAGCGGGCGCTCCACGTCCGGCTCGGCACAAGCCTTGAGCCAGACCAGCAAGTCGCGGGCTTCCTGGGCGGCAAACACCGAGTCCTTGTCCGAGAGGTACACGCTGCGCACGCCGCGGGCCGCCAGTTCGGTGCGAACGGCCTGGGCTTCCTTGCCGTCGCGCACCAGGATGGCGATGTCCGCTGGCAGCAGGCCTTCGAGCGCCTGCGGGCCACGGGCAAAACCGCTGCACCCTTGCTGGCCGCCATTGAGCAGGCCGACGATGGCGCTGGCACAAGCTGCGGCCTGGTACTGGCGATACTGGGCCCCGGACACCGGCTGCTCCGAAGGCAGCAGCCAGACATTCAGCGCCGGTATCGGTTGCCCATCGACCAGCAAGCGCTCCTTGCGATCCTGGGCCGCCACGGCCAGGAACGGCACCGGGTTGTCGCCATTGGGCTGGCGAAACAGGAAGGCACCTCGCCCTTGCTCGCGCTGCTCGGCTTGCAGGAACACGTGGTTGACCGCGCCAACCATGGCCTGGCTGGAGCGGAAGTTGGTGCCCAGGGTATGCAGGCGACCGCTGGTGGCCTGGCGCGCCCGCAGGTAGGTATAGATGTCGGCGCCACGAAAGGCATAGATCGCCTGCTTGGGGTCGCCGATCAGGAACAGGCCGGTCTGCGGGTCGTTGTCCTCGATGCGGTAGATGCTCTCGAAGATCCGGTACTGCACCGGGTCGGTGTCCTGGAACTCGTCGATCAGGGCTACCGGAAACTGCTCGCGGATCAGGCTGGCCAGGCGCTCGCCCCCTTCATTCTGCAAGGCCGTGTCAAGGCGCAGCAGCATGTCGTCGAAGCCCATCTCGGCACGACGGCGCTTCTCTTCTTCAAAGCGCGTCCCCACCCATTGCGCGGCATGTTGCAGCACCGCCGCATCCGGGCTGGGCAGGGCATCGAGGTTGGCCTTGAGCCCGGCCATGGCATCGAGGCCGGGGTGGCTGGGAGGCACGCCCTTCCAGGCTTCGCCCATGCCTTCGGGGGTCAGGCGGCTGAAACCGGTGCCGATATCCAGTTGCTCGAGACTCTCGTCCTCGGCCCACGCGCTGATCTTGTCGAACCAGGGCTCGAAATAGCGCGCCTGCATCTTGCGCCCATCAACACTTTTGCTCGCCACGCCTTGCAGGCAGATCTCGCGCAACTCCCCGGCCCATTGACGCCAGGGGGCCTTGATCTGCACCAGGGCCTCACGGCGCTCTTGCAGGCAAGCGTCGATCAGCTCGCCGGGCGTCTGCTCCAGGGGGCCGCGGCGCTCATTGCCGAACATCGCCCTGACCCGTGGCAGCAGCTCGGCCGGGCCGACCCAGTGGCTGCGCACCCAGTTCAGCGCATCGCCTTGCAAGGGGTAGCAGAACAACCGCCAGTAGTCGCGCAGGACCTGGCCCAACAGGTCGCTGTGGTCGGTCTCCAGGGTCTGGGTGAACAGGCTGCCGCTGTCGAAGGCGTGTTCACGCAGCATGCGCTGGCACCAACTGTGAATGGTCGAGACCGCGGCCTCGTCCATCCACTGGGCGGCAATGTCCAGGCGGTTGGCGCAAGCGGCCCATTGTTCGGCGGGATATTGCTCGCGCAACTGATCGATCAGGCTGTCCGGGGCCGGGGTCTCCTCGCGAAAGAAGCGTGCGGCCTCGGCCAGGCGGGTACGGATACGCTCACGCAGCTCCTTGGTCGCGGCATCGGTAAAGGTCACCACCAGGATCTGCGGCGGCAGCAGTTCACGACCAAAACCTGCGGGTTCTCCGCCATGGCCCAACACCAGGCGCAGATAGAGCGCGGAAATGGTGAAGGTCTTGCCGGTACCGGCACTGGCCTCGATCAATTGGCTGCCGCGCAAGGGAAACGCCAGCGCCAGGGGAGTCTGTCCAGTCATGCGTCGCTTTCCTCGCCTGGGGCCGAGCGCCAGGGCGCATCGAGCAGCGGGCGATAGAGTGTCTCGGCCCAGCCGCTGAAGGTTTCATCGGCGGTCAATGCGTTGTAGTCAGCGAACTGCCGGGCCAGGGCCGGGCTTTCACGCCGCTCGCCCTGGGTGCTCTGGCCGTCGCCATCGTAGGTCTTGCGCGCCGCGGCGGCGGCCTTGTCCGGATCGCCCTGGCCCAGCCAGGCGAAGGCAGTCTTGACCGCCACGGGCAAAGGTTGGCGCATGCCCACCTGCCAGGCTCGCAGCAACTGGGCAAGGATTTGTCGGGCCACGTCCGGCTCCAGAGGAGCCAGTAGCAAGCTGTCGTCACTGGCCACCAGCGCAGTGGTCAGGCGGTATTCACAGGCACAGGCCAGCAGATGATTGATCCAGGGCTTGATCAGGCGGTGCCATTTGCGGGTCTTGGTGGAGCCGATGGCATTGGCGATGGTAGTCACGGCCAGCAATCCACCGTCGGCCCGCTGGTGCAGGCCGCTGAGCCAGCCCTCCACTTGCACGCCTTGCAGCTCCAGGCTGACAGGCAGGGCACTGGTCAGGGGAGTGGGCCACAGGGCCAGCAGTTGCCGGTAGCGTTGCAGCAAGTCTGGCAGGGGTTCCATCAGCTCGCGCTGCAGGCATTCACCAAAGCCGGCCATCGGTAGCAGGCCACTGGCCTGCAAGCGCTGCGCCTGGGCCTGCAATGCTTGTTCAGGCGCAGCGGCATCACCCAGCGCGGCCTCCAGCAGGCTGTCGCTCAAGTTGTAGCGTTGCAGCGCATCGAGAACGAAGGGTTCTTCATCGGCCAGGGGGGCCTCCATCGCCTCGAAGAACACCTTGAGCCGCTGGCTGAAGAAATGGCGTACCGGGTGGCGCAGGAAATCCTGCAACTGTGCCAGGCTCAGCGGTTCGTCCTGGACATAGGGCTCCAGGGGCTCGACCAGGAGCTGCTCTTGGTCGGCCTGGTGCAGCACTTGCCATTCCCGGGCGTAGCTGAACAGCGGGTCGCTGTCATGAAAGTAGCGGGCACTGAAAGGCTGCAACGGGTGTTCCTGGGTGAGGGCATCCAACAGCGATTGTTCGCCATCCGCCAACTGCCAGCCGCTGGCCAGGTGGTCGCGCAACTGGCCGATCAGCACTGAAGCCGGGCGTTCGCTGTTGTCACGAATGCTACGGCCGACCCAACTGATATAGAGCTGGTCGCGAGCCGAGAGCAGGGCTTCGAGCAACAAGTAGCGATCATCCTCGCGGCGTGAGCGATCTCCTGGGCGGTAGTCGCTGCCCATCAGGTCGAAGTCCAGGGGCGGCTGGGCCCGAGGATAGTCGCCATCGTTCATGCCCAAGAGACACACCAGCTTGAAGGGGATGGCGCGCATCGGCATCAGGGTGCAGAAATTCACTGCGCCGGCCAGGAAGCGTTGGGATAGGCGCCCCTGATCGAGTCCGGCCAGCCAGGCTTCGCGCACCACGGTCAGCGGCAGTTCGTCCTGCAAACCTACCGATTCGCAGGTTTGCAGCCAGGTTTCACGCAGCTCTTCGAGCTGGCCGAGCAGGTAGTCGTCATGCTCGGTACTGGCCAGGAAGAATTGCTCCAGCAGGTTGTGCAAGCGCTCGCCCCACTGCCCCGGCACCGCGGGTTGGCAGAGCTGCTCGTAGGCCAATTGCAGCGCATCGAGCAAGGCCACCAGTGGGCCGATCAGGGCTGCATCCAGGCCACCGATTTCATCGTAGGGTTCGATCCCGTCACAAGCATCGGACCGGCCAACGGCGTAGCCCAGCAACATCCGCCGCAAGCCGAAACGCCAGCTGTTCTGCTCCAGCTCCTGGGGCAATCCCAACTCGGCCCGCTGTTGGGCATTCATGCCCCAGCGAATGCCGGCACCTTCGATCCAGCGATGCAGGGTGGGCAAGTCGGCCTCATCGACAGCAAAGCGGGCGCGCAAGGCCGGGACATCCAGCAGGTCGAGAATCTCGCTGACCGGGAAACGGCTGTCCGGCAGCTTCAACAAGTGTTCCACAGCGATCAGCAACGGATCGCGACCGCGTTGCCCCTGGTCGGCAAGGGTAAAGGGAATGAAGCGCCGGTCATCACGCTCCAGCTGGCCGAACACCGCTCGAATGTGCGGGGCGTAGCTGTCGATGTCCGGAACCATGACGATCACATCGCGAGGGCGCAGTTCGGGGTCGGCGCTGAAGCGTGCCAGCAACTGGTCATGGAGGATTTCCACCTCGCGCTGGGCACTGTGGGCAATGTGGAAACGAATCGAGGGGTCCTGCTGGGGATCGACGTCTGACCACAGCTCGCGGGTTTCATTGAGAGGGCGTAGCTCGAGAATGTCGTCCTGCAATTGCTGGAGCATGCTGGCGGGGCGGGTCTCGCTGAACAGGTCGATTCGCCCGTCACGGAAGGCCGCGCGATAGCTGTTGGGATCGTCGTAGCTGTCCAGCAGATTGATGTAGTCACGACCTTGCTTGCCCCACGCTGCCAGCAAGGGATGGGCGTGCTGGTGCAGGGTCTGCGGATCGAGTGCCAGGGGCATGCCGGTCTTTCGCGCCTGGCGTTTGTATTGATGCCGCAGCAGGTCCTTGTCAGCGACGATATCGGCCCAGTGATGACGACAGGGGTTGTGCACACAGAGCAGCACCTGGCTGAAGCGAGCCAACCCGGCCAAGGCTTCCAGTACCTGAGCCGGCAATGAGGAAATGCCGAAAACGATAACGCGTGATGGCAAACCGGCAGGAGTCGCCTCCAGGCTATTGATGCGTTCGATAAAGCGCTGGTGCACGCCTGCTCGGCTCTGGGCCATACCCGCGCTACCAACGTCCAGGAGCAGTGCACGCCACAACTCGGCCTGCCAGCAATTGGCCGGGGGCAGGGCCTTGGGCTCACCGCGCACATTGCGCAATTGATGACGCCCTGCGGCCCAGTCCTCCAGCCAATCGGCGCGGTACACCTGGTACTGGTCGAACAGGTCGGCCAGGCGCTCGGCCAGTTGATAGCGTTTACGCAGGTCGCTGTCGTGGGTCAGGAAACGATGCAAGGGCTCGAAATGGGGTTCGTCGATCAACGCTGGCAACAAGCGCATCAGGCGCCAGGTGAGCGGGGCCTTGTCCAGCAGGGATTTGGGCGGGATCTCGTCTCGCCCCAGCACCAGGCGATAAAGCTGCCACATGAAGCTGCCGGGCAATTGCACGTCAATGGCAGCCGCAATGCCGCAACCACCGGAATCATCGTCTTCTGGGTCTTCGGCCAAGGCCAGCTTCAGCCATTGGGCAATACCGTTGCTCTGCACCAGGGCGATTTCATTTTCCAGGGGTGGCAATGGGTAACGCCGCATCCAGCTGACCACCAAGCTGCGCAGTTCGTCCAGGCGGTTGCCGTGAACCACCATGAAACCAGGGTTGATGGACGAGGCGTCCGGCATGAGGGCTTCCTTGGAGAATGCAAAAAGCTAGGGCCGAACCTTAGCACTGTCACGCAAAGCTGGCAGCCGAGCCGATCAGGGAGCACCGAGCCACTGGCATGTTTTCCGCGCACAAAGACAAAACCCCAACTGCTTTCGCAATTGGGGTTTCGGAATTTAATCTTGACGATGACCTACTCTCACATGGGGAAACCCCACACTACCATCGGCGATGCATCGTTTCACTACTGAGTTCGGGATGGGATCAGGTGGTTCCAACGCTCTATGGTCGTCAAGAAATTCTGGAGCCGATCCGTTGCTTATGCAACGAGCCAGCAAATGGGTATGTAATAGGTTTGGTTTGTGCTTCAAACTTTCGGTCTGTCATCTTCACACACCGCAATCTGGCCTCTTTCGAGTTCGCAAATTGCTTGGGTGTTATATGGTCAAGCCTCACGGGCAATTAGTATTGGTTAGCTCAACGCCTCACAGCGCTTACACACCCAACCTATCAACGTCGTAGTCTTCGACGGCCCTTTAGGGGATTCAAGATCCCAGTGAGATCTCATCTTGAGGCAAGTTTCCCGCTTAGATGCTTTCAGCGGTTATCTTTTCCGAACATAGCTACCCGGCAATGCCACTGGCGTGACAACCGGAACACCAGAGGTTCGTCCACTCCGGTCCTCTCGTACTAGGAGCAGCCCCTCTCAAATCTCAAACGTCCACGGCAGATAGGGACCGAACTGTCTCACGACGTTCTAAACCCAGCTCGCGTACCACTTTAAATGGCGAACAGCCATACCCTTGGGACCGGCTTCAGCCCCAGGATGTGATGAGCCGACATCGAGGTGCCAAACACCGCCGTCGATATGAACTCTTGGGCGGTATCAGCCTGTTATCCCCGGAGTACCTTTTATCCGTTGAGCGATGGCCCTTCCATACAGAACCACCGGATCACTAAGACCTACTTTCGTACCTGCTCGACGTGTTTGTCTCGCAGTCAAGCGCGCTTTTGCCTTTATACTCTACGACCGATTTCCGACCGGTCTGAGCGCACCTTCGTACTCCTCCGTTACTCTTTAGGAGGAGACCGCCCCAGTCAAACTACCCACCATACACTGTCCTCGATCCGGATAACGGACCTGAGTTAGAACCTCAAGATTGCCAGGGTGGTATTTCAAGGATGGCTCCATGAGAACTGGCGTCCCCACTTCAAAGCCTCCCACCTATCCTACACAAGCAAGCTCAAAGTCCAGTGCAAAGCTATAGTAAAGGTTCACGGGGTCTTTCCGTCTAGCCGCGGATACACTGCATCTTCACAGCGATTTCAATTTCACTGAGTCTCGGGTGGAGACAGCGCCGCCATCGTTACGCCATTCGTGCAGGTCGGAACTTACCCGACAAGGAATTTCGCTACCTTAGGACCGTTATAGTTACGGCCGCCGTTTACCGGGGCTTCGATCAAGAGCTTCGCTTGCGCTAACCCCATCAATTAACCTTCCGGCACCGGGCAGGCGTCACACCCTATACGTCCACTTTCGTGTTTGCAGAGTGCTGTGTTTTTAATAAACAGTCGCAGCGGCCTGGTATCTTCGACCGGCATGGGCTTACGGAGCAAGTCCTTCACCCTCACCGGCGCACCTTCTCCCGAAGTTACGGTGCCATTTTGCCTAGTTCCTTCACCCGAGTTCTCTCAAGCGCCTTGGTATTCTCTACCCAACCACCTGTGTCGGTTTGGGGTACGGTTCCTAGTTATCTGAAGCTTAGAAGCTTTTCTTGGAAGCATGGCATCAACCACTTCGTCGCCTAAAGGCAACTCGTCATCAGCTCTCGGCCTTAAGATCCCGGATTTACCTAAGATCTCAGCCTACCACCTTAAACTTGGACAACCAACGCCAAGCTGGCCTAGCCTTCTCCGTCCCTCCATCGCAATAACTAGAAGTACAGGAATATTAACCTGTTTTCCATCGACTACGCTTTTCAGCCTCGCCTTAGGGACCGACTAACCCTGCGTCGATTAACGTTGCGCAGGAAACCTTGGTCTTTCGGCGTGGGAGTTTTTCACTCCCATTGTCGTTACTCATGTCAGCATTCGCACTTCTGATACCTCCAGCAAGCTTCTCAACTCACCTTCACAGGCTTACAGAACGCTCCTCTACCGCATCACTTACGTGATACCCGTAGCTTCGGTGTATGGTTTGAGCCCCGTTACATCTTCCGCGCAGGCCGACTCGACTAGTGAGCTATTACGCTTTCTTTAAAGGGTGGCTGCTTCTAAGCCAACCTCCTAGCTGTCTAAGCCTTCCCACATCGTTTCCCACTTAACCATAACTTTGGGACCTTAGCTGACGGTCTGGGTTGTTTCCCTTTTCACGACGGACGTTAGCACCCGCCGTGTGTCTCCCATGCTCGGCACTTGTAGGTATTCGGAGTTTGCATCGGTTTGGTAAGTCGGGATGACCCCCTAGCCGAAACAGTGCTCTACCCCCTACAGTGATACATGAGGCGCTACCTAAATAGCTTTCGAGGAGAACCAGCTATCTCCGAGCTTGATTAGCCTTTCACTCCGATCCACAGGTCATCCGCTAACTTTTCAACGGTAGTCGGTTCGGTCCTCCAGTCAGTGTTACCTAACCTTCAACCTGCCCATGGATAGATCGCCCGGTTTCGGGTCTATACCCAGCGACTAAACGCCCTATTAAGACTCGCTTTCGCTACGCCTCCCCTATTCGGTTAAGCTTGCCACTGAATATAAGTCGCTGACCCATTATACAAAAGGTACGCAGTCACAGAACAAAGTCTGCTCCCACTGCTTGTACGCATACGGTTTCAGGATCTATTTCACTCCCCTCTCCGGGGTTCTTTTCGCCTTTCCCTCACGGTACTAGTTCACTATCGGTCAGTCAGTAGTATTTAGCCTTGGAGGATGGTCCCCCCATATTCAGACAAGGTTTCTCGTGCCCCGTCCTACTCGATTTCACTTCTAAGATCCTTTCGCGTACAGGGCTATCACCCACTATGGCCGCACTTTCCAGAGCGTTCCGCTAAAATCAAAGAAGCTTAAGGGCTAGTCCCCGTTCGCTCGCCACTACTAAGGGAATCTCGGTTGATTTCTTTTCCTCAGGGTACTTAGATGTTTCAGTTCCCCTGGTTCGCCTCTTGCACCTATGTATTCAGTACAAGATAACCATCTTATGATGGCTGGGTTCCCCCATTCAGACATCTCCGGATCACAGTCTGTTTGCCGACTCCCCGAAGCTTTTCGCAGGCTACCACGTCTTTCATCGCCTCTGACTGCCAAGGCATCCACCGTATGCGCTTCTTCACTTGACCATATAACCCCAAGCAATCTGGTTATACTGTGAAGACGACATTCGCCGAAAGTTTGTTCTCACAAACTTTACCTTAGCCTGATCCACTACCAGTGAAAGTAGTGTTCAGTCTATCTTTCTATCACATACCCAAATTTTTAAAGAACGATCTAATCAAAAGACTAGAAATCAACATTCGTGTCTGAATGCTCATTTCTAAGCTTTTCGAAGCAGTTTATGGTGGAGCCAAGCGGGATCGAACCGCTGACCTCCTGCGTGCAAGGCAGGCGCTCTCCCAGCTGAGCTATGGCCCCATAACAAAATTGGTGGGTCTGGGCAGATTCGAACTGCCGACCTCACCCTTATCAGGGGTGCGCTCTAACCAACTGAGCTACAGACCCAATTTCGAGCTTGTAACTGTTAGCTTGGAGCTATCAGCTTGGAGCTTAAAGCTGCTTCTATCGTCTTCTTCAATGAATCAAGCAATTCGTGTGGGTGCTTATGAAGCAGCTGATGTCGTCGATTAAGGAGGTGATCCAGCCGCAGGTTCCCCTACGGCTACCTTGTTACGACTTCACCCCAGTCATGAATCACACCGTGGTAACCGTCCTCCCGAAGGTTAGACTAGCTACTTCTGGTGCAACCCACTCCCATGGTGTGACGGGCGGTGTGTACAAGGCCCGGGAACGTATTCACCGCGACATTCTGATTCGCGATTACTAGCGATTCCGACTTCACGCAGTCGAGTTGCAGACTGCGATCCGGACTACGATCGGTTTTGTGGGATTAGCTCCACCTCGCGGCTTGGCAACCCTCTGTACCGACCATTGTAGCACGTGTGTAGCCCAGGCCGTAAGGGCCATGATGACTTGACGTCATCCCCACCTTCCTCCGGTTTGTCACCGGCAGTCTCCTTAGAGTGCCCACCATAACGTGCTGGTAACTAAGGACAAGGGTTGCGCTCGTTACGGGACTTAACCCAACATCTCACGACACGAGCTGACGACAGCCATGCAGCACCTGTGTCAGAGTTCCCGAAGGCACCAATCCATCTCTGGAAAGTTCTCTGCATGTCAAGGCCTGGTAAGGTTCTTCGCGTTGCTTCGAATTAAACCACATGCTCCACCGCTTGTGCGGGCCCCCGTCAATTCATTTGAGTTTTAACCTTGCGGCCGTACTCCCCAGGCGGTCAACTTAATGCGTTAGCTGCGCCACTAAGAGCTCAAGGCTCCCAACGGCTAGTTGACATCGTTTACGGCGTGGACTACCAGGGTATCTAATCCTGTTTGCTCCCCACGCTTTCGCACCTCAGTGTCAGTATCAGTCCAGGTGGTCGCCTTCGCCACTGGTGTTCCTTCCTATATCTACGCATTTCACCGCTACACAGGAAATTCCACCACCCTCTACCATACTCTAGCTTGCCAGTTTTGGATGCAGTTCCCAGGTTGAGCCCGGGGCTTTCACATCCAACTTAACAAACCACCTACGCGCGCTTTACGCCCAGTAATTCCGATTAACGCTTGCACCCTCTGTATTACCGCGGCTGCTGGCACAGAGTTAGCCGGTGCTTATTCTGTCGGTAACGTCAAAACAGCAAGATATTAGCTTACTGCCCTTCCTCCCAACTTAAAGTGCTTTACAATCCGAAGACCTTCTTCACACACGCGGCATGGCTGGATCAGGCTTTCGCCCATTGTCCAATATTCCCCACTGCTGCCTCCCGTAGGAGTCTGGACCGTGTCTCAGTTCCAGTGTGACTGATCATCCTCTCAGACCAGTTACGGATCGTAGCCTTGGTGAGCCATTACCTCACCAACTAGCTAATCCGACCTAGGCTCATCTGATAGCGCAAGGCCCGAAGGTCCCCTGCTTTCTCCCGTAGGACGTATGCGGTATTAGCGCTCCTTTCGAAACGTTATCCCCCACTACCAGGCAGATTCCTAGGCATTACTCACCCGTCCGCCGCTGAATCCGTAAGCAAGCTTACTTCATCCGCTCGACTTGCATGTGTTAGGCCTGCCGCCAGCGTTCAATCTGAGCCATGATCAAACTCTTCAGTTCAATACTGCTTGGGTTTTTAAGTAACCCTAAACTTGGCTCAGCAATCTCAAATGACTATGTGATTTCTCGCATGGTCACTCGTGATGCTGATAATCTTTCTGACTATCAGTCTGACTACACAAGCACCCACACGAATTGCTTGATTCAGTTGTTAAAGAGCGGTTGGTTAAGAGCTTTCGTCTCAACCGAGGCGCGCATTCTACAGCAGCCTCATTTGCTGTCAAGTGATTATTTTCAGAAGCTTTCGAAGATTTCTTCAACAACTTCAACCACTTGCGCTTCCGATCTCTCGTCAGCGGGAGGCGAATTCTACAGCGTTACACGCTGCTGTCAACACCTCTTTTTATCCGCTTTCGATCGAGAGGATCGAAACGCTAACAAGGCGAAAAACGCTGCCTTATCAGCTCCTTCTGGGCTTCGATGAACTGAAGCGTTACCGCTGTCGAAAACCGTGTAACTCATTGAATCTCAAGGAGTTTTCCGTTTCGACTGCGCCGGAAGTGGGGCGAATTATAGACCTGTAGAATCGAGCGTCAAGCATTAATTTCATAAAACTGTCATATCGGTCAAAAAACCGTGCATGCAAAGGCCGCCCCAGGGGGGCGGCCTTTGCTCACTTCCCTTTACAGGCTCGGAAAAGCGAACTGCGAGGCCTCATGGCTGGCCCTCTGCGGCCAACGCTGGGTGATGGCCTTGCGACGAGTATAGAAACGCACACCATCGGGTCCATAGGCATGCAGATCACCGAACAGCGAACGCTTCCAGCCACCGAAGCTGTGATAGGCAACCGGCACCGGCAGCGGCACGTTGACACCCACCATGCCTACTTCGATTTCATCGCAGAAGAGTCGTGCAGCCTCTCCGTCACGGGTAAAGATGCAGGTGCCGTTGCCGTATTCGTGATCGTTGATCAGTTGCATGGCCTCTTCGAGGCTGTTGACCCGCACGATGCACAGCACCGGCCCAAAGATCTCTTCTTTATAGATACGCATCTGTGGAGTGACACGGTCGAACAGGCACCCCCCGAGGAAGAAGCCCTCTTCGTGGCCAGCCACACTCAACCCGCGACCATCCACCACCAGTTGTGCTCCGGCCGCCACGCCATCCTCCACATAACCGCTGACCTTGTCCCGTGCCTGGGCGGTGACCAGCGGCCCCATGTCCAGGCCACACGAAGTCCCGGCACCGATCTTCAGCGCCTTGATCTGCGGCACCAGCTTGGCCACCAGCGCATCCGCCACCTGATCACCTACGCACACAGCGACCGAGATCGCCATGCAACGCTCACCGCATGAACCGTAGGCTGCGCCCATCAGTGCACTGACCGCGTTGTCCAGGTCGGCATCGGGCATCAGCACTGCGTGGTTCTTCGCCCCGCCCAGCGCCTGGACACGCTTGCCGCGCTTGGTCCCCTCGGCATAGATGTATTCAGCGATCGGCGTCGAACCGACAAAACTCAAGGCCTTGACCTCTGGCGCCTCGATCAGCGCATCCACCGCGGCCTTGTCGCCATGCACCACGTTCAGCACGCCCTTGGGCAACCCGGCTTCCTGCAGCAACTGGGCAATCAGCAGGGTTGAACTCGGGTCACGCTCGGAAGGCTTGAGGATGAAGCAGTTGCCACAGGCAATCGCCAGCGGGTACATCCACAACGGCACCATGGCCGGGAAGTTGAACGGGGTGATACCCGCGACAATGCCCAGCGGCTGGAAGTCGGACCAGGCATCTATGTTCGGTCCCGCGTTACGGCTGTACTCGCCCTTGAGGATTTCCGGCGCGGCGCAGGCGTACTCGACGTTCTCTATACCGCGCTTCAGTTCGCCCGCTGCGTCTTCCAGGGTCTTGCCATGTTCTTCGCTGATCAGTTGGGCAATACGTGCTTCGTTCTGCTCCAGCAACTGCTTGAAGCGAAACATCACCTGGGCACGCTTGGCCGCCGGTGTGTTGCGCCAGGCCGGGAACGCCGACTTGGCGGAATCGATGGCCTGCTGGATGGTTTCGCGACTGGCCAGCGGCACTTTATGGATCGCCTGGCCAGTGGATGGGTTGAACACGTCGCTGCTGCGGCCGCTGTCATTTACCAACTCGCCATGGATCAGGTGAGGAATCAGACTCATGCGGGGGCTCCTGAAAAAGTGAAGGTGCAGGCGCTGAACACTTCGCGCCTGCTTCTATATAAGAAGGATCGAATCAATCGAGCTTGTTCAGCACTTCGCCAACCGCATCGAACAGGCGATCGAGGTCCTGTGGCTTGCTGTTGAAGGTTGGGCCGAACTGCAGGGTGTCGCCGCCGAAGCGCACATAGAAGCCGGCTTTCCACAAGGCCATGCCCGCCTCGAACGGCCGTACGATGGCATCGCCATCACGCGGGGCAATCTGGATCGCGCCAGCCAGGCCGAAGTTACGGATGTCGATCACGTTCTTCGCGCCCTTGATGCCGTGCAATGCATTCTCGAAGTGCGGGGCGACTTCGGCCACGCTCTGTACCAGGTTTTCCTTCTGCATCAGGTCCAGGGTCGCCAGGCCGGCAGCGCAGGCCACCGGGTGCGCCGAATAGGTGTAGCCGTGGGGAAACTCCACCGCGTACTCGGGAGTCGCCTGGTTCATGAAGGTCTGGTAGATCTCGGAGCTGGCAATCACCGCCCCCATGGGAATAGCGCCGTTGGTGACCTGCTTGGCCACGCACATCAGGTCTGGCGTCACGCCGAAGCTGTCGGCGCCGAACATTGCACCGGTACGACCAAAGCCGGTGATCACCTCATCGAACACCAGCAGGATGTTGTGCTGGTCGCAGATTTCCCGCAGGCGCTTGAGGTAGCCCTGAGGCGGTACCAGCACGCCGGCGGAACCGGCCAACGGCTCGACGAACACCGCGGCGATGTTGGAAGCGTCGTGCAGCTCGATCAGCTTCAGCAGCTCGTCGGCCAGGGCGATACCACCCTGCTCCGGCATGCCGCGGGAAAAGGCATTGCTGGCCAGCAAGGTATGGGGCAGGTGGTCGACATCCATCATCGCCTGGCCAAACAGCTTGCGGTTGCCGTTGACGCCGCCCAGGCTGGTGCCGGCGATGTTCACCCCGTGATAACCCCGCGCGCGACCGATCATCTTGGTCTTGGTCGACTGGCCTTTCAGGCGCCAGTAGGCACGCACCATCTTCACGGCAGTATCGGCGCACTCGGAACCCGAATCGGTGAAGAACACGTGGTTCAGGTTGCCTGGCGTCAGGGCCGTGATCCGCTCCGCGAGCTGGAACGACAGAGGATGGCCGTACTGGAAGCCCGGGGAGTAATCCAGGGTGCCCAGCTGCTTGCTCACCGCTTCCTGGATTTCCTTGCGCGAGTGGCCGGCACCACAGGTCCACAGACCGGACAGCGAGTCATAGACCTTGCGACCCTTGTCATCCACCAGCCAACTGCCTTCGGCGCCGACGATCAGGCGCGGGTCACGCTGGAAATTGCGGTTGGCGGTGTAGGGCATCCAGTGAGCGTCGAGCTTAAGCTGGCTGGCCAGGGACTGTGGAGCGCTTTGCGGCATGTTCATGGACAAGACCTCGCAGGGCAATGAAGCGGCGTAGGAAGGATGAAGCGTTGTTGCAGCTAAGTTGCCACGGCTATAAAGTCGGTGAAATCCAACTTTAATAACCTTCAGTCAGCCCCCAGCTAAACTATGAGCATCCGCCGAGCCGATCCGCTGGCACAAGTCAGCGACTTTGATATCCGCCTCTTGCGCATCTTTCGCAGCGTGGTGGAGTGCGGTGGATTCTCCGCCGCCGAAACCGTGCTCGGCATCGGCCGCTCGGCCATCAGCCAGCAGATGAGCGACCTGGAACAGAGGCTCGGCCTGCGCCTGTGCCAACGCGGACGCGCCGGTTTTTCCCTGACCGAGGAAGGTCGCGAGGTCTACCAGTCGACCCTGCAACTGCTCAGCGCCCTGGAAAGCTTTCGTACCGAGGTCAATGGCCTGCACCGCCACCTGCGCGGCGAGCTGATCATCGGCCTCACCGACAATCTGGTGACCCTGCCCCACATGCGCATCACCCACGCCCTGGCGCAACTGAAGGAGCGTGGTCCGGACGTGCAGATCCAGATCCGCATGATTGCCCCCAGTGAAGTCGAGCAAGGGGTACTGGATGGCCGCCTGCACGTCGGCGTGGTCCCCCAGGCCAGCGCCCTCTCCGGCCTGGAGTACCAACCGTTGTACGACGAACGCTCGCTGCTTTATTGCGCGGTTGGCCACCCGCTGTTCTATGTGGACGACAAGCAACTGGACGACCAGCGCCTCAATGACCAGGACGCCATCGCCCCGACCTTCCGCCTGCCGGCCGAGATCCAGGCCCAGTACCAGGCCCTGAACTGCACCGCCAGCGCCTCCGACCGCGAAGGCATGGCCTTCCTGATTCTCACCGGGCGCTACATCGGCTACCTCCCGGATCATTACGCCAGCCTGTGGGTACAGCAGGGCCGGTTGCGGGCCCTAAAGCCCAATTCGCGGTTCTACGACCTGAACCTGTCGACGGTCACGCGCAAGGGCCGGCGTGCGCACCTGGTGCTGGAGAGTTTCCTGGAAAGCCTGGCAGCCACCCGGTAGCCAGGCCCCCTGCCCCGCTTTTGTTGCACCAAGGCTTGTCTGTTCAACCCGGGTACGCTATCAACGCACAGGCTGTCCCCCACAGACTCGTTCGGAAACCTCCATGACCTTTGAAGTCCCCGCCCACAGCGCCCCTCAACCAGGCAAGCCGGCCAGTCGCATCCGGCAGAAGAACGAACAAGCCATCATCCAGGCCGCCGAGGACGAATTCGCCCGCCATGGCTTCAAAGGCACCAGCATGAACACCATCGCGCAGAAGGCCGGGCTGCCCAAGGCCAACCTGCACTACTACTTCACCAACAAGCTGGGGTTGTATGTCGCGGTGTTGAGCAACATCCTCCAGCAGTGGGACAGCACCTTCAACAGCCTCACCGCCGAGGACGATCCGGCCCAGGCCCTGACCCGCTACATCCGCGCCAAGATGGAGTTTTCCCGACGCCAGCCCCAGGCATCGCGGATCTTCGCCATGGAGATCATCAGTGGCGGCGAATGCCTCAGCGAATACTTCAACCAGGACTACCGTTCCTGGTTCCAGGGTCGGGCCGATGTGTTCCAGGCCTGGGTCGACGCCGGCAAGATGGACCCCGTGGACCCGATGCACCTGATCTTTCTGCTATGGGGCAGCACCCAGCACTACGCCGACTTCGCCACCCAGATCTGCCGGGTCACCGGCCGCAGCCGCTTGACCAAGCAGGACATGGAAAGCGCCACTGACAATCTGCTGCGCATCATCCTCAAAGGCTGCGGCCTGACACCTGCCGAAAAAGACTGACCTCCATGCCCTTTACCCTGGCCGGCCTTTGCGAATACCGCGAGGAAATTCGCAAGAGCCGCTTCATCACCTTCGCCGCGCCCATCAGCTGCGCCGCTGAGGCCCAAGCCTTTATCCAGACCCACAGCGACCCCAACGCCTCGCACAATTGCTGGGCCTGGAAGCTGGCCGACCAGTACCGCAGCAACGACGATGGCGAACCCGGCGGCACTGCCGGACGGCCGATCCTGGCCGCCATCGAAGCCCAGGACTGCGATCAGGTGGCAGTCCTGGTGATCCGCTGGTACGGCGGCATCCAGTTGGGGACCGGCGGCCTCGCCCGGGCCTATGGCGGTGGCGCCAACAAATGCCTGCAAGGCGCCGAACGCATCGCCCTGGTCAATCGAGTTCCCCTTCACTGCGCCTGCAGCTTCAGTGAACTGGCCCTGGTCAAGCTGCGGGTCGCCGAGCTGGGGGGACTGTTGGTCCAGGAAGACTTCACCGCCAACGGCGTGGAGTTGCAACTGGCCCTGGGTGAAGAGCAGATCGATACCCTGCAGCAACAACTGGCCGACCTGAGCCGCGGGCGCATTCTGCTGGCACGCTGAACACCGGCTTCACGCTTGTGCATAACCGGTCAAGGCCAGCGCAGTTGCCCACATCTGCTGTGCATCCGGCTGTGGATAACCTGAGCACACCGCGCTGTAACCCTTTTGCAACGTGGCTTTGACGGCGTTGATCATTTTTCACCCAAAGTGCTCGCCAGCGGTTTTTTTACAACGAAAAACAGCGGCTTAGATGGCTTTATCGCGCTTGGAAGATAAGCCATGCGCGCTTATGCCCAAGTTTCAGGCTTGCGCACAAATACTGTGGAGCAAGCTGTGGATAACCCGTGCAAGGCTGCGTGCGCCGCAGATTGCACAGGGCCTGGGCGCATCTGCTCATTTTTTGCTCAAGGCATCCTGACTCATGACGTCGCCGGTACTGGCAGGCGGCTACCTGAGTAGTGGTCAGCACGCACCGGTAGCAGCTGGGCCACGCACCAGGCCAGTTCGAAGAACAGGATCACCCCGATCAGCGCTGTAGCCCCCTGCGCCAGGGCATAGACCTGCCACGTCGAAAACAGGATGCGTCCCAGTGCGTCATAACGCCCGAACGCCGGTTGTGGATCGCGAATCCGCAACAGCGCCCAGACACAGATGATCGACCCCATCAGATTGACCATCAGCACATGCATGGGCTCGAAAGCCGGCAAGGCTCCCGGCAGATTCATTGCCAGGGCCGTGTCGGCCACCAGCCCATGCAACGCCATGAAGCTCCACGGCGTGGCAAAGGCCAGGGTTACCAGCAAGTCGTACCAGCCACTGGCCCGGACCAATGTCCGGTACTGCTCGTTTGTCCACATGGTTGTCGCTCCATCGATTCAAGGAGCTCCCACGCTAAAGCCTGGAGTATGCTCCAGGGTCAAGCACTTTCCAGTTTGCCGCATGCGCATTCGAGCACTGGCCGGCGGTAGTACCCTGTGGCACAGCGCCCATGCGAGCCAGGCTGTCGCCCAATTGCTGCACAACACCCTGGAGCTGATCGAAACCCACATCAACGAACGGACCGCTTGCGTCGGGAACTGCAGCCAAGACTCGGGCAAGCCTGTCCACTGATCCCATGATTCCCCTTCATCAAGGAGCTTCACCATGTCCACGGCAAAAACCGCACTGATCATCGGCGCCTCTCGGGGCCTGGGCCTCGGCCTGGTCCAGCGCCTGCTGGAAGACGACTGGCAGGTCACCGCCACCGTGCGTAACCCGCACAAGGCCGAGGCGCTGCAAGCCCTGGGCAAGGTGCAAATCGAGCAACTGGACATGGACGACCAGCACGCCGTGCTCGCCCTGAGCCAGAAACTCAAGGGCCAGGTCTTCGACCTGCTGTTCGTCAATGCCGGGGTCAAGGGCCCGGACAACCAGATGCCGGGGCACGCCACCCAGGCAGAAGTCGGCCAGCTGTTCTTCACCAATGCCGTGGCGCCGATCAACCTGGCCCAGCGCTTTGTCGGGCAGATCCGCAAGGACAGCGGCGTGCTGGCGTTCATGAGCTCGGTGCTGGGCAGCGTGACCATGCCGGACGCTCCCGAGCTGGCGCTGTACAAGGCCAGCAAGGCGGCGCTGAACTCCATGACCAACAGTTTCGTGAGCCAGCTCGAGCAGCCGCTGACCGTGCTCTCGCTGCATCCGGGCTGGGTGAAGACCGACATGGGCGGCGAAGGCGCCGACCTCGACGTGCTGACCAGCACCCAGGGGCTGATCGCCCAGGTCAAGGCCTATGCCGGCAAGGGCGGCCATCACTTCATCGACTACCAGGGGCGGGCCATCCCCTGGTAAGCCCGGGGCCAGTCTCGGTGGCCGCTGTCGCAAGCAGCGGCCACCTTCGCCAAAGGCTCTGGAATCGGGCACTGAACAAGCATTTTGTCGCCCGACAAAACTTTCGCTAGACTGCGCAACTCGCCCATCGCGGCGACCCTGGATCAGCAGACAGGGCATCACTGAGCTGGCTAACCTGAACCCACTTTCAGAGGAGCCGGCCACCATGCCTGCGACCCGTACCTGGTTAAAAAATCCCCTGGCCATCTTCACCGGCAATGCCCTCGACGCCCGCGGCGGCCTGGTGCTGCAAGACGGCCTGATCATTGAAGTGCTGGGCCTCGGCCAGCAACCTGCGAGCCCTTGCCAGCAGGTCTTCGATGCCCGCGAGCACGTGCTGCTGCCGGGCCTGATCAACACTCACCATCACTTCTACCAGACCCTGACCCGCGCCTGGGCGCCGGTGGTCAACCAGCCGCTGTTCCCCTGGCTCAAGACCCTGTATCCGGTCTGGGCCCGGCTGACTCCGGAAAAACTCGCCCTGGCGACCAAGGTGGCGCTGGCCGAGCTGCTGCTTTCCGGTTGCACCACTGCCGCTGACCATCACTATCTGTTCCCCGACGGCCTGGAAAACGCTATCGACGTGCAAGTCGAAGCCGTACGTGAACTGGGCATGCGCGCCATGCTCACCCGCGGCTCCATGAGCCTTGGCGAGAAGGACGGCGGCCTGCCACCGCAGCAGACGGTGCAGGAGGGCCAGGTGATTCTCGACGACAGCCAGCGCCTGATTCACCAGTACCACGAGCGTGGCGACGGCGCGCAGATCCAGATCGCGCTGGCGCCGTGTTCGCCGTTTTCGGTGACCCCGCAAATCATGTCGGCCAGCGCCGAACTGGCCAACGAACTCGATGTGCGCCTGCACACTCACCTGGCCGAGACGCTCGATGAAGAAGACTTCTGCCTGCAGCGTTTCGGCCTGCGCACCGTGGATTATCTGGACAGCGTCGGCTGGCTCGGCCCGCGCACGTGGCTGGCCCACGGCATCCACTTCAATCCGGATGAAATCGCCCGCCTCGGCCAGGCCGGCACCGGCATCTGCCATTGTCCGAGTTCGAACATGCGACTGGCATCCGGCATCTGCCCCAGCATCGAGCTGACCGATGCGGGTGCGCTGTTCGGCCTGGGCGTGGATGGCTCGGCGTCCAATGACGCCTCGAACATGATCCTCGAAGCGCGTCAGGCGCTGTACATTCAGCGTCTGCGCTACGGCGCCGCAAAGATCACCCCGGAGCGGGTACTGGGCTGGGCGACCCGGGGTTCGGCGAGCCTGCTGGGCCGCACCGACATCGGCGAACTGGCAGTGGGCAAGCAGGCGGACCTGGCGTTGTTCAAGCTCGATGAGCTGCGCTTCTCGGGTAGCCATGATCCGGTATCAGCGCTGCTGCTGTGCGGTGCGGACCGAGCGGATCGGGTCATGATTGGCGGCAAGTGGCGGGTGATCGATGGCCAGGTCGAAGGGCTGGACCTGAGACACCTGATCGCCGATCACAGCCAGGCGGCCCGGCAACTGATCGCCGGCAGCTGATCCTTGTCTCCAGCGGCGAGGTATCCGATCCCTCGCCCTTGGAGCGCAATCAGCTTGAGGAAACATGGTAATTTTGCGCCCCCAAACGAGCAGTCATAGGGATATTACGTGAGACAAAAGCACGGACTGGCGCTCTGCGTCGCTCTGCTGATTTCAGGCTGTGGAAAACAGGAGGTTGCCGGCCCCGCCAGCAAAGTGCTGTCGCCTGACAAAGTTGCAGAAATAGCTTCGACCATCAGCCGCAAATACCCGGACCTCTCCCCGCAAACTCGCGATGCGGTGCTGAACACGGTCGTGCGCTCGATGGACAACATGGTGTTGATTGAAGGTGGCGAATTCCAGATGGGCGATTTCGGTTGGCCCCGCGGCTTCGACCCACAGGCCTTGTGCCAATGGCCCTGCGGCGTGGACCCGGCAAACATGGAGCGGATCAGCCTCGACGTCGATGACGACTTCGTTCACCCCGTCAAGTTGAGCAGCTATTACCTGTCCTCACTGCAAACCACCCTGGGCGATTTCGACCTGTTCTTCCTGGCGCAAGGCAAACCGCCATTCGACGCGGCACTGCGCAAGCGCGCCGACATGAAGCACCTCTACCAGGAAAACCTGCCCGCCCCGGCATCTCGAGACTGGCAGGAAGCCAAGGATTACTGCGGCTGGCTGGCGGACCTCAGCGGTTATCCCGTGGATCTTCCCACCGAAGCCCAGTGGGAATATGCGGCACGCAACCGGGGCCAACCGGTGATGTTTGCCACCGACAACGGCAACCTGGACTACGGCCGCAACTTTCCGGCACCTGACGACAACAAGGCCTTCGCCGTGGACCGATTCGTTCCCAATCCTCTTGGCCTCTACAACCTCACCGGCAATGCCAGCGAATGGGTCAACGATTGGTACGACAAACACTACTACCGCGAATCTCCCGTGGAGAATCCGCAAGGGCCTGAAACCGGCATTTATCGGGCACAACGTGGTGCCAACAACGAGTTCGCCAACGACCCGACCTTTTCGCCTTCGGCCAGTACCGTGCGCCGTTGGCGTTGGGGGGCACTCGCGGCCTGGAATGCCCCCGGGGTCAGCTTTCGCTGCGCCATCCAGTCGGCGCGAGCGCTTTAAAGACCAAGCAGCGACAGCATGATGAAGGTCGCGAACAGGACGAAGTGGGTCATGCCCTCGATGGCGTTGGTTTCACCGTCGTTGAGGTTGATCGCACTGACGATCAAGGTGATGAACACCATCACCGTCTGCACCGGCGTCATGGCCATCTGGAACGGCTGACCGGTGTACAAGGCCATGGCCTCCATCACCGGCACCGTGAGGATCACCGTCGACAGGGAGGCACCCAGGGCCACGTTGACCACCGACTGCATGCGGTTGGCCAGGGCGGCACGCAGGGCGGTCAGGATCTCCGGCGCGGCGGAAATCGCCGCCACCAGGATCGCCGTGATCACTGGTGGTGCGCCGGTACCTTCCAGGCCCAGATCGAGGGCCTTGGACATCACCTCGGCCAGGGCACCGATCACCACCACCCCGAACACCAGGATGCCGATGCTCCAGGCCAGATTGACGGCATCGGGCTGTTCCCGGGTTTCTTTATTGCGGCGTTTTTCCGGGTAGCTGTAGCTGAAGAAATAGCTGTGGGGCCCGACCTGCATCCGCAGGAACAACGTATAGAGCACCACCATCGCGCCAATGGTGAAGGCCGAGTAGACCTTCCAGTCAGCCTCGGGGATGAACTCCGGCACCACCATCGACACGCCCATGGCCGTGAGGATCATCACGCTGTAGGTGCGTGCCGAGTCGTCGTTGTAGGGCTGCTCGCCGTGCTTGATGCCGCCCATCAGCGCGGCCAGGCCAAGAATGCCGTTGATGTCCAGCATCACCGCCGAATAAATGGTGTCGCGCACCAGCGTCGGCGAGGCTTCGTTGCTCATCATGATCGCCAGGATCACCACTTCCACCAGCACCGCGGCCAGGGTCAGGATCATGGTGCCGTAGGGGTCGCCGACCTTTTCCGCCAACAGTTCGGCGTGATGGGCAACACGCATCGACGCCACCACGATAAAACCGATCAGTACCAGCCCTGCGACCAGGGCAATGCCCTGGCCACTGCCCAGCAGCAGGTGTTCCAGCGGATAGGCGGCCACAGCGGCCAGTAGCGCAAGCAGCAGAAGCTTTTCTTGCTTGATGGAAGTGAGCATTGCAGTCCCTTGACGGAAATAAAAACGGACATAGGAGATGAGCGGAAGCCTGTCGCGAGTCACTAATGTTTCGTTACATATTGCCCGCCAAAGGTTCCACCAGGCAGCATCGGTGTCTTTCCCCCGGTCAGGTTTTGCCGGACATTCGCCGCGCCCACTGTAGAATGGCGGCTTTTTCGCACCTGCCGGGAACCGCGAGCCGATGACCAGGCCCCATAGAAGGGCACCGTCCGGGCTTCCACGTTTCCACGCGCATCCGCACCTGATGAGACAACACCATGTATGACTGGCTGAACGCCTTGCCCAAGGCCGAATTGCACCTGCACCTGGAAGGCTCCCTGGAGCCGGAGCTGCTGTTCGCCCTGGCCGAACGCAACAAGATCGCCCTGCCCTGGGGCGACGTCGAGACCCTGCGCAAGGCCTACGCCTTCAACAATCTGCAAGAGTTCCTCGACCTCTATTACCAGGGTGCCGACGTGCTGCGCACCTCCCAGGATTTCTACGACCTGACCTGGGCCTACCTGCTGCGCTGCAAGGCGCAGAACGTGATCCACACCGAGCCCTTCTTCGACCCGCAGACCCACACCGACCGTGGCGTGCCTTTCGAAGTGGTGCTCAACGGCATTGCCGGTGCCCTGAAGGATGGCGAGCAGCAACTGGGCATCACCAGCGGCCTGATCCTCAGCTTCCTGCGTCACCTGAGCGAAGAAGAAGCGCAGAAGACCCTCGACCAGGCCCTGCCGTTTCGCGAAGCCTTCGTCGCCGTGGGCCTGGACAGCTCGGAAATGGGCCACCCGCCGAGCAAGTTCCAGCGAGTGTTCGACCGCGCGCGTAGCGAAGGCTTCCTGACCGTTGCCCACGCTGGCGAAGAAGGCCCGCCCGAGTACATCTGGGAAGCCCTGGACCTGCTGAAGATCCAGCGCATCGACCACGGCGTGCGTGCCTTCGAGGACGAGCGGCTGATGCAGCGGATCATCGACGAGCAGATCCCGCTGACCGTATGCCCGCTGTCCAACACCAAGCTGTGCGTGTTCGACCACATGTCCCAGCACAACATCCTCGAGATGCTGGAGCGCGGGGTGAAGGTGACGGTCAACTCCGATGACCCGGCTTACTTCGGCGGCTACGTCACCGAGAACTTCCATGCCCTGCACACTGACCTCGGCATGACCCAGGACCAGGCCCGGCGCCTGGCCCAGAACAGCCTGGACGCACGCCTGGTCAAGCCCTAGGCCTGCCTCCTGTAGCCTCTGCCACAGGCTGCGACAAGGTTCGAAGAACCTTTCCGGGCGCCCTCTTGCAAGGGTGCCCGGGCTACAGGCTCTAGCAGACCGTTGAAAAACGTAGGCGAGGCCGTCAGCGCAAGGCAAGAACAGGCGAAAAAGCGCAGTCTACGAGTGGTAAATGAGCATTTTGAGCTTGTTTCTAACGCAGCGATGGCAACGCAGGTAGTCTTTCAACGGCCTGCTAGCCCTCGCTCAACTCCTCCAGGGTCCTGCCCCGGGTCTCCATCCCGAACAGCCAGACCACTCCCGCCGCAATCACAAAGCATGCCGCCCCCAGGGCGAACACCCCGCCCTGCCCGGTCACCGGAAACACCAGCCCGGTCACCAGCGGCCCCAGCAGCGAACCGATGCGCCCCACCGCCGAAGCGAACCCCGAGCCCGTGGCCCGGGCCGAGGTCGGATACAGCTCCGGGGTATAGGTGTAGAGCACCGCCCACATGCCGAACAGGAAGAACTGCATCAGCAGCCCGGTGCCGACCAGCAGGCTGACGTTGCCGCCAAACACCGCGCTCTGTCCGTAGAAGAAGGCCATGATCCCGCCACCGAGCAAGGTGACGATGCACACCGGCTTGCGTCCCCAGCGCTCCACCAGCCAGGCCGCCATGAGGAACCCGGGAATCCCGCCCAGGGAGATCAGCACCGTGTAGTACACCGACTGGGTCACGGCAAAACCGGACTGCTGGAGCAAGGCGCTGAGCCAGGACGTCAGCCCGTAGAAACCCAGCAGGGCGAAGAACCACAGGCTCCAGATCATCAGCGTGCGCTGGCGGTAGAGCGGCGACCAGATCTGCTTCAGTGCAGAGAAAAAGTGCCCCGGCGCACTGTCGATGCGCGGCAGGCGCACCGGCTCCGGCAACTGCGTGGTGCCCAGGGAGGCGCGCACCTTGTCCTCGATGTCGCACAGCACCCGATCCGCATCGGCGTGGCGCCCGGCCTGTTCCAGCCAGCGCGGCGACTCGGGGATGAAGAAGCGGATCACCAGCACGAACACCGCCGGGATCGCCAGCACCAGGAAGATGTCGCGCCAGCCGATCAGCGGCAGGAGGACATACGACAGCACTCCGGCGGCGACGAAACCCAGGGGCCAGAAGCCATCCATCAAGGCGATGTAGCGCCCACGACGCTGGGCCGGAATCATCTCCGAGAGCATCGACTGGGCGATGGGAAACTCCATGCCCATGCCGATCCCCAGCAGCACCCGGAACAGGGTCAGGCTGTCCACGCTCTGGGCGGTGGAACACAGGTAGCTGGCCACGCCCCAGAGCACGATGCTCCACTGGAATACCGGTTTGCGCCCGAAACGGTCGGCGAGCAGGCCCGACAGCGAAGCACCCAGCACCATGCCGAAGAAGCTGGAACTGGCCAGCAGGCCCGCCTGGGCCGAGCTCAGGCCGAACTCGGCTTTGATCGAGCCGAGGAGGAAAGTCATCATCGCCAGGTCCATGGAGTCAAAGAAAAACGCCAGGGCGATGATGATGAAGATCACGCGGTGATAGCCGCTGATGGGTAGCCGTTCCAGGCGCTCTGCGGCGCTGTATCCCTGTATGCCCATGTCCCGTTCCCCCCGGTTGAATGCTTGACCGTTGGAGTGTGCGGAATCGGGGCTGGGGCTGATTGCCCAGGGCGACCTGTTCGCGTCCGCCAGCGACGCCCGGACCTGGAACGTTGAGTGCCAGGCCGCTCCTAGAGCGGGCGCCGGGCGCTGATCTCGGCGCAGCGGTTCTGGAGCAGGTCCCGCAACAGCTTCACGGGTTTGCTCAGGTGCGCCCGGTGGGTGCACAGCAGGTTCAGCGACGCCCGCTCGCAAGTCAGCTCCGGCAGTAACACCTGCAAGCGCCCCTCCAGCACATCGGCGGCCACGTCCAGCCAGGACTTGTAGACAATCCCTATCCCGGCCACGGCCCAGCGCCGCACCACATCGGCATCGTCGCTCAGGCGGTCGCCGCTGACGCTGAGGCTCACTTCGCGCTTGCCGTCATGAAAGCTCCAGAGGTCGTGGGCCCGGCTGTCGAGCATGTACAGCAGGCAGTTGTGCTGGGCCAGTTGCTCCAGCTGGCGCGGCTCGCCGTGGCGGGCCAGGTAGCTGGGGGCGGCGCACAGCACCCGGCGGTTGTCCGGAGCCACCGGCAGGGCCACCAGGCTGGAGTCTTCCGGCTCGCCGTAGCGCAGGGCAATGTCCACCGGCTGGCGAAACAGGTCGGCAATTCGGTCCCCCAACAGCAGGCGCACGCTGAGCTTGGGATGCTCGCGCTGAAATTCATCGAGCCAGGGCAGCAGCAGGTTGCGGCCAAAATCCGAAGGTGCGGACAGCTGCAACACGCCGCTGACCTGATCCTGTCCGCTGGCCAGCAGGCGCCGGCCTTCATCCAGGTTGCTCAAGGCGGCACGGGCATATTCGAGAAACCCCTCGCCCTCGGCGGTCAGGCGCAGGCTGCGGGTGGAACGGGCCAGCAGGCGCGCGCCCAAGTGTTCCTCGATGCGCTTGAGGGCGGCGCTGGCCACCGCCGGTGACAGGTCCATGACCCGTGCCGCCGCCGACAGGCTGCCCAGGTCTGCGGCACGCACGAACAACTGCAGGTCATCGAATCGAAGCATGGAGCGCACCTGGATTATCAAGAAAATATTGAAAGAGCCTGCTCTTTTAGCGGGTTTTATCTTCAGGAGAAATAGCCAATCATCCCCTCCATCGGCCAACCCCTGAGGAAATTCCCATGTCCCAAGCCTTCACCGCGATTGCCACCCTGATCGCCAAGCCCGGCCAGCAAGCCGTCCTCGAGCGCGAGCTCAGCGCCCTGGTCCCGCCCAGCCGCGAGGAAAGCGGCTGCCAGTACTACGAGCTGCACCAGGACGCCGAGCAGCCGGGCACCTTCTACGTGCTGGAGCGCTGGGACGATGAAGCAGCCCTGGAGTTTCACAACAACACCGCGCACTTCCAGCACTTCATCGCCCAGACCCGCGAGGCGATCGAGCACTTCGAGCTCAAGCGCCTGCAATTGATCGTCTGAGCCTTTTTCACCTACTCATCAGGAACTCTCCACATGAAAGCCATCGCCTATTACGCCTCCCTGCCCATCGACGACGCCAAGTCCCTGCAAGACATCGAACTGCCCGAGCCGGTGGCCGGCCCCCGCGACCTGCTGGTGGAGGTCAAGGCCATCTCGGTCAACCCGGTGGACACCAAGGTGCGCCAGAACGTCCAGCCCGAAGGCGGCGCAGCCAAGGTGCTGGGCTGGGACGTGGCCGGGGTGGTCAAGGCCGTGGGCAGCGACGTCAGCCTGTTCAAGGTCGGTGACCGGGTGTTCTACGCCGGCTCCATCGCCCGGGCCGGCGGCAACAGCGAGCTGCACACCGTGGATGAACGGATCGTCGGCCACATGCCCAAGAGCCTGGATTTCGCCGCGGCCGCAGCCTTGCCGCTGACCGCGATCACCGCCTGGGAGTTGCTGTTCGAACGCCTGCAGGTCAACCAGGAGCCGTCTGACAAGGGCCAGAGCCTGCTGATCGTTGGCGCTGCCGGCGGGGTCGGCTCGATCCTCACCCAGCTGGCTCGCCAGCTCACGGGCCTCAAGGTGATCGGCACTGCATCGCGCGAACAGACCCAGGCCTGGGTCCGCGAACTGGGCGCCCATGCGGTGGTGGACCACAGCCAGCCGCTGAGCGCCGAACTCAAGCGCATCGGCATCGACTCGGTGACCCATGTCGCCAGCCTGACCCAGACCGATGCCCACCTCGACCAACTGGTGGAAGCCCTGGCGCCCCAGGGCAAGCTGGCGCTGATCGACGACCCGAAAAGCCTCGACGTGACCCAGCTCAAGCGCAAGAGCCTGTCGTTGCACTGGGAGTTCATGTACACCCGTTCGCTGTTCGAAACCGCCGACATGCAGGAACAGCACGTGCTGCTCAACCGGGTCGCCGAACTGATTGACGCCGGCACCCTAAAGACCACGGTCGGCGAGCACTTCGGCCAGATCAACGCGGCCAACCTGCGCCGTGCCCACGCTCTGCTGGAGAGCGGCAAGGCTCGCGGCAAGATCGTCCTCGAAGGTTTCTGACACCGTCACGAGCAGCAGCCGGCACCGGTAAAAGGTGCTGGCTGCCGTCAGTCCGAGAGTTGATTTCGGTCATATTCGTGACCGTATTCAGGTCTACACTTGGGGTCCCTTGCAGTGCAGTCTTTTACCGTTAGGAGGTCAGCAATGAAGATCCTGATAAAAGAATTGGCAACCCCCCAAGGCTCCCAGTGGCAGGTTCGCCTGGACCAGCACGCGGTGACGTTCCGCAGCGAGGCCGAGGCCCGGATGTTCACCCAGACCCTGCAGACCCGACTGCTGGCTCCTCATGCGATTCCCCTGCCCCAGCAACGCGCCGCCGGCTGAATCAGAGTTCGACGGCCTTCAGCGCCCGGGCGTTCTGCAAACGCCGGGTCATGACCGCCATGCTGACCGCCAGCACGCCGCACAGGCAAATGACCATGGCCATTGGCATGGCGCTGCCGTCGTGCAACACCCCCACCAGGTAGGCCGCGCCCGCGGCGACACTGAACTGCAGGCACCCCAGCAGCGCCGAGGCGCTGCCGGCCCGCGCGCCCTGGCCATTCATGGCACAGGCCGCAGCGTTGGGAATGATGCAGCCCAGGCTGGCGATGCAGACGAACAGCGGCACCAGCAGCGGCCACAGTGCCGTGGTATGCACGGCGCTGATACCCAGCAGGGCCAGGCCCGCCGCCAGGTAGATCCATACCGTGCGCGCCAGCAGGAAAGCCGGCCCGCGCTTGGCCAGCAGCCGTGCATTGATCTGCGCCACCAGGATGAAACCACCGGCGTTGATCCCGAAGAACCAGCCGAAATGCTCCGCCGGTACGCCATAGAGCTTGATGAAGACAAAGGGTGAGCCGGCGATATAGGAAAACATCCCGGCAATCGCGATGCCGCCGGTCAGGGCATGCCCCAGGTACACCCGGTCCTTGATCAGCAGGCCGTACTGGTGCAGTGCCCCGGACAACGGCAGGCGTGGTCGTTCGACCGGCATGCTTTCCGGCAGGCCCAGGGCCACCGCCAGCCCGGACAGGGCACTGAATACCGTGAGCATGATGAAGATCGATTGCCAGCCATGGAGATTGACCAGCAGGCCGCCGAGCATCGGTGCCAGGATCGGCGCCAGCCCCATCACCAGCATCAGCTGCGAAAACACCTTGGCCGAGCCCACGGCGTCGCATTTGTCACTGACCACCGCGCGGGATATCACCATTCCGGCACAGCCGCCCAGGGCCTGGACGAACCGCGCACCGATCAGCCACTCCAGGCTTGGCGCATAGGCACAAGCCAGGGACGCCAGGGTGAACAACCCGACACCGGCCAGCAGCGGTGGTCGCCGGCCAAAGCGGTCGGCCAGTGGCCCATAGGCCAGCTGCCCGATGGACAGCCCCAGGAAATAGGCGGCCAGGGTCAACTGGATATGTTTTTCATCGGTGGCGAAAGCCTGGGCCATCGCCGGGAAGGCTGGCA
Source organism: Pseudomonas sp. L5B5 (assembly GCF_020520285.1). NCBI lineage: Bacteria > Pseudomonadati > Pseudomonadota > Gammaproteobacteria > Pseudomonadales > Pseudomonadaceae > Pseudomonas > Pseudomonas sp. L5B5. Next base: position 3,394,634 of record NZ_CP084742.1, read on the forward strand.
GGTAGAAATCGATGGCCAGGGGGCCGAATGCGCTCAGGGCGCCGAGAATCAAGATAATGCGTAGGTTCATGGCATCCAAACGAGCATCGGGTCAGCGGCCCGATAGTTTATCCGTGCTTGGACGCCTTGAACATTCCGATAGGTCGCTAACGATCAGATCGTTCAGGCGACCTGCACCCCATAGCCCTCTTCGCTGATCAAGCTGATGACCTCATCGGTGGACAGCCGGCTCTCCACCCCGACTTCCTTCGCCGCCAGGTCCACCCGCACGGTGGCCGCCGGGTCCTTGTTCTGCAAGGCCTGGGTGATGGCTCGCACACAGTGGCCGCAGGACATGCCTTGAACGTTGAATACTTGCATTGCGCTTCTCCAGTGTTGAGGTTGAGCAGAGTCTTGGCCTTGCCACCATGGCAAGGTCAAGTTCCAGCGCAACCTGCCGGGCTGGAAATCGGCGCCGCGCTCGGCCAAGCTTCACTCCTTATGTCATCAAAGCGGGAGATTCAGCCATGCGCTGGTCAACTTTCAGCCTCATCGGCCTGCTGGGCCTCACCGCGGCAGCGCCATCGGCCCTGGCTGCCGGCGAGGATTACGGGGTACTGATCATTTCAAGGGAACGGCTGGAAGTGGCCACCACCTGTGAAATCGGCCTGTACATCCAGGACCAGCTGGCCGGCCGGCTGTTCCAGGAACAGACCACCTCCTTCAACCTGCCGGCCGGCAAGGTGGCGCTGAGCCTGAAACTGCTGCCGGGCCAGGCACCGGGTTGCAGCGCCGGCATGCTGGCGCCGAGCACCCAGGAGGTGAGCCTCAAGGCCGGCGACGTGCTGAAGTTCCGCATCGCCACCAGCCCTTCGGGCATGTACCTCAAGCCCACCGCCCTGGGATACTGACGGACGGCCTGGCGCCCCTTGGCGCCGGGCCTGTCCGTTGTTCATCCCTGGGACAAAATGAAGCACCCCTGCAATGCCCCTTGACCTTGCCTGCATGGCAAGGTTGATCCTGTAGGCAACATTTACAGGGAGCGTCGCCATGCCTGAATCAACCACTTTCGACCTGCCGATTGCCGGCATGACCTGCGCCAGCTGCGCCGGACGCGTGGAACGCGCCCTGGGCAAGGTGGCCGGCATTCGCACCGTCAGCGTCAACCTGGCCACGGAACAGGCTCGGGTCGAAGCACCGGGAGACAGCCTGCCGGCCCTGCTGGAGGCCGTGGAGAACGCCGGCTACAGCGTGCCGGTGCAATCGGTCGAGCTGAGCATCGGCGGCATGACCTGCGCCACCTGCGCCGGGCGTGTCGAACGGGCCCTGAACAAACTTCCTGGAGTGCGCAGTGCCAGCGTCAACCTGGCCACCGAGCGCGCTCACGTCGAGCTGCTGGGCCAGGTCGAGCCGACCCTGCTGATCAACGCCGTGACCCAGGCCGGCTACACCGCCAGCCTGTGGCAAGCCGAGCAAAAGCACGGCGACGAGCAACAGCAGAACCTGCGCCGCGAGCGCTGGAGCCTGGTGCTGGCCATTCTCCTGGCCCTGCCCCTGGTGCTACCGATGCTGGTGCAGCCGTTCGGCCTGCACTGGATGCTCCCGGCCTGGGCCCAGTTCGCCCTCGCCACCCCGGTGCAGTTCATCTTCGGCGCCCGCTTCTACGTGGCGGCGTGGAAGGCCGTACGCGCCGGCAGCGGCAACATGGACCTGCTGGTGGCCCTGGGTACCAGCGCCGGCTACGGCCTGAGCCTGTACGAGTGGGGCGCCGCCGCCGCTGGCAGCATGCCGCACCTGTACTTCGAAGCCTCGGCGGTGGTGATCGCCCTGGTGCTGCTGGGCAAGTACCTGGAAAGCCGCGCCAAGCGCCAGACCGCCAGCGCCATCCGTGCCCTGGAAGCCCTGCGTCCGGAACGGGCAATCCAGGTCATCGACGGCCGCGAACAGGAAGTGGCCATCAGCGCCTTGCGCTTGGGCGACCTGGTGCTGGTCAAGCCCGGCGAGCGCTTTCCGGTGGATGGCGAAGTCATCGACGGCCAGAGCCACGCCGATGAAGCGCTGATCAGCGGTGAAAGCCTGCCAGTGCCCAAGCAGCCCGGCGACAAGGTCACCGGCGGGGCCATCAACGGCGAAGGCCGCCTGCTGGTACGCACCCAGGCCCTGGGAGCGGAAACCGTGCTCGCACGGATCATTCGCCTGGTGGAAGACGCCCAGGCCGGCAAGGCACCGATCCAGAAACTGGTGGATAAAGTCAGCCAGGTGTTCGTGCCCGCCGTCCTGGTGCTGGCGCTGATCACCCTGGTGGGCTGGTGGCTGTACGGCGCCCCCCTGGAAACCGCGGTGATCAACGCCGTGGCAGTGCTGGTGATCGCCTGCCCTTGTGCCCTCGGCCTGGCCACGCCCACCGCGATCATGGCCGGCACCGGCGTGGCAGCCCGCCACGGCATCCTGATCAAGGACGCCGAAGCCCTGGAGCGTGCCCACGAAGTCAGTTCGGTGGTGTTCGACAAGACCGGCACCCTGACTTCCGGCACTCCGCGCATCGCCCACATGCAGGCGGTGGAAGGCGACGAGAACACGGTGCTGCAACTGGCCGGCGCCCTGCAGCGCGGCAGTGAGCACCCCCTGGCCAAGGCGGTGCTGGACCTGTGCCAGGAACGCCAATTGCCAGTGGCCGACGTCAGCGCCAGCCAGTCCCTCACCGGGCGTGGCATCGCCGGCACCCTGGAGGGTCGCCAACTGGCCCTGGGCAACCGGCGCCTGCTGGAAGAAAGCGGCCTCAACCCCGGCAACCTGGCCCAGGCGGCCAAGGACTGGGAACACGAAGGCCGGACCCTGTCCTGGCTGATCGAGCAGAACCCGCAATCCCGGGTGCTGGGCCTGTTCGCCTTTGGCGACACACTCAAGCCCGGCGCGCTGCAGGCGGTGCAGCAACTCAACGCACGGCATATCAGCAGCCACCTGCTGACCGGTGACAACCGCGGCAGCGCCAAGGTGGTGGCCGACGCCCTGGGCATCAACGACGTGCACGCCGAAGTGCTGCCCGCGGACAAGGCGGCCACGGTGGCCGAGCTGAAGAAGACCGGCGTGGTGGCCATGGTCGGCGACGGCATCAACGACGCCCCGGCCCTGGCAGCGGCAGACATCGGCATCGCCATGGGCGGTGGCACCGACGTGGCCATGCACGCGGCCGGCATCACCCTGATGCGTGGCGATCCACGGTTGATCCCGGCGGCCCTGGAAATCAGCCGCAAGACCTACGCGAAGATCCGCCAGAACCTGTTCTGGGCCTTCGTCTACAACCTGATCGGCATCCCGCTGGCGGCGTTCGGCCTGCTCAACCCGGTGCTCGCCGGGGCAGCCATGGCCCTGTCCAGCGTCAGCGTGGTCAGCAATGCGCTACTGTTGAAAACCTGGAAACCCAAAGACCTGGAGAACGCCGAATGAACATCGGCCAAGCAGCCCGCAAGAGCGGCCTGAGCGCGAAGATGATCCGTTACTACGAGTCCATCGGCCTGCTCAAGCCCGCCCACCGCAGTGACAGCGGCTATCGCCTGTATGGCGACGACGACCTGCACAGCCTGGCCTTCATCAAGCGCTCCCGGGACCTGGGGTTTTCCCTGGAGGAAGTGGGCAAGCTGCTGACCCTGTGGCAGGACCGGCAGCGGGCCAGCGCCGACGTGAAGGCCCTGGCGCGCCAGCATATCGATGAGCTGAACCAGAAGATCCGCGAGTTGGCGGGGCTGCGCGATACCCTGCAGGACCTGGTGGAGCACTGCCAGGGCGACCATCGTCCGGACTGCCCGATTCTCAAGGAACTGGCCTCGGGCAGTTGCTGCGCGTCCTGAGTGTTTGCAAGAAGCGATTTCTGTGGCCGCTGCCGAGCCCTGGCGAGGCTGCGAAAAGGCTCGCAGGGCCTTGCTTGGCGATCCCTTGCAAAACCTCAGCGCCCTGAAGATCCCTACGTCCCTTCGGGCCGTGCGCAGCCTTCGGCAGCAGCTACAAGATGCCAAGTAGTTTGCAGGAATGAAAAATCCGGCCGAAGCCGGATTTTTTTTGGCATCACTGCATCCAGGGCGGAGGCGGTGGCTCTTCGGACTTGCCCGGCGGCGCATCATCCGCCGCTCGCACTGCCTGGCGGCGTTCCTCGTCCAGGCGCGCCGCTTCGATCTCGCGGATCACGCTGCCGACATCCGCCAGCTCTTCAGGATCGTCGAACTCGCCAGTCAGCACGCTGCCCGGATGCAAGGTGCCGGCCTCGTACAGGGCCCACATTTCCTTGGCATATCGGGTGCGCTTGAGCTCGGGGGCAAAGCGCCCGAAGTATCCAGCCATGTTGCCGACATCGCGTTCCAGCATGCTGAAGGCGTGGTTGTTGCCGGCCGCATCCACCGCCTGGGGCAGGTCGATGATCACCGGGCCGTCCGGCGTCAGCAGCACGTTGAACTCGGACAGGTCACCGTGCACCAGGCCGGTACACAACATCAGCACGATCTGGGAAATCAGGAAGGCGTGATATTCCCGGGCCTGGTCCGGCTCCAGCATCACATCGTTCAGACGCGGCGCCGCATCGCCGTACTCGTCGGCCACCAGCTCCATCAGCAGCACGCCTTCGAGGAAGTCGAACGGCTTGGGCACCCGTACCCCGGCATTGGCCAGGCGGAACAGGGCCGCCACTTCGGCGTTCTGCCAGGCGTCCTCGGTCTCCTTGCGACCGAACTTGGAGCCCTTGGCCATGGCCCGCGCCTGACGGCTGTTACGGACCTTGCGACCTTCCTGATACTCCGCCGCCTGACGGAAACTGCGTTTGTTCGCCTCCTTGTAGACCTTGGCGCAACGTAGCTCGTTGCCGCAGCGCACCACATACACAGCTGCCTCTTTACCACTCATGAGTGGGCGCAGCACCTCGTCTACCAAACCGTCTTCGATCAGCGGTTCAATGCGTTTTGGAGTCTTCATCAGCTTTTATTGTGGGTCCCTTGTTACCAAACACGCGAAAGTCTCTCGTTATACGGCAATCCTCCCACGACGGGAAAGGGCTGCCGACCACCGAGCGACAGCAATGCACTCAATGTGCCAGATCCATCCATCGACACCGCCGAAGATCCTGGCCGAGACGCCGCCGGCAACCGTCCATCGGCGACGGTCCGGCACCGCCCTCCCCGCTCCCACGCAGGCCTGCTCCCGGCAAGTTTTTTTTGCGCCGACGGCTCAATATTGCGCAGCGCCAGCCGAAGCCCTCAGAGAGACAGGGAGTTTGTCCGACAATCCAATAAAGACGTCAGCCGCTGGCCAAGGTTCGATCGCCGCCTGCTCGACTTCACTCTCAGGGATGCAACTGGCTTCATCTTTCAAGCTGCCCATAAATCCGCGAGTCGCCTGCACTTCGTGGTCTTACAAAAAACTGGAGCGCGGATGAACATCAAACAGAAACTCACCTGGGCCTTTGCCGTCATCGCCTGCCTGCCCGTGGTCCTGGTAGCCACGCTGGTGGTGATCAACCTGCGCAGCGATGCCGAGGATGGCTTCGTTGACGGTAGCGGTCGCGAGATCCGCCAAGTGGCCAACGCCATGCAACTGTTCTTCGAAGGCATCAGCCAGAACATCGATTACCTGGCGGCTCAACCCTTGATCACCCAGGCCGGCGACAACCTCAAGACCTGGATGAGCGCCGAGGCCGCG